>JAAUSA010000047.1 GCA_012031975.1 Alkalinema sp. RU_4_3 | reverse complement strand
AGCCCTTAAGCCACCACACCAGCAACACCACCACCAGCCCCAGGGCAAACCAGAGATAGAAGGATCGATTCCCGGCGCGAGCTTGAGCAGTGCGAGGCTTGCGTTGATTGGCTTGGCGTTCTCGTTCATACCAATCGTTTGGGGATTCGGATTTGGGTTGATTGCCAATGGAAGGCGGAAGGCGGCGTTGGGCGGGGATGATTTGATTGCACTGATAAATGGCTTGATCGCATTGTTCGACCATGTGATCGAGTTTGAGGTCTGCGTAGATGGATTTGGCCTGCTGGTAGTTGAGCAAAGCTTGGCCAGGGTTATCAAGCTTGGCTTGGGCATGTGCCATGTTGAGTAACGACGCTCCAATTCCCCATCGATCGCCAATCTCCCGCGCAATTTCGAGGGATTGCTGATGGAAGTCGATCGCCCGTTGGTATTGGCCCAAGGAGTTGTAGACATTACCCAGATATCGGAAACATTGGGGACTCTATCCTAGAGCTCTACAGCTAGAGATAAAAGTACTATATCTTTTAAGGTTTTGTAATGTCTTACAGATAAAATGCTACGTAACCCTCTCTTTTTGCTTTTGTAACGCTTTATATTGAGTCTCATTGAGTCGATCGTAAATTTTCTCGGATGCTTTTCCAATAAGAAATCCTTGAATTGATTGTGCACCTGTATTTGAATCTAAAATAGAATAGAGAGGATACTTTTCGTCTACTCCTTCTAAGACAATATGTGGTGCATTCCCACTAGATTCAAGTAAAGCATCTCGAACAAACTGAATAACACTATCTCGAACTTTGGGCTCATATCCAAGTACCTCTTGATCTATTTTTACATATTCGAGTCTTAGCCCAATAAGACGTGAAACCGAGGCATGCCCGACACCAAAGTCATCAATTGCAAATTTAACTCGTGTACCTTGGCGAGCATACTCTTTGAGATGCTCTCTAAAGTTAAACCAAGTTGGCTTATCGTCATTCCAATTTAATACTTGTGGGAGAGCAGATTTTTCTGAAATTTCGAGGATAAGTTTGCCAGCTGGCAATATCTTTTTATCTATGATGGTGCGAATTTCCTGAAGGTATGCACTTCTCATTAAAGAATCTGGATAAACATTAACAGCAAGTGGAAGAATGTCGTGGTAGCGATTTTTGTTTGTATCTACTCTAGCTTCATAGTAAAGCTGTGTTGATTTTCTGAGAAAATATAAATCTAACTCAGTTAGAAATTTTACTCCCCAAAGTTCGGCAGCAGAAAACAGCTCTACAGGAGCACGCATTGTTGCAGGATCTCTTGCTAGAGCCTCCCAAGCCTCTAATAGAGCGGGTTCTAACTTAACGATAGCCTGAAAATAAACGGTCATTTTAAATAGCTGCTTGCAGAAAAGTTCAAATCTTCGGTTGTAAAGATTGAGAGATACGAACCTAAACGACTTCTTCAAAGCATCAAGCACTGATGATTCGAGATTGTCAATTGACTGACAAAGTGATTCTTTGGAAATTGTGTAGAAAGCCGAAATAATTCTACCAACAGGATCCTGTTTGAATATAGAGTTTCTTGAAAAATTGCATAATATAAGGATTGAGGTCCTTGCTGGAGATGAAGAGTTAGTTGTTTCTAATGGAATAACACTGAACATTTTCCCGTCAAATTCGATAATTATCCCATGAGAATCATTGGCAAAAACTTCATCCCTTTTCAGCAAAATTAAAATATTAGAGAAGATAAGCTGAGTATAGAAATCCTCCTCATCACCGCTATTATACTTGGGTTGCCAGGTTTTTTTAGAAAGTTCATACAAGATAACAGCATCAGAATCTGATACTTTACGAATTATTTCCAGCAGCCCTTTCCTTAAGTTAGCTTCACTAATACTCTTGAGACTAGAATCAATAAAATTTTCATTAAACGTTGTGACAAACTCTTGAACTAAATCTTCATATGGAGCTAAGACACTTTCTAATCGCGATACAGTAGGGTTGTCGTTAGATCTATTCTCAGAAGCTACAACATCTTGAAGTCTTCCCCGAAGACGTCCGGAATCTTTCTCTTGCTTAGGTCGCCTGCTTTCCCATAATGTATTAAATTTTTCTTCGTTCTCCTCTATCTGTATGGACCAAAGAGAAATTTTAAAGTGCCATTGATCAGCGCCGCGTCCAGCTTTACGCTTGCGATTATCTTGCAGTATTTTCAGAAATCTACTGCTCAAATGCTCATTAAGAGATTCACGAACCTGCTCAATTGAAAAGTTCTCTCCACAAAGAGCGCTCAAAGAAGCAAGTGTTCCTTTTACCTCTATAGAAGGAGAACCTTGGGCTTCCCAATCGTGATAGATGATCATTAAGTCTTCAAACATCAGTCGATCGTCAGACGAGTCATGTTTCTTTTGTAACAAAGACTTAATGATTCTCCATGATTGTTTACGTTTGTCATCACCATAGCTTGTACGTGGCATGGCACTTGCTGGTATCTAAAATATGGGGCTTTAATCTAGGGTAACGTAAATTCCTCTGACGCGCCCCAAATTAATATATCACTACCCTACATTGTAAACAGCCCTTTAAGCATGAGGTACAGGAATTTTGGGCGATCCCCTTTCGTGGGGTAGGGCACCTAAATCTACAGTTGATGAGTAACTTCAGTTGTCACAAAATGAACACAAATCACTTCAAACTTGTCTTCTCCACGGTTGTTGGCATAACATTGCTTTCGGGTGGTACATCTATCTGGATAGCCTCACACCAACAGCTTTCTAGTGAACAAAAGCAAATTCTAGAAAAGACCTCAACGACCTGGCTCATGGGTACAGGGGCAATATTTGGTCTCTTGGGCGGCCGCACTACAAATAATTCAGGTAATACGTTGTTAGAGGATTGTGAGCCAGAAGAAACCTGCGCAATCGATGAGGATTAACCTTGCTTAAAGCTTGGCGGTTGAAGCTACACAAACAAGATTTACCCTCTTAAAGACAAGTATTGTTTGTGTAGCCGCGATTTTAGGCGCTGAAGTTTGTAAAGGTTTACCGGATCGATCGCCGCGCCCCCCCACTCACCCAATCGATCGCCATCGTCAAAAGCACAAAAGCTCCCAGCGTCAGCATCAGCGCCCGATAGTCAAACCCCGTCAACTGCTCCGTCAGCGATCGCCCCAGTCCCCCCGCCCCCACCAGTCCCACGATCACCGTCTCCCGCCCACAGACCTCCCAACGATAGAGGGCATAGCTGATAAACCGAGGCATCGTCATCGGCAGCACACCGTAGAGGAACACCCCCGACGCCCTTGCCCCCGTACCTTTAATGGCTTCCAGGGGCGATCGCTCCAAATTCTCGATCGTCTCCGCCATCAGCCGCCCCAGAATCCCCAGATTATGAATGCCCAACGCCACGGCCCCCGGCAGAATACCTGGAAACATCACATACAGCACCACCAAGGCCCAGATTGGCGCGGGTATCGCCCTAGCCAGCAGCAGGAGAAACCGCGAACTGTAGAGCAGAAACCGCGATCGCAGGGATTAGCCCCCACCCCGCCGAGCAGTCTCCCGAGATTGTGGGCGGCTGGAAAGGCTAGCAGTAGACCGCCAACCCCGGCCATAACGATCGCCAGCACCGACATCGCCACCGTATCGATGGCCTGACTCCCCAACACCCCCAGGTTGCCCCACTTCAAGGGCCACAGTCCCCCCACAAACTGCTGCCACAACCGCTGACTCCGCGCCGCCGTGACCAAACTTAAGTCTGGATGGACATACCAAAAGCTCCAAATGACGGGGATTAGGGCGATCGCTAGTAAGAGCGGAATCGATGGGGCCTGGGGACTAAAGGTGCGCACCTCGGATCCCGATAGCTGGGTGCGGGGAGCACAGTTGAGCCGACTTCTCAGCCAGGCGCTCAGCCAATCCACTAGGCCATTCAGCAGCAGCAGACTATAGAAAAAGGTCCACAGATCGGCATATTTAAAGGCATCCAAGCTCACCCGGATCTCCTGGCCCAAGCCCCCCGCCCCGATGACGCCCAGCACCGCCGCCGATCGCAAAGCACATTCAAACCGATAGAAGGCGTAGGACAGCAGGTTCAGAAAAGCCTGGGGCAGTAGCGTATAGCAAAAGGCCACCAGGGTAGAAACGCCGCTGTTGGTCACCGCCTCCAGGGCTTGCCGGGGCGTGTCATCGATCAAATCCGCGAAAATTCTGGCCGTGATCGCCCCAAAGGGAATGGCGATCGCCACAATAGCCGTCAGGGAATCGAGCCCCCAAATATTCAGCAGCAGCAAGGCCCAGAGCAACTCATGGATCGCCCTCGGCACCACCAATAGCAACCGCACCAGCCGCGACGGCCAAACCCGCCCGATCGTGCTCAGCCAAAACACCTCTGTCGCCAATACCCCGACGACTAGACCGATCAGGGCGGTTAAAAACGTCCCACAGACCGCGTAGGCCAGGGTCGTCAGCGATGCCTGAAACGCTGTTTCGAGCAAGCTTTGATTGAGGTTCGGATGCAGCGCTGCGGTGAAAAACTTCAGCAGTTGGGGCCAGCCCCGCAGATTGAGCCAGTCCCGCCGACTGAGCAGGATGGGTAAGAGGGCGGCGATCGTTGCCAATAGCAGTACCCCCAGCCCGAGCAGTGGCGCTGAGAGGCGGGGGTTTTGAACAATTTTGATGGTCATGGCCTCAAAACAAACATCCCTCGGACCAAAATCCAAGGGATGCCGTGCACAAAGCTGATGGAAAGCAATTACATGTCGGCTGCGCCTTCGCTGCCAGCCGCTGCACCGCCTGTCTTGTTCTCGTCATTCTCTTCAGGACGATCATCCATCCGACGACGGGAATAGCGACCTGTGTTCGTCCGCTTGCGGAACTTCCGCGCATAGGCCTGGTTACGCAGAGCTTTTTCTTTCTTTTGATTCCGGCGCTTAGCCATTTTTGGACCCCTCTCCTATGGGAACCCAACCTATCAATGAAGTGGTTGAGTAATACAACTATTGCTGAGTTGATTGACTGTTTGTTGGCTCTCCAATGGAGCAGACAACCTTCCCAGTTTAGCGGATGTCTGTACAATTTCGTACAATCATTTTGACTTTTCTACGGCTGCCCTGGGGAAAACCAGATCCAATCGTCGCTGGGCCTCACTGATTGCCCGTTTGGGCGTCTGACGATCGAGCAGCACCGACTCGATCGCCCGGCCTAAACTGTCCGAAATCCGGTTGTAGCCGGGGGAGATGGGGGCGCGATCGACCCACGGCGGCCTGATCGAGGAACACCTGCACCTGGGGCTGCTGACGTTTGAAGGCTTGGTATTCAGGGCTCTGGCGGGACTTAAGGTTGACGGGCAGGTAGCCTGTATGGATCGCCCAGTCGGTCTGGAAGCCCTCGCTGAGGACGTATTCGGCAAAGGTGAAGGCAGCTTGCTGGCGCGCTGGGGAGCCTTTGAACAGGAAGAGGTTTTCGCCGCCGACGATCGTGGCGGGGGTTTTGTCCTGGGGGAGGGGGAGTACGGCAAAATCTTGGGCGGCGGGGCTGGCTTGCAGTTGGGCCAGGGTCCAGGGTCCGGAGAGCTGCATGGCGACTTTGCCGTTGATGAAGCCGTCGAGTTCGTAGCCCCGCTCTGGGGCAGAGAGCACCGCCGAGCCATCCTGGACTAACCCCTGCCAAAATTCCAGGGCTTTGATGGATCCATTTGTGTTGACTCGACCCGAGGTTTGCAGGTCGCCGCCCGCGCTCCACATGAAGGGCAGCCAGGTGAAGACGGTCCATTCGCCCTTGCCCAGGGGGAGGACCATGCCGTGCTGATCGATCTTGCCGTCGCCGTCCCTATCAAGGGTGAGCTGTTTGGCGACGGAGCGAAACTCCGCCCAGGTTTTGGGTGGTTTGACCCCTGCTGCTTGGAATAGGCTGGGGCGATAGTAGATGCCGACATTGTTGGTGCTGAAGGGGACGGACCAGAGGTGGCCGTCGTATTCCATGGTGCCCAGTAGGGTGGGGTCCAGCTCCGGCAGGACCTTGGAATTGAGCAGATCGCTTTCCACCGGATGCAGGGCTTCGAGATCCACGAGCTGTCCCGTCAGGGTCGAGGCATACCAAAGCAGATCCGGGGCCGCATCCCCGACGATCGCCGCCAAAATTTTGGGAATCTGCTGATCGCCTTGGCCAACGTAGATCGATCGCACCTGAATGTCAGGGTGGGTTTGATTAAACTTTTGGACGAGGCGATCGAGCACATCCCGATTCGGGGGCGGGTTAACGCCCTGCCAGAGGGTGAGGCGGGTGATGCCGTCATTGGCGTTTTGTCCCTGGCAGCCGACCAATAGGAACGCGCAAAACAGTGCGACCAAGGACAAAATCCATTGCATTATCGATCGTTTTAGCCCGCCCATAGTCCATCCCAATGGTATTGAAATCGGCAATTTGTTCCCGACTTTATGGAATTATAATGGTTAACCCGTAGGCTTTACCGACTTTTCATGGACATCCAGGAGAAATTGCTGAGGGCAATTGCGCCAACGGTATCCCATCATAGTGGAGTATGTCAGGCGTCTTCGTAATTATTTTCAAGCAAAGTGTTTTAACCGCAGCAATCATGCTCAGTTAGAAACATTAGAGACGGATTCGACATCAGGGCTTTAAAGACAAAACTACTTTTCAGGGTTTTAGCGATATCGGATTTTATACCTGCGACTGTGGTTTCTCGCATCTCCAGGTATTACAGGCTTATCTAGGGAATTTTCAAGCCAATTGCACCCACCACAGGCATCTCAGTCTTGCTGACAGATTCTCGATCGTATTTTTGGCAATTTTGCCATAGTCATTTCACTCAGATTCAGTTGTCCAGCTAAACCAATGGTTACCTAGCAAGCTTTTTCGCTCGCTGGGTGTGATGGTTTGGAGCGTTTTCTTACCCTCTGCCCCTCTCCTGTATGTCACAAGTTTCCACCCAAGTTGTCCCTAGAGATAAGGTTAAACTTCTCCATCAAAAATTTAAGCGCGCTCGATTAATTTCTAATGCGCAGTATTTAGCAAAGTACCCTCTATCCCTGGAGGTACAGGTCACTTCGCCTGCTATTTCAACGGCCTTTCCCACGGCTGACCACCCCAGCAATTACCAAGCCTTCCGTCAAGCCGTCCATATTTCCTCGGCCAATCAGCTCCGCAAGCAGCGCGTTGATTCCCTCCGGAAAGCCGTCAACATCCTCGATATTGAAATTGATAACCTCACCCTAGATGAATTTCTAGGCCAGCTCGATCGCGGTGTCGTCTTCACACCTAATGTCGATCATTTAATGAAGTTGCAACATGATGCAGAATTCATGGCGGCCTATGATCAAGCGGACTATCGAGTCTGCGATAGTCAGGTGTTAATGTATGCGGCCCGCTTTTTGGGAGAGCGCATCAAGGGCAAAATTTCGGGCTCTGATTTATTTCCGAAGTTCTGCGAATATCATAAATACAACGAAGATATTCGAATTTTCCTTCTCGGAGGAGCCGAGGGCATTCCCCAGATGGCCATGGATAATATCAACCGCCGCACGGGCCGGAATATCATTATTGCAGCCCATTCGCCTTCCTATGGATTTGAAAAGAACCCGGAGGAATGTCACGCCATTATCGAATGGTGCGTCAGTCCGGCGCCAATGTTCTGGTGGTCGGCGTCGGCGCCCCCAAACAGGAAATCTGGATCGCCAAGCACCGTCAGCTACTGCCAGAGATCAACATTTTCCTCGCCGTCGGCGCCGCCATCGACTTCGAGGCCGGGAACAAGCCGCGATCGCCCGACTGGATGAGCCGCCTAGGTCTCGAATGGCTCTATCGACTATTGACAGAACCCAGACGACTCTGGCGGCGGTATTTAATTGACGATCTGCCCTTCTTCAAACTGCTGTTGTTGCAGAAGTTTTCCCGCCGTCGATGCAAGCGCGCTTAGGGCTTGGGTTGCATGGGAATTAAGGGGGTTTGGGCTATCGCCGCACTGGGTTTCTGTGCCACTTGCAGGGACCGAGTCAGATCGCCCAGGGAAATCTCCAATTGCTGCCCCGAATCCATCGCTACCCAACTGCCATCCTGGGTCATTTGACGGAATTCAAAGTGCAGGTGAGGCCCCGTGGAAGCGCCTGTGCTGCCCACGCGGCCAATTACGGCGCCCTGTTGAATGACATCGCCGGGCTTGACGAAGATTTCTGACAGGTGGGCATACATCGTCTGTTGGATACCGTTGTTATGTTCTAGGGCAACGGCCAAGCCATAGCCCCCCATCATGTCCGCCAAAATTACCCGGCCAGATAGCGCCGCCAATACAGGTGTGCCCGTGGCTGCGCCAATATCCGTGCCCGTATGTAGCCTTGCTGTTCCACTAATCGGATGGGTCCGCCAGCCAAACAGTGAAGTAATCGGGGCTGGAACTGCTAGTGGGAAAATTAGTTTAATATTCTCGTTGCCCAGGCGGCCTAGGGGCTGGAGGAGTTTTCGGCTGAAGTATTCTAGGGCACCCTGCGTCACAGAGGTCGGGGTGACCACCGTATCCGGGACTGCCATGCTGTAGCTCACGGGCCGATCGCCCCAGGATACCTGTTCCTGACTAGAAACCTCACCAGAGCCCCCGGCACCCAAGGCCTCCACGGGCACTTGCTGGGTTGGGATACCAGCGGCAACCGCCTCCTCCTTTGTGGCGGTCACTTCCCGCTCCGTTGCCCCCAGACTGTAATCCGTGCGATCGATAAACACCTCCGACAATTCCGGCATTGGCGGTTCCGCTAGGGCTGGGGTTTGGACAGCCGGGGGGGCGATCGGTGCTTCTACGGGAGCAAAGGGTGTTTCGACAGCAGCCGGGGCAGGTTCAGTGGCAGGTTCAGTGACCTGGGCGATGGCGGCGATCGGCACCAAAGGGCCTCCACAAAGGGCAACGATCGCAGCAAGATGGGTTAGGGGGGAGCCAGAATTCATGAATTTTTGGGGGTATCAAAGAGTCAAATCACGTTAAACCAAACAGCACCAGGAAACTCGCCCAATCTAAACAGCTATTGAGCCGCAACCTTATTGTATTTGGGCAAGGAGGTTGTGTTGCTGACGGCGCGGCGTAATTGGGCTAGCGATCGGTTATAGCCAATGATCGCACTGATCCGATTGCCTCGGGCGCGGGTCAGATCGGACTCGGCATTGATTCGATCGGTCTGGGTGCCGACGCCTGCCTGGAAGCGCAGAACTGCCAGCCGCAGGGCTTCCTCGGCCTGGCGGACGGCCTGCTCAGTGGTTTCAATACTGGCGGAATTGGCGAGGAGATTACTGTGGGCCTGTTCCACCTGAAAACGCACCTGGTTGCGGGCCTGGGCAAAGCGTTCCTCGGCGATCTTGCCGTTGATCGCCTGCTGCTGGGCACTGGCCCTGGCCCTGCCGCCGTCAAACAGTCGCCACTGGGCTGTGACGCTCAGGGAGTAACCATCGGCCAGTCCCGACACAGGCTGCTCAAATTGCTTTTCCACACCATACTGTCCCCGCAGGGAGACCGTGGGTCCGAGGGCGGCGAGCGCCACCTTCCGCTGGGTTTCGCTCAAGTCCCGCTGGACGAGCTGCTCCTGGAGTTCGACCCGATTGTTGTAGGCCAGGATAATCAGGTTCTCCAAGGGGGCTAAACCACCGTCGGCGGTCGCCAGGGGCTGGAGAATTGAAGCCTTCTGGACCTCTTCCCCGGTCACCACGCCCACTACCTCGGACAGACTCAGCCGCTGGGCCAACTGCCGCCGTCGAATGTCGCGATTGCCCTTGGAATTGGTCAATTGCTGGGTATTGTTGGCGAGCTGCACCTGTGCCCGCAACACATCAAATCGGGTGCCCAGTCCCGCCCGTTCCTGGGCTTCGGCATCCTTGAGGTTGCTGACGCCACTGGTTACTGCTGCCTCGTTAATGGCCACCTGTTCGTCGGCATCCTGGAGGCTGTAGTAGTCATCGGTGACATCTAGAATCAACTGCTCAAAGGTGCGTTCGTATTGGAGTTCTAGCCCCCGGAGCTGCTGTTTTGCGGCTTGGATCTGGCCCGATCGCTGCCCGGAGGTGAATATGTTGTAGTTCAGTTGCAAGGTGGCATCGAAGACCGTGCTGGTGGTATTGCCATCGAGTCTAAAGGCTGCCCCGGCATTGGGATTAAAGGGCGAAGAGGCCTCGGCCACACTGCGTTGACCGCCGGCTGCCCGAATTGCCCGGATACGGCCTGCCTGGACGCTGATTTCGTTGCCGGCACTTTGGGACCGCGAAAACACACCCTGGAGGTCCAATGTCGGATAGAGACTCGCCTCATTTTCCCGGACGGCGGCCCGACCGTTCTCGATCTGGAGGCGGGCGATGGCCAGGTCGCGGTTGTTGCGTTCGGCCAGGTTGAGGGCCTGCTGGAGGGTAATGGGCTGGACGCCGAGGAGTTTGACCTCTTCGGGTTTAGTGGGGTACAGGAGGGCGTTGGCCTTGGGGTTGACGTAGCCTGGGGCCGGGCCGATCGGATCGGCGACGGGTTTGGGCACGATTGTTGGGGGCGGAGCCGCGCTAAAGGGTGGCGGTGGGGTTGGGCTGCTGGAGGGATTGCCCAATGGCGCAGGTGGCTTGCTGGGGGGCAGTGGTGTATCCGTAGGCTTCACCACTGGGGCTGGCTTAGGCGCGGGTTTTGCCTCGGGGGTCACCGATCGCGCTGGGGGCAAGGGAGAAGCTGGCTGGACCGGGACAGCGGCGGCGGGCGTTTCAAAGGTCGGCTGGATCATCTTCGGGTTGGCTTCCAGACGACTCGGCACGATCGGCATAGTGGTCGCAGGTTTTGCCTGGAGCTTGGGCAGATCGGTTTGGGCGATCGGCTTAGCCGGAGTGGGTTGGGTGATCAGGGGGCGATCGCTCAGCAGGATCGTGGGCTGGGCGGAGATCGCTTTGATGGGCAATAGGTGCTTAACCACGAGCGGCGCGGGTTCTACCACTTCGATCGCCTTAGAAATTTTGAGGGGTTTTGGGCTGGATTTTACTGCCCCGACTTCGGGGGCCACAGCTTGGGCCAAAACACTGGAGGGGCATAGCGCGATCGCACTACCTAGGGCAGTCAGGCAAACAATAGGATAGTAGACTTTCATAAAATCTCGGATCAGCTCCTCACAATACAAGCTCATGGCAGACTTCAAACACTCTTTCTGGGTAAAAACAACCCATGCAGGAGCCTGTCACCTTATGCAGGATAACGTCTCAAGCGGTGAATTCGCAAAAAATCTTGACGCGATCGCCCTAGCGGCTCCACAGTTTGATGGTTTTGTCTTCGCTGAGGGTGGCGATCGTCTGACCATCCCGGCTGACCGCCAGATCCGTCACGGCCCAACGGTGACCCACCAGGATATGCACGAACCAAGCCCGCCGCCAGTACCAAACATTCACCCCCGAGGCGCAGGTCTGAAAGATCACCTCACCATCGGGGCTCCAGGCCAGGGCCTGGGTGGGTCGATCGCTCCAGTTATACAGATAGTCGAAGTTTTTGCCCTTTGCGTCCCAGAGGGTGAGCTTGGAGGCGCGATCGCCTGTGACGCAGAGGGGTTGCGTTGGATGGTGGGCCAGGGCATTGAGGGGTTCCTGGGCGGGGGATTGGCTGAGGCGATGGCCTGTGGTGCGGTCCCAAATGTAGAGCGTTTGGGCATCACTGGCGAGGATGCGATCGTTCCCCAGGGTGAGGCCATTGATGGGTAATCCTTCCGTTTGGAGGGTTTGCAAACATCGGCCCCCGAGAGACCAGCGTTGGACCGTTCCGGCTCGGGTCGCGCTAACGAACCCCGACTGATCGATGGCGATGGCGCTTACCCAGGCGCCCTGGGAGGGTAATACTCGCAGCAACTGCCCCGATCGACTCCAGAGACAAATCTTTCCTTCGACACCGCCGGTGAAGAGGGTTTGGCCGTTGGGACTCCAGCAGAGCGATCGGGCCTGATGTTCGGGCGTTTCGATCACCCTGGCTTGGCCATCGATCCAGAGATAGAGGCGATCGTCTCGGCCCGTGGCAGCTAGAGCCCCCTCGCCATGGCCATGTGGGAACAGCCGCAGTCCGGTAGGGCGACGGTTTGGATGCACTTGATCCTGCGATAGTCTAACGCCGCCAGTTCCGGGGCAACTTCAGCATTTCCCTCAGCTTGCAACCGTTCTAGGGCGACATTGCGTACGGCTTCGATCGGATCGCGCAGGACCTTTAGACACCATGGCTGGACCGCAGGGAACGGCAGCTCCTTCAAGAGGGCGATCCGAATGGCTGGATCGCGATCGCTAAACCGCCGCTCTGCTTCCGAAACGGGAAGCTGGGGTGGTTTTCCTTTCAACAGCGCGCGGAGCATAGGGCAGACTGAATAGGTGAAAGTACTACTGCTATTAACTCACACCTTGGCCATCCAGACCAAATTGTCCTGGATTCAGTCATTTAGCATCCGCTATGCTGCCTAGTTCAATACCAGAAGGCTATTTAAGCTTTCCATGTTCCTGAACCAGTGCTCCATTGCGCAACTGAATAAATTAATTACTTTTGTACCAGTTCCCTTGCCATTGCTTCATTTGGTCAATTTCTATCTGCTGGGAAGCTATAATGTCCTTAGCCAGTTTTTGCAGTTCAGGTCGCCGGGTTTTCTGGGCTAAGTCCCTAGCCATCACTACGGCTGCTTCATGGTGGGGGACCATAGCTTGGAGGAAACGGCGATCGTAGTCAGCATCGGCAGGTCCTAGGTCCCTATCCATCCGCATAGCTTGCACCTGGGCATTAGTCATCGCCATTGAGTGCTGCATCTGACTGTGCCAGGCGATCGGTTTCGCTGGAGCCTCAGGATACCAGGACTTACGCCACTGATTCATTTGGACAACTTCCTGGGTTTGGGCGGCGATCATTGTTTTGGCGAGTTTTTGCAGTTCAGGCCGCTTGCTCTTTTGGGCCAAATCCGTTGCCATAGCGATCGCCCCTTCATGGTGGGGCACCATGGCATCGATAAAGCGCAGGTCGTACTCCGCATCTGCTGGACCGAGATCCATACTGTGGCCCATATCATGCTGCATGCCAGAATGCATGGGACTGCTGGGGGAGGGCGATTGTGCTGACGGCGATTGTGCTGATGTGCCACAGGCGGAGAGAAGCCCTAGAGCGATTGAAGCTAAGCTCAGGGACAGGCGTTGGCGTGAGGAACGTGAATGCATATTGTTTGTCCTAGTGTTTGCCAGCGGGACTCTTTAAGATGATACCTGGTTATGAAATGAAGATGAAAATCATTCAATTACTGCTGTTATGGAAGTGAAGATGAATCACAGCCGCTAGCTTGGCTATATTGGACATCAGACTTAAAGGTTTACGGATTATTTCATCTTGATTTCATTTAAGCATGACACAATCACAGAAAGCTGGTTAAGCCCTCCGAAGCATTCGCTGGTACTGGGAGGTAGTTAGATTTTGTGAAATATTTTTAGATTCTATAGTCTATTAATTATCTATCTAAGGGTAGATTCGTAATTACTAATTAGCGTATTAAGGTTGGAATTAGTTCAAGCTATTGTGTGAAACTTGAATGCTTTACAGGCACAAAGTACCTTGGTGTGGTTATTATGCAGCATTACTCGTTAGACTGCCCAATCTGCCAGTCGTTTTCGCGCCGACTCTTTCAGAAGGAGCAATTCTGGATTTGGAAATGTAGAAGCTGTGGCCATCAGTTTCTTGACCTAGAGACTACGGCGCACCATGCGGAGATCGTCTATGGTGATGACTATTTCAATGGCGGCGGTGCGGGCTATCCCGGCTATCTTAGGGACGCTGACCTAGTTCGTGGCCGCGATCATCTCAAGCTTGATGTCCGGACGGGATCCTTTGAGCAGTTCCATGCCCAGGAGCAGTATGACCTGGTGACGATGGTTCAGGTGATTCCGCACTTTTGGGACTTGGCGCAAGCGTTGCAATCGGCGGAAAAGTTGACGGCGTCAGGGGGCTATTGGCTGGTTGAGACTTGGAATCGGGAAAGTAAGCTGGCAAAATTCTTTGGAGAGAACTGGCATGAGTATAGTCCGCCTAGTGTTTTGAGGTGGTTTGCGCCAGAGGATTTGGGAGTATTAGCTGAGCAGTATGGGTTTGAGGAAGTCGATCGGGGACGTCCACAAAAATGGATCAGTGGTGCCCATGTGAAGTCTCTGGTGGGTCACAAGCTTCCTCCATGGGAATCTTACGATATGCCCGTCCACTGCTGAGATTGATTCCCGATCGACTGCGCCTGCCCTATCCATCGGAGGATTTATTTTGGGTGCTCTATCGCAAGGTAGATGGGACGAAGTAGCAACCTTCTAGTCAAGGCTGCTGTGGAAGTGAAGATGACTATGGGAAATTGCAGGATTTGCTGGATGACTATGGTAATGCTCACCCTGGTGGTGATGTTCGTGGTCGTGCCATAGACCCGCTTGGTATTGAACCAACTGCTGCGGACGATATACCAGATAGCCGATCGACAGCAGCACCAGACTCAACAGGCCACTCCAGAGAAAATGATAGGGAAACGCCACTCGACCCAATCCCCCTGCCAGCGGATAGGCAAAGGCCCACCAAAGATGGCTCCAGGCAAAATGCGCCCCATAGACCCGGCCCTGGATTTCCACCGCAACGCGATCGGCAATTAGATTCTGCGTGGGTAGATTAACAAAGGTTTGACCCATGCCAGCAAGAGTCCAGAGCAGAACCAAACCACCCAGCGGCATCAACGTCACCGGGAGAATAGCTAAGGTAATCAGCAAAGCCCCTAGACTCATCACAATAATCGAATTGAAGCGTCGCCCCAACCGACCCAGTCCAATCGAAGCCCCCGTCGCCCCAATTCCAAAGGCAGCCATCAGCCAGCCATACTCGACCTGGCCTAGCCCCAGCGGACCCTGGACATAGCCCACCGTATTGACCAGGATTTCCGCCCCAGCTATAGCCGCAATCAATTGAAGAAATAGGGCGTAGCGAAGGGGGGCATCGAGCCAGAGACAGCGACTGCCCGTTTGGATATCCTGCCATTTCCCCTGGACTGTGTTGGCCTGGGGTTGGGAGACCATTTTTTGTCCAGGCAGGCCCATGATCAAAACCGCCGCAATTAAAAACGTCAACCCATCGAGGAAAAACACCTGTCGGGTGCCCACCCAAGCCGCGATGCCCCCCGCTAGGCCAGGGCCGAGGACGCCCAGCAGTTGGTAGGTGGCGCTGGATAGGGCGATCGCCCCTGGTCGTTCTTCTGGCTGTGTAACGAGGGGAATGGTGGCGGTGTAGGTGGGGGTGAAAAAGGCAGAAAAAACATTGAGCAATAGCACCAGGCCATAAATCTGCCAGATCTGCGTCACAAAGGGGAACAGACAGACAATTCCCATGCGCGCGATGTGGGTTGTAATCATCAGGGCCTTGCGATCGACTCGATCGGCGAGGACTCCAGCGATCGGCGACAGCACCACAAAGGCCAATACCCGAAGGGTTAGCGCCCCGGCCAGCAGGCTACCCGATTCCTTTCCAGCCAATTCAAAGGCAAGTAAGGCCAATCCTAGCCAGGTTAATGAATCCCCCAGAAGATTAATTGCCTGGGCAAGATAAAGTCGGGTAAACAGTCCATTTCCTAGGCTCTGTAGCCAGTGGGGAGGGTTATTCATCTGGGATTAGATTCACTGAAGATTATCTGTCAGTTTAAGGGCTTTTCGATCGCAGTTTGTATTTGTTTATAACAAGAATTTACGATGTTATTTTTGTAAAGCCCTTGTCGCAGCGGTGAGTCAATGGAATAATTAAAGGAGTTTTGTAGGTTTTGTAGATGCGTGAGAAGCGACGGTTCAAGGCGGAACTTCTGTTAGGGCTGCTTCCTATCCTGTTGGTCGTTCTCAGTCAGACGGCCTTAGCCCATGGTATGTCCGAGGCCGATCGCCAGGCGGTCCTGTCCGACGGAGCCTTTGGCTTTATCAAGCTGGGGGCCATGCATATGCTGACGGGCTATGATCATCTGTTATTTTTGTTCGGCGTGATTTTCTTTCTAACTCGATTTAAGGATATTTTACATTTTATTACAGCCTTTACCCTGGGCCATTGTATTACGCTAATTTTTGCGACGTTTTTAGGCATTCAGGCGAATTACTATGCGATCGATGGGGCGATCGCCCTAACGGTCTGCTACAAGGCCTTTGAAAACCTCGATGGGTTTAAGAAATATCTCAAGCTCTCGCCGCCGAGCCTAACAGTCATGGTGTTTGGGTTTGGTCTACTGCATGGTTTTGGCCTATCGACTAGGCTCCAGGAGATCTTGGAGGATATGAGCCGGGAGGGACTGCTGGCGAAAATTTTAATGTTTAATGTCGGCGTGGAAGTCGGTCAGGTGTTGGCGCTGACGGGAATGTGGCTGGTACTGCGACAGTGGCGGCAGCGGGCTTCGTTTAAGCGGTTTACTGTGCTGTCGAATTGTCTATTGTTTGGTCTAGGGATAGCATTGTTTTTGTTGCAGGTCTATGGCTATAGTAAAGCACGCGGCTTGATCTGATGGTTGCTCCTTGAAGTCCTACTGCTTGCTTAAGGGCAATCGAACTGAAAACGTTGTCCCTTGTCCTGGCTGACTCTCCACCCGAATCTGACCCCGATGGGCCTGCACGATCACCTGCGCAATCGCCAATCCCAGTCCCACACCCCCCCGTTTTGCGATCGCGATCGGTTGTGACCCGGTAGAAGCGATCAAAAATATGGGCTAGGTCCAATTCGCTGATGCCATGGCCGCTGTCGCGCACTGTGATAATCGCAGTTGTTTTATCTTGAAAGAGGCTGACGACGATCGATCCCTGGGGTGGTGTGTATTTAATGGCATTTTGAATCAGATTGCTAATTAGGCGATAGAGCTGTTCTGGATTGCCCTGGACGTAGAGAGAGGGGGCTTGGATATGGCTGGAGAGATTGATGGATTGGGCGATCGCCAAGGAAGCCAACTCCTCTTCCAAATCCTGGATCAATTCATTTAGAGATACTGATTTCCAGGTTTTCGTTGAGGCCGAATCGTCTAGTCTGGCCAGTAATAAAAGATCACGGGCCAGTTGACTGAGACGATCGCTCTGGCGTTTGAGGGTTTGTAACGTACTAGGTTTAACATCCTTCTCCGCTAGGGCCACTTCCAACGTCGCTTGAATCGCCGCCACAGGCGTACGCAACTCGTGGGAGGCATCTAAGGTAAACCGCTGCATTCGCTCATAGGATCGGTAAATCGGCTGCATAGCAATGCCTGAAAGCCACCAACTTGCTCCCCCGATTAACAGCATTGCTAGGGGAATCCCAAAGGCAATCAGCAGATGCAAACTCGTCATGTAGTTATCAAACTTTTGTAGCGATCGCCCCACCTGTAAATAGCCCCAGGGTTTACCGTTTACCGTGCTGAGTTCCATGATATGAACATGGTAAATAATCCCATTGCGATCGCGAACATCTTGGGAATCAATCAACAGTGGATTCGCCCCCAAGACCATGGGATCCTCTGCTACCGCAGCTACAGGATTACCCCGCAGGTCCAGAAACTGCAAATGATAATCGCGATCGACGAGTCTGACGAGCCCGGTACGATCGGCCCCTGGATAACAGGGCTGTTGGACAAAACAAAGATTGGACAGGGGTTTATCAATTTTCCCTGGCTCCTTGAGAGATGCCTGTAGTTCGCCATTGACGGTGGTGAACAGCAATTCTAGTTCTCGATTGATCACTCGTTCAGAGACGCGATCCATGACGCCATGGGCCACAGCACCTAGCAGCAGCAAAATGCCGCCCATTACACCCGCATAGAGCAGGGTGAGATTAAACCTAGATCGCTGAAAGATATTTGCCATGGTTCAATTACCAAACCGATAGCCCAGACCCCGCAGGGTTTCGATGCGCGAGTCCGCCCCACAATTCGCCAGCTTTTTCCGCAGCAGTCGCACCTGGGCCGCCACCACATTACTCATGGTTTCATCGTTCATATCCCAGAGGCGCGATCGAATTTGGTCCTGGCTCAGGATTTGCTGGGGATGCTGCATTAAATATTCTAGGAGCTGAAACTCTTTAGCTGTCAGAGTTTGAGACGGAAATCCAGGGCGCGATAGGGAATAGGTTTGATAATCTAGGGTCAAATCATCGATCGTCAAGGTTTGGGCCTGGATGTGGGTCGGACGGCGCAATAGGGCGCGAATTCTGGCCCGCAGTTCCTCCATGCCAAAGGGTTTGATGAGATAATCATCGGCTCCCGCATCTAGACCTGCCACCCGATCGAGCATCCGATCGCGGGCCGTCAGCATCAGCACAGGCATCCCCTCGCCCCTCGCCCGTAGACGTTGACAAACCTCTAATCCCGACAATCCCGGCATCATCCAATCCAGAATCGCCAGCGTATACAGCCCCGACTGTTGCAAACAATCTAAGGCTTCCTGCCCATCACTGACCCAATCCACCACATAGCGATCGTGGCGCAGGGCAGTCTGAATCGCCTGGGCCAAATCTTCCTCATCTTCCGCGAGTAATAATCGCATAGGGTCCATCCCTTGGAGTTTTTGCAACCAATCGCCGAGGTTTCACAACCGTTTCATCTAGGGGCGACATGCTTAGACCATAACGCAACTTTTCACTGCGGGCTTATTTTTTCCATGAACTACCCAACATGCACTGTACCTGGGCGATCGCCCCACCCCGCCTCACCCCTGTTTCAGAACGTCACTGAGGCCCTGGGCATGGTGCCGATCGTCCGCCTCAACCGCATCGACCCTCTCTGCCAGCACCACGAACTCTACCTCAAACTCGAATCCTGCAACCCCGGCGGCAGCATCAAGGAAAAAAACGCAGCTTTCCTAATCACCCAAGCCGAACAGCAGGGCTGGCTAAGACCGGGCGGCACAATTATTGAATCTAGCTCCGGCAATTTCGGCATTGGACTTGCCATGGTAGGCGCAATGAAAGGCTACAAAGTCAAAATCGTGATCGATGCCAAAACCTCTCCCACCATGGTGCGTATGCTCCAAGCCTACGGCGCGGAACTGATTGAAGTGCCCCTGAGCGCAGCGGATGCCCAGGGCTCCATGCAAGTCGCCCGCATGGAACGTGCCCAAACCCTGGCTGACGCCATACCCAACGCCTGGTACGTCTGCCAGCACAAAAACCCCAATAATCCCACCGCCCACGGGCTCTATACCGCCCGAGAGATTGAAGCCGCCTTCAACGGTGCCCCCGATGCGATCGTCATCGGCATCAGTACCTCCGGCCAGCTCTCCGGCATCGCCCAATTCTTTCGATCGCGCTATCCCAAAACCCGCATCATCGGTGTCGATGTGGCCGGGTCCGCTGTCTTGGGTGGGCCACGCCATGGCTACAAAATGACTGGCCTGGGCCTCTCCTTTATTCCTCCTAATTTCAACCCCGACCACCTCGATCGAGCCTACAGCATCACCGACCAGCTCGCCTTTTCCGTCTGTCACCAACTAGCCACCCGCGAGGGTCTACTCCTGGGCGCTTCCACGGGTGCGATCGTCGCTGCTGCCCTCGCCGATGCCCACCAACAAACCATCCCCCAGCGCATGCTGTTGCTCAATCCCGATCGGGCGATCGCTATCTCGAAACGGTCTACAACCCTGACTGGTTAGCCCAGCAGCAGATTTCTCTTCTAGAGGAAGGCCCGTTGAGTCGCACCATTCATGCCCTCCAGCCCGTAGAATTAAAACCCCTCTCTTAATGTCCGGCATCCCATGAAATCTCTGAATTGGTTTAAGCGCACCAGAGCGGCCAAAGATTCGCAGTCTGGAATCACACTTCTCCACCTGTGGCGGGAGTTTTTACCCCTGTCCCTGAGCGATATCACCATGGCCTGCGGGGATCCGCTGATGACGACCACCCTGGCCCATCTGCCGGAGGCCCGCATGAATATTGCGGCAGTGGGGATTGGTCGGACCCTGGCGATCTTCTTTGAAAGCCCGATCATTATGATTCTGCATGCCTCCAATGCCTTGGCTCCGACCCAGGCTTCGCGCAGAGCTTTGTGGCGGTTTGTGCTCTTTGCAGGGGGAAGCCTAAGCTTTCTGCTGATGGTCTTAGCGCTGCCGATCGTGTTCAATCTTGTGGGCTATAGCCTCCTCGGCATCCCCGCCACCCTCGCGCCCACGGTGCAGCAGGTGCTGATTCTGGTGGGACTCTGGCCCTTTGCGATCGCCTGGCGACGGTACTTCCAGGGTTTGCTAATCTTCCACGGCCATGGGGGAGCAATGGCCCAGGCGAGTCTTTGGCGGTTGGGGACCGTGGTGGGGATTTTGAGCCTGGGGTGGTTGCAGGTGGGGATTCCGGGGGCGGTGCTGGCGGGTCTGTCGCTGGTTTTGGGGGTGATCGTGGAGGCGATCGTGGTGACTTGGTTTGCTAAGCGATTGAATATTTTGACGGTGCTACCTGGGAATGAAACCGAGGTTTCCCTACCGCAGAATTTACCCCAGGTCTGGAAGTTTTATTGGCCCCTGGCAAATTCGATGATGGTGGCTTGGGGTGGGCGGACCTTGCTGGTGGGTTTGATCGCTCGGTCCTATGATGCTAATTTAGCGCTGGCGGCCTGGCCTGCGGCCTGGGGAATGGTGGTGGTGATCTCGAACTCCACGCGCATGGTGCAGCAGATGATTATTAAATATCGCCATAAACTGTCCGATCGCCGATTACTGAAGTTTACGCTCAGCGTGGGTGGAACTTGCTCCTTGGTGCTGCTGTTGATGGCGACGACGCCCTGGGGGAATCTGCTGATTCGGGGGTTCATTGGCAGCGATCCGGAATTGATCGATCGTATTCGGCCTGTGTTGCTGGTCTGTACTTTACAGCCATTATTTGTGGCCATTCTCAATGCGGCCCAGGGGTTTTTAGTCAGTGATGGGCGTACAGGGAGCGTGAATCTGGCGACTTGGCTGGGGACGGGGGCGTTGCTGTTGGTGGCTTGGGTGGGGGTTTCGAGCGGGGCTGGGTGGGGCGAGTGGTGGGGGGCGATCGCAATGCTGAGTTCGATGGTGGTGGAAATTGGTTTTTTGTTAATCCAGCATCGCTTGCGATGTTCCAATTGAGCGGATACTAGCGATCTTGGCTGATCATCGTTGTCTTACCCCACCTCAACAATGGCCTGGAACGGGGTGGTGCTTGCCCTACGCTTCCAAAGGCCCTGGAACATCTGCCTGAGCTGCTGCCACCAGGAAACAGGGGGCGTCTCAATCGCCCTCGCATAGCTCTCATAGCTGGCCTTGTACTGTCCCAGCCGCTGGAAAATCACGCCCCGCATCGCCCAGATCAACGACTGATCGGCCTGGGCCGCCATGGCGCGATCGCAGCAGCTCAGGGCCTCACTGTAGCGCTTCAGCGACAGCAGGGTCATGGCCCGCGATAGCCAAGCTTCGGGGCGATCGGGGTCGATCAAAATGGCACGATTGAAGGCAAACAGGGCCGAATGGTAGCGCTTTGCCTGAAGCAAAGCCTGCCCACGATGATAAAAAGTTTCGTAACGCAGCCGATCGAACATCCTGTAGGATGCAAAGCTGGATTCTTGGTAGGAGAGGATCTGTAAAGCTTTTGAATTCATCGCAGCAGGGTTAAAACGTAGTAGAAGGTTAAATCACGGGACGGATCGGGGCCTTACCCACTAGAACAACACACAATGGAGAAGGGAAAGAGAGAAGAGAGAAGAAATAAATTAAATTGTGGGGAAAATCTAAATGCAACCATAGTTTAGATGATCGTATTATCTGATACAGAATCAGGATTTTATACACTCGGGTTTCACTGAATTTTCTGGGTTGTATTGCTGAAATTGGGTGGTTTTGCTGAGGGAGCACGTTGGAATGGGTATGGGTGCGGCTTTGATGGCGGCTTGTTTGTGGGCCTTTGCGTCGATTGTGTATGGACGGTTGGGACAGGTTTTGTCGCCGCTGTGGTTGAACTTGCTCAAGGGGGGGATGGCGATCGCCATGCTCTTGGTGAGCGCTTGCTGCTTGGGTCAGCCTTGGCCCCAGATTCCAGGGCTGAATCTGCTGATGCTTTTGGGGTCCGGTGCCTTCGGGATTGGGCTGGGCGATACGGCCTATTTTGGGGCGATCAATCGGCTGGGAGCCCGGCGCTGTCTGCTGCTGAAGGCCCTATCGCCAGCGGTTGGATCCCTCCTGTCCTGGCTCTGGCTCCAGGAGGCGCTTTCTGGGCTGGCAATTTTGGGCATGGCGATCACGATTTTTGGGATTACCTGGGTGGTGAGTGAGCGGAGCCGGGAGCCGGGGCGTTCAAACGTCGATGCGATCGGTCTCGGTCTCGGTTTAGCCGCCGCTGTGCTGGAAGGGCTGGGAGCCGTGCTGGCCCATGGAGCCCTGATTCAATCCGGGGTGGACCCGCTGTGGAGTGCGACGATTCGGCTGGTGGGTGGGATGGCGATCGTGGTTCCGCTGCTTCTGTACGAGACGGGGTCTGCCCCCCAGGAGAAGAAACCCTGGCCAAAACTGCTGCTGATCATTGCTGTTGCGTCCTTCTTCAGTACGTTTTTGGGTCTTTGGCTCCAGCAGATTGCCCTGAAGTATAGCCCGACGGGGATTGCCCAGACCCTGGGGGCCACCAGTCCGCTGTTCGTGCTGCCGATGGCGCGGTTGATGGGGGAGCGATTGAGTGGGAGGGCGATCCTGGGGGCTGTGGTGGCACTGATTGGGGTGGCGATACTAGTGCTTTACAGTCCCCATGAATGATAATGGAACTATCTCTTTCCCGGTTTACCTACCATGACCGCCACTTTGACTCAAACCACTAGTACCCGAGACTGGCAGCCGATCGTTGAAGCTTTTCGGAAGATTCTGGGCGATCGCGGTGTGGTCACTCGCAAGGAGGAACTGCTGGTCTATGAGTGCGACGGCCTAACCAGCTATCGCGAACGTCCGGCGGTGGTTGTGCTGCCTCGGACGACGGAGCAGGTGGCGGCGGTGCTGAAAGTTTGCCATGAGAACAATGTGCCCTTTGTGCCCAGGGGTTCTGGGACGGGGCTGTCCGGGGGCGCTTTGCCGATCGAGGATTGTGTTCTGGTGGTGACGGCCCTGATGCGGCAGATCCTCAGGGTGGATCTAGAAAACCATACCGTGACGGTTCAACCCGGCGTGATCAATAGTTGGGTGACACAAAACGTCAGTGGAGCGGGGTTTTATTATGCGCCCGATCCTTCTAGTCAGATTATTTGCTCGATCGGCGGCAATGTGGCTGAGAATTCGGGGGGAGTTCATTGCCTAAAGTACGGCGTCACGACAAACCATATCCTCGGCCTGAAGGTGGTGCTGCCAACGGGGGAAATTGTAGAGCTAGGTGGGGAGTTGCCAGAGATGCCCGGCTATGACCTGATGGGCGTTTTTGTCGGCTCGGAGGGAATGTTGGGGCTGGCGACGGAGGTGACGCTGAGGATTTTGAAGGTGCCGGAGGCGATCCAGGTGTTGCTGGCGGATTTTACGAGTGTGGAGGCGGCGGGGGCGGCGGTTTCTGGCATTATTAGCGCCGGGATTATTCCGGCGGGCATTGAGATGATGGATAACTTCAGCATTAATGCGGTGGAGGATGTGGTCCAGACGAATTGCTATCCGCGTGATGCGGCGGCGATTTTGCTGGTGGAGGTGGATGGCTTGGAGGTCGAGGCGGAGATTCAGGCGAAGCGGGTGGAGGAGGTTTGCCGTCAGAATGGGGCGCGGAATGTGACGGTGGCGACGGAGCTAGGCGATCGCCTCACCCTTTGGAAGGGCCGTAAAGCGGCGTTTGCGGCCATGGGAAAAATCAGTCCAGATTACTATGTCCAAGATGGTGTGATTCCCCGTACGCAGTTGCAGCATGTTTTACACGAGATCGCCGAGTTAGGTAAAAAACATGGCTACAATGTTGCAAACGTCTTCCATGCTGGGGATGGGAATTTGCACCCACTGATTTTGTACGATAATTCGATCCCTGGGGAATTGGAAAAGGTAGAGGAGTTGGGTGGCGATATTCTGAAACTCTGTGTATCGGTGGGCGGATCGCTCTCGGGTGAGCATGGCATTGGGGCGGAAAAACGTTGCTATATGGATGAGATGTTTACGCCCGAGGATATGGAGACGATGCAATGGGTAAAGGCGGCGTTCGATCCCAAAGGTATTGCTAATCCGACGAAGTTGTTTCCCACACCGAAGACCTGCGGGGAAGGAGCGAAGGCGATGAAAATGAAGGATATGGAGGGGGTCGATCGGTATTAATCGAACCCCAATCCCCACGATGGATTGGTAGGGGCGCGAATCCCGCGCCCGCAATCTATGCAATCAACGATTAATCCAACAACTGAATTTACCCAAAACCACAATGCCCCAATCTTCCACCGAGTCGAATTCCCCCTTTGCTCGACTAGGCCGAAGTATTTGCCGTCGCCCAGCCTGGATCTTGGGAATCTGGACGATCGCCATGATCCTCAGTCTCGCCCTCACACCGGGACTAGAGTATTCCCTCAAGGGTGCAGGCATGACCTACGAAGGTAGTGTGGCCGTCAGACGGAACAAAAACTTCATCGGGAATTGGGGCTGCCCCTTGATCCAGTGACGATTGTCTTTCAAGAAAGCCGGAATTCTCTCTATATTCCCGAGATTGAATCCCTGCTCGATCGCGTTGCCCGTCTGCCCGAAGTGGAATCGGTGACGCGATCGGAAAAGCACCCGAAGTTTCGCCCTGGATATTTTACGCAGTACCATCTGGTAGGTTTGAAATCTGGGCCGGGATTGCCCTCGAAGAACGATACGATCGATCGCATTGAGGATCTCTTCAAACGCGATATATCACCGGATTTGACCGTGTATGTAACCGGAAGGGCAGTGGTCGATCGCGATGCCCAGCGTATCAGCAAGGCGGACTTGGGTCGGGCGGAACTGGTGGCCCTGCCGTTGACGCTGATTACATTGCTGTTTGTGTTCGGGTCCTGGGTGGCGGCGGCGATCCCGATCGTCATGGGGCTGCTGAGTGTTTCGACGACCCTGGGCTGTCTGTATTGGGTGGCCCAGCAGATGGAGATGTCGGTGCTGGCGATCAATTTTGCCAGTATGTTGGGCTTGGGGCTGGGGATTGATTACGCGCTTTTGATGGTGAATCGGTTTCGGCAGGAACGGCAGGTGCGATCGAAGTCCGAGGCAATCGCCCGTATGGTGGAAACCGCCGGGGAAGCGGTGTTTGTCTCTGGATTGACCGTTTGTATCAGTCTGGCTTGCTTGATGATGTTTCCGATTGCGCTGCTGCGATCGATTAGTATTGCCGGATCGCTGGTGGTGATGTTTTCAGTCACCGTGGCACTGACTGTTTTGCCTGCACTGTTGATGCTGGTGGGCGATCGCATCCGCTGGTCTAATGACGAAACGACGAAACCACGGGGGCAGTTTTGGCGGACGATCGCCCAATGGGTGACGCGCCATAGTGTATTGAGTTTGTTGGGCGTATTGCTTGTGATTATTGTTCTGTCAGCCCCGTTTTTGCAGGCTGAATTGGGGTTGGGTGATGCCAGTGTGTTGCCCCCGGATGTACCTGCCCGTCAAGGAGTGGAGGTGATTCAAAGTGCCTTTGGACCGGGGGAACCCTCACCGATTTTGCTCGCGGTTTCGACACCGAATGATCAGAGCAAGATTTTGTCGGGGGAGCCGATCGATCGTCTTTACACCCTAACGCAAAAATTCCAGGGCGATCCGAGGGTTTTGCGCGTCAAGAGTTTGTTCAATCTGCCATTGCCACCGGTTGAATTGCCGCCAGAGGCACCGCCTGAAACGCCTATTCCTACGGTGCTAGAGCAATATAAACAGCTTTACACAATGGTTCAACCGCCGCCTGCGATCGCTGAGGCTGTCAAAGTTTTTAGCAGTGAAACAACAACGCTGATTGCAATCACCAGCAAGACAGACAGCCACAGTCCCGAATCCCATCAATTGGTGAAGGAACTGCGATCGATGGATTTTGGTCCTCTGCAAGCCAGTGTTGGCGGCCAGACTGCCATGGAGATTGACACGCTGGCGGCGGTGGCCCAGCAGTTTCCGAGGATTTTGGGGGCGACGATGGCAATCACGTTTGTAGTCCTGTGCATTTTGTTAAGTCGGTGATCTTGCCTTTGAAGGCGTATCGTGATGAATTTTATGTCGTATCGGTGCATCATTGGCG
>JAAUSA010000254.1 GCA_012031975.1 Alkalinema sp. RU_4_3 | reverse complement strand
CAAACACATTTTTCAGCGCCTAACCCTTGACCTTCATGGCTATGAGCGATTTGGGCCAACTTTGAACAAGGCCTAATATAGCTAAACCCATATCTAGTGCCTCTCACGGGAGATCCGGTAGAGCCGATATTTTAGGGTTTGATCACCTGCCACTGGATGATCGGTGATAATGCCTTCCAGCCAAGAAACCGCCCGATCGCATAGGTCCGTTCAACACTAATCCGAAGTAATTCACCGCCAAGAATTGCCTGTTGGTTTAGTATCAGGCGTTCGCTTTCGATCGTGACGCCGTTGGCCACCAGTCTGCCGCCCGAGGGCAATGCCGCCCAACATCTGTCGAAAACGCCGTCTGCCGTTAATCCACCACCAATGAAAATTGCATCCGGGGGGGGAAGGTTGGTCAAAGCCGTCGGTGCTGTGCCGGGTTGGATTTGCAATCCAGGCACGCCGAGGGTGTTGGCATTTTGGGCGATATTTTCAAGGCGCGTGGGGTGATGTTCTATGGCAATGGCTCGGCAGTTTGGGTGACTGCGCATCCATTCGATGGCGATCGATCCACAGCCTGAACCCACATCCCAAAGCAGTTCCCCAGGCAAGGGGGCGAGGGCCGCGAGCGTAATGGTTCTAATTTCGCGTTTTGTCAGTTGACCATCGTGGATATAGGCAGTATCCGGCAATCCAGCTAGCCGTGAGAAGCCCCGATGATTGGCTTCAGCCTTGCAGGTTAGGGCAATTAGGTTAAGATCGGCTCCCGAATAATCCCATTGGGATGCGATCGCCCGGATCACATTTTCCTTCGGTCCACCCAAATGTTCCAACACCTGCATTTCACTCAGCCCAAATCCCTGTTGTGTAATTTGTTTCGCGACGATTTTGGGTGTGGTTTTATCACTGCTCAAAATCAGAATACGAGCGTTGTTTGTCACTAATAAATTTAGCGCTTCCGGCGGGCGACCGCAGAGGCTGATGGTGGACACCTGACCCAAATCCCAGCCCAACTTAGCCGCAGCTAAACTGAAGGCTGAAGGGGCTGGAATGATTTCCATTTCCGATCGCGAGATCGATCGCAACAAAGTATTACCAATGCCATAACACATCGGATCGCCGCTGGCCAGGACGCAAACTCGCTGGCCTTGGTGGGATTGGATCTGGGCGATCGATTCAGAAATGGGAGTGAGCCAAACGAATCGTTCCTGTTTTCCTGGGGGAATCAAGTCCAAATGGCGTTGGCCGCCGATCAGAATTTGGGCTTGGTCAATTAAGCTGCGGGCTGTTGTCGATAGGTCTGACCAGCCGTTTTCGCCAATGCCGATAATGGAAAGCCAAGGTTGAGTCATGGGATGCTATCGAACTTAGGTTAACTGGCGATCGGCAACGCATGATTTAACGGTAGCTGACGCAAGTTGAGGTGCCTCAACTTACTCGCATCTCAGCCACCACCAGCCATCCTTCGATCGCCTCCGATCACGCTACCCCATAATCCGTATAGGGCCGCACCTCTGGCGGTTGCAATCCCAATACAATATCCTCCCGTGGTACACCCATCTCCACTAGTTCCGCCGCCGGATCTCGATCAGTCCAATTCTGTTGCAACCAAACCTTCCCATCCCGGATATCAAAATACATCACACAATTAAACACCCGTTCCGAACCCTTCCAACCCATCCGTAACCATTGATATCGATCGTGTACCCGATCAAAAAGCACCTGCGACTCTAAACCCTCCACTCCATTCCAGAGTGCAGCATAGCGAGTCAATAGCTCCTGAATCCATTTCCTATACTGTTCAGTCATTGCCATAAGTGAATTACCTCATCATTTATATTGTAAACAATCAATGAAATGGAAAATTCTGCAATCACAGCCTCAGCAAACTTAGTCTGAAAAAACTTCTCATAGGAGTTTAATGGAACCGCTAAGTACAGCCTACGTTCCGGCTCAGATAACTTCAGAGCCAGACGATAACAGAGATATTGTCCCAATGCCCCATAGAAATCAGTAATCGCAGACGACCTTAAGAAACTCTTAATCTCGATCGCGATTTTCTCATGACCACGCTGCGCCGCCAGTAACCTCTCTAAAGCCAAATCGACCTGAAAATTCACCTCCCCATAACTAAATAGTAGCGGATCATGAGTAATCGTCCACTGTTCCTTCACTAGTGCGCGTTTCACTGCCTCATGATACAAATCCCGTGCTGGCAAAAGCGTACCTTTTTTAACGACTCTCCCATCATACCGCACCCCAATTCTCCTTTATCCAATCCCCAAAGATTCCGATCGTCTCCGATGGATTTTAGGTCATGGCGCGTTCTCTGACCCATCTTGCGAGGAGAGGGACTTCGATGCGATCGCCTTCGTCAAGAATGTGGAAGCGCTGGAGACGACGGTGGGCGGCTTGGGCGGCGGGAGTGGTGAGGTCTGGGGTTTGGTTGTGGGCGATCGCGATGAGGATTTGTTGGCCTGCGGTGACTTCGTCGGGAGTGGTGCCTGTGAATTCGGTCCAGAGGTTGGTGAAGTAGGGTTCGCCGTTGGTGAAGGCTTCGGGGATGGCGAGTTCTAGGAGGGGGGGCGTTGCTGTTTTGGTGGCAGCGCGGTTGGCTTGTTCGACGAGGCAGGCACCGATGAGTTGGAGGAGGTAGGGTTGGCAGTGGGTGAGGTGGATGATGGTTTCGACGAGGCCGTCTTCGTAGCGCATTTCAAAGGCGGGATCGGGGTTGCGGAGGAGGTCTTCGGCTTCGTGGGGTTCGAGGTAGAGCATTTCGATCGGGACGACGCTGATGAAGTAGCTGCTCCAGTTAGGGCCGAGTTCGTCGAGGGTTTGGACGCCGGAGAATAGGAAGGCGAGTTCGTCGCGGTGTTGGATTAGGTGACGGAGTTCGTTGAGGAGGTTGTTGCTGAGGCGGCCATCGGCGATCGCGGTGCCGATTTTTTCAAATTCGTCGAGGTTGAGGAGGAGGCGATCTCCTGGGGGAAGGAGCGGGAGTGCTTGGTCGAGCCAGTCTTCGAGGGCGGCGTAGGGGTTGGTTTTGAACTGATCGCGGGGCGGGATGGTTGGGAGATTGAGGTTGAGGCGGCGGGTGTCTTTGTGGATGGCGCGGATGAGGCCGTAGCAGAAGTCGGGTTCGCTGTTGCTGAGGGCGCTGGATTGGAGGTCGAGGTAGATGGGGATGAGTTGGCTGGGGAGGAGGCGGGGGAGGTTATTCAGGAAGGAGGTTTTGCCGAAGCGGCGGGGGCCGTGGAGGACTAGGGTGGGGCGGTTGCGATCGAGGATATGGCGAAGGAGGCGATCGGCGAGGGTGCGACGGCCTTTGAAGGCGTCATTATTGCGGAGGGGATTGCCAAATTGGAAGAAGCTGGCGATTTCCCCTTGGGATTGTTTGCGTTGGGTTTCGAGTTCGAGGCTGAGGAGGTTTTGCCAGTGGAGGAGGACGGATTGCCAGCGGGTGACGGATTTGGGGGGGAGGAGGCTAGGGAGTTGGAGTTGGAGTTGGGTGAGTTGGGTTTGGAGGGACTCGATACCGCGTTCTCGGAGGGGTATGGATGGGGTATCCAGGGTTGCGGATAGGTTGGAGAGGAAGGTTTGGAGACGAGGGAAGATGGTGGCGATTTCTTTGTTGCGATCTTTCGGACGAAAAGCTTGATTGGTTTCGTCATTGTTCCCAGGTTGATAAAACTCAGGAATTAAGAGTTGTAGATGAGGCTGATTATTTTCTTTAACTAGGAGTAGATCAGCATTGCTGTGTGGCGCTTTTAGGAAATTGGCAACAATTTTAGGAAGAGCTTTATGGAGGGTGATTTGGGCACCAGGGAGTGGATCGGCTTGGAGCTTTTGGTAAATACTTAGAGCATCAGTTCGGGATTGTTTGAAAGCGTCGGCAAGAATGGTGTCATGGTAGGGGATGGGGAGCCAGATTAATTCGCTATCGAATGCGGATAAGCGACGAGCAAGCGTGAGAGCGTTAGGCTTAGCAATGGTATACAGCAAAGGAGTAATCATGAAAATGAGATAGTCGGGGAAGACGCGATAGTAGCCGATAAGAATGACAGGAATTGTCCAAAGGACTTGAATGCCGAGATTTTCAAATCCTAGTAGAAGCATGACGATGATGAGAGAGATCGAACTTCTGTGATTTTTTGCGGCGAAAGCAATTGCAGCAACTATACACACGGTTAAATACATGAATATAGTCATTTTAGAAATGAGCATAATAACTAAAACAACAGGTACATAAACATAAAATAGAATTGCAAAGACAATATTTTTAACAACTTCCAAAACAGTTGCAATAATCGCCATACGAAAAGCTAATCGAATGACAAAAGCAGGAAATCCTTTGTCAAAGTTTAGTATAGTATCTTCGATCGAACGAATAATTGATAGATCAGAAATTTTTCTGATCGCCATCACCATAATAATCAAAAATGCAACTAGGGTCCACGCTGGAAAGCCAATCCAAAAGAAAGCGACAGAAGCAACTAGAAATAAAGCTATGAAAAAATAAAACAGGCCAAGATTCTCAAAAACATCTTCAGAAAAATTTGCAGTTCTACTATCAGCAGCATTAATCACGGTGGATATAATCTTTGTAATAGAAGCTACAGCATAAATTACGCGCACGACGTTGAAAGAAATAGAGATTGCAATTATAAACGCGATACAACTCGCGATGGGAGTTACATTCAGGAGAGCGTTATTGCTATAGGCCTGAGTTAGAAGTAGGGGGCTGTAATAGGTGGCCAATGCAAATATTAAAGGCGCTGACCAGCTAATCCCACTAGGAAGAAACCAAATTCCAATTACATAGGAGGAAATGATTGAACCTAAAGGAAGTAGCCAGTTCATAGGGAACAGAACAGAAGCACTGATGAAAACTGTTGGGATAGATAAAATCAAACTAACTAAGAAATATTGCCCAACAAACCGTAATTTCTCAGCAGAATCTGGCAATAGAACACTGAGATCACCTGCTAAACGGTTTCTGCGAGAAATTTGATTTATTCGCTCCTGTAATTTGGAAGGACACCACAATGACCAGTAGAATAACTCCCACGTCTCAATCAGAAACATTCTTTCTTGCCTCCATTACCATCCTCTGGGCGTGAATCATACCAACAGACTTTAGATTTACCAACCTCTTCAGAAACATCATCACCAACTCACCTTCCAATTTCTACCACGCGATCTTTATTAATTAACGTCTGCAATAAATTTCACCAATCATGCTTCGGCAAACATCAAACAAGCCTGAATATCCTCCATCTCCAAATCTGGGAAATCCTCCAAAATTTCCGCCGCACTCACATTCTCCGCCAACATCTCCAACACATCACACACCCGAATCCGCATCCCCCGAATACAAGGCCGACCGCCACATAAACCTGGAGTCTGCGTAATTCGTCCCATCAAATCTGTTAATTTACCCATCGTTCAGTTCCTCAATGTACAGACTTACGAATCGATCGATCGTTGCGATGGTGCGATCCCCCTAAATCCTCCTTAATAAGGGGGACTTTGAGAAACAGTTAGGGTTTTTCCCGTTTGTTCGTGCTTTGTAACCTCAAACATCAATTGATGCTGGTATAGACAAACATTAAACTCAGCAAAGAAATTCATCCTGCCTAAGAGTAATGGAACATCATCTGACTTACACCAAGCAAACACCATGCGAACAGGCTCGAACTCACCTACAACAGCATTGACTAAAACGCCACGGGCCTCCAAACGGGCTAAGTTCCCAGCCAAACTCAAAACCATCGTAAGCTCATCCCATACTAAACCTAAATCCCGACCCAGACTAAAAGGTAAGACATTAACACTCGCCCCAGTATCCAACAGCCCAACACCAGAAACCGATCGACCCTTATGACTCAACACGATCGGCAGCTTTGGCAGCAACTCAACGAAGCCAAATCCATCATGCGTCTCTATATATGGAAAATGTTGTGATCGACTCATGTTCTACCCATCCTCTTGCAAAAGCGTTGCCAACTTCATCGCCGCTTCCGCAGAATGAAAGGGTGTATGAATCTGATATACATGACCTTGCTTCAACGGCATTTCCTCCTCAACCGTCAACTCCCTCGCGAGAAACTGGATGACTTCTAGCTTCTGCGATCGCGATAGCTCTCTCAACATTGGCATTAATTCTTGAACAGCCATACGGCCACCTCTTTAGTTAATAATTTGCCCGCATCTCAGCCACCACTAACCAACCCTCGATCGCATCCTTCAAATTCTCCATCACCTCCTCGATCGAATCCCCTTCCGTAATACAACCGGGCATCGCAGGCACCTCAGCCCAAAATCCCCCCTCTTCTGCTGGATGAACGATCGCCTTAACTTTCATCTCAA
>JAAUSA010000253.1 GCA_012031975.1 Alkalinema sp. RU_4_3 | reverse complement strand
GAAGCTTTGAGCGCTATGATTCGCTGCTGGAAGGTATCTTGGCTTAAGATAGCAATCTACTACTATCGTACAAATGCACTGCTTTATGGGTTGTTGAAAAACTTGAACATCGAGTTTCATGGTTTGCTCTCCTGGGACTACCAGATTAGGTTATGTCGCTGGATTATATTGTCGGTGGCCGAGTAATGGGGTAGGTTGCCCATTCCCGCACACTGCGCTCCTTGAGAATAGATTCGGCCTGTCGCACTTCGGATTCTGTTCCATCAAAAAGAATCAGGTAGTCGCCCTGGGTAATATAGCCTTGGTAAAGCTGGGCGTTTTCCTCGGGAATGCCCAATCCCACCAATGCACCCACGAAGCTCCCGGCAGCTGCGCCGAGCGCACCGCCTGCGACGGTCGTGGCCAACGTTGTCGCCGCTGCGCCCGCGAGCATGACAGGTCCGATCCCTGGGATCGCCAAGCTGCCTAGACCGACCAGCAAGCCTGTTAAACCACCGACTGAAGCGCCTGCGATTGCGCCAGCCTTAGCCCCCTCGTCTGCTTGGGTGACGTCCGCGATATCCTGCAGATGCACATCTCGGACTGAATCACTCTGTGGCAAATCATCCATGTCTTTGCCGATCACAGAGATTTTATTCATCGAATATCCTCTGCTTCTCAGCTCATTGAGGGCATCGGTTACCTCTCGATAGGTAGAAAAGACGCCAACTGCCCGTTCTTCGGTATCGACGATCATAGATTCCTCCGAAAATTAGTAAAGGAAAGAAGCTACGGCTCAGAAAAACCTTCCTCAGAAGCTTCTACTGGCTTCAGTCTAAATTGCGGACAAGATGCTGTCATCTACCAGATTAGGGTGCTTAACTAAACCAAAAGGAATACATGGGCTTTACACCCCAAGCCGAGACTTGGAATGGACGGCTAGCAATGATAGGGTTTATCGCAGCACTCCTAACTGAGTCTCTTTCTTACTACACCAGAGGAAATTCTCTCTCCCTCTATTGACGCGATTTGATGTCCAATAGTTCAGCCTATTGGGAGAGAGGCTAGATTCATTCGACTGCTACGGTAGGTAGATCTATAGCCAATTACCACAAAACACAATGAATAACCCAACCACCCAACCAGATACCACCACCACCGCCGACTCCTACGACGCCCACATGATTCCAGCTGAAACCGCCGCCCGCAAGGATCGCGAGGGCGAGGACTTCAAGAAGATACCGGACGATACCACAGCCGGAGGGTTTCATACCGTAGGCGGTCATACCGTAGACAATGAGGGTCTAGCGAACAATTATGCGATCGAACCTGAGGTCTACAGCGAGACCCCTGGAGATATGCCTAACCAGAGCCCTAGCCCAGCAGGGGCTAACTACACGATCGTCGATATTTTTCCTTCAGCAGCGGAAGCGGAGCGATCGCCTTCAAGATGGAACAAGCGGGACTAGACACCCACAAAATCTCCATTCTGGGCCAAGCCTATCAAGATACCGAGCATGTACAGGGCAGTCTGAATTGGAAGGACATTGCTCGGGCCGAAGGACTGGCCTCTGTGCTGGTGGGTTTGGGTATTTCCAGCGATGAGGCCCTAAAGTACAAAGCTGAGATTAAAGCTGGTAAGTTCTTGGTCCTCGTTCTAGGTCTCAGCCAGGATATCATTCAGGCCAATCAAATTCTCCACCAAATCGGCCATCGGACCCTAGCTGAGGTTAATGCGTAGCTTCTTGATCGTTAGGAGTAGGTCTCTGGGCCGGAAGGCGGATTTTAAATAGGCTGCCTTGGCCTGGCTCAGAGGTGACGGAGATGGTGCCCGAATGAGTTGTGACAATCCGCTGCACCAGATGCAATCCAATGCCGCTGCCAGCTTGCTTGTGGTGACCTGTGCGAAACCGCTCAAAAATGATGGTTTGCTCTGCCTCTGACATGCCTAGCCCTGTGTCTTGGACCTCGATCGAGACCCAACCATTACTCGGCAAGGTATTGTCCTCCGGCGGCGGCAAAAACTTCAACCGCAGTTCAATGCTGCCAGTTTCTGTAAACTTGAGGGCGTTGCCGATCAGATTGGTTACCATCCGACGGATTTCCTGGCAGTCGGCCAGCACCGTGACTGACGGATAATCCTCAGCCTGGTTGACTGCTGTTAGGGCGATCGATTTGTTCTGGGCCAAGGGTTGCAGCTCTTCAACGGCGGCCTGGATGATTTCCCACATATTGCAGCTTGTTAGGGTCAGGGCCTTCCGACCCGATTCATAATGGTGGACCTCTAGCAGCGTATTGACCAGATCCAATAGGTTTTCATTGCTGCGCTCCATGGCCAGCAGGGCCTCATGCATAGCGGCTGAGCATTCGCCGAAGGCTTCTTTCCTAAATAGATCGAACATCAGCTTGGCCGCCACCAAGGGTGTCCGTAGGTCATGGGTGAGGTGGGCGATAAAATCGGTCTGTAGTAAATTTTGCATCTCGATTTGAGCTCGCTGCTGGGCCAGATCGCGGTTTTGTTGCAGCAGCAATTGATTGTTTTCCTTCAGATGCTGACTTGCGGCCAGCACCTCCCGCTCGGCGCGATCGATCCGAATTGCATTGCGCAAAATCTGAGCCAGGCTGACGGGGGAGATCTGGGATTTGGGCAGGTAGTCTGTGGCACCGGCTTTCATCAAATCCACTGCGATCTGTTCATCGCCGCGCCCGGTCAGCACCACCAAAGGATGTTGGATATTCAGACGACGGGCGGCCTGGACCAGGGCCAGACCATTTTGGTCAGGCAAACCATAGTCGAGAAAGGTGCAGTCATAGGTCTCGGTTTCTAGGAGAGCGATCGCTTCCCCATAGGTACAAGCCTCCGTTGCCTGGCAGCAGGTGCCACCTTTAGCAGCGCGCGCTGCACCGCTTGGCGATCGACTTCATCGTCGTCAACGATCAGGATTCGCAGGGGTACAACGATCGCATTAGAATCGGTCATGGCATTTCACAGACTGCCCAATACTTGTTCAATATAACCATCAGACTAACGAAGGTATCAAAGATCACGGGTTTTAAAATATAGCCCGCCACATTAAGCTGGTAGGCTTGGATGCGATCGCGTTCTTCATTGGAAGTGGTGAGGACCACCACCGGAATATGCCGAATGGTCGGATCAGCCCGCAATTCCTGCAAAAATTCTAACCCATTCATCTTGGGCATGTTCAGATCCAGCAAAACAATTCGGCGCTCTGTTGGCATTAAAGCGGGCTGCCCAGGCCTGCATCGAAGCATACTTAGGGCCTCGACACCGTTGCTGGCAACGTACACAGGATTCTTAATATTTCCCTTCTGAAATGCTCGCTGGACTGTCATGACATCAACTTCGTCATCTTCAACCAGCAAGATGTTTAGCATCAGACTTTCCATTGTGGCTCTGCAGGGGCGTGATCGGACCTTGAATAACTGCTTTTTAAAGTTGGACTAATGTCAAAGGATTACGGTCATCAATGTGATTATCATAACATAGCTAGATCGCTCTTACCGTCATGATCAGATGATAGCGGCTAGCTCAAGATTGGCAGATGGCTGATCAGCAATGGTACGTTTTGGGAAAAATAGTGTAAGATTATCTTCATAATTGTACAGAAATTGGATCATGTTTGATTATCCTTTACTCACTTTTTAAAGTGTTACACAGCATGGGCAATATCCGTATCGCCTTGATTGAGGACCATGATGTTCTGCGTATAGGCCTGAGAACCATTCTGCAGGCCCAGGAAGGATTTGAACTTGTGGGGGAGGCAAGCAATGGCCCCCAGGGGTTGCAGCTGTTGCAGACGACCCAAGTTGACGTGGCCCTAGTGGATGTGGGGTTGCCGGGCATGGATGGAATCGAGCTGACCCAACGGCTCCGCCAGTTTCAGCAGGAGCAGATCGAGCGGGAGCTGCCGATCGTGCCCCCTAAGGTGCTTATTTTAACCATACAGGACAGTGAAGAGACGGTGTTGGCCTCCTTTGCGGCGGGAGCGGACTCCTACTGTATGAAAGATGTTGGGGCCGATAAGCTGATCGAAGCTATTCGGAAGACCTACAGTGATGATGCCTGGATTGACCCAGCGATCGCTAGCATTGTGCTGCGCCAGATGCGTCAGAGTATGGTGCAGGTGAGCGATGAAGAAAACATGGTCAAAATTCGTTCGGTGGAGCCGGAGTATGAGCGGGTGATTGCCTCCGACCCGATCACGGATCGAGAGCATGAGGTCCTAGAGTTGATGGTGGTCGGCTGTACTAATGTTGTGATTGCCGAGCGCCTGTGCATCACTGTTGGCACGGTCAAAACCCATGTACGAAATATTTTGGCTAAACTCTGCGCTGACGATCGGACCGAGGCTGCCGTGAGAGCGCTGCGGGCTGGCATCATTTCTTAGGAAATCGCTTCAGCAGCGTGCCTTGAACCATTCTTAGGAGCTACTGAAGATATGCGTTTACCATTGCGACTGCTGCAATCCTTCGTTTTTCTAAGCTTCTCTTCCGCAAGTTTATGCTTGAGCGCAAGCGCAGCCGAACAAGTCATCATCAAGTACAAAATTTTTCGAGAATCGATTTCGGTAGCTGAACTAACAACTTTTGTCGAAACCGGAGAAACCTCTTCAGCCCTACAATCCTACCTGAACAGATCAGGGCAAAAGCCCGAAGATGTCCGCCGAACATTGGGAAAACAAGTTGATGTCAACGTCGTCACCCTCGATCGAGCTTTGAACAATCGCGTCGGAAATCTCGTGCTTGACCAAATCAGTCTGGCAGTACATCCTCCCACCAACGCAGCCAGTCGGCAGGCCATTCGCTCTGCCCTAGTATTATCTGCCAGCCAAGATAATAAGATTTCATTGATCGAAGTGATTCAGAAGTATCCCACATCAGAGGTTGAGCTTGAAGGTGAGCGAATTTCCCAGGCCTATCGTCAAATCAGTGCCCTTGGAGGGTTGATTGACAGTCTCCCGAAGCTATGATTCACCCTGACCAGACAATGACTTCTAATGAATATCCCCGACTTCTACAAAGAAGTCGGGGATATTTAATAATTACGGCGATCGAACCCAACTACGAAACAGCCACTTTCTCCATCAGCATTTGCTCCGCTGCGGCCTTTACAGAAGCAGTGCCAGGAACGGGACGTGTCCAGAATCGGTGCTCCTTAATTGCATCAATGAAAGTCTCTGAGAAGCTTGCCATGTCCGAAGCATTTCGGTCTACGACAACACCCAACTGAGTACTTATGGTGCCATTAACTTGACTAAAATCAATCCCCTTAAGATCGGCCTGCATTAACAGATCGACACCTTTGCCCGTAGCCGCCATGGGTTTGAAATGCTTAAAGGCTTCATGGATAAAGCTCAAAGGATCGCCATGGGCGGTCAGTGCAAGAATGCTGCGATCGCCGCCCGGCACATAAATCGCGTCATAAAGAACCGATGCAGTCGTCAAGAAAGTCTTATCTACTTTGACTTCGTCACCTTCGGTATTGGCGATCGTTCCACCAAATAGTGACACGACTTCAGCATTGACATCCATTGCACTTAGCGCTTGCTTCATGGCAGTAAGCTGTTTGCCATCTACCCCATCGGCGGCCAGAATCGCCACCGTGCGACCTTTAGCAGTCTTAGTGGTATTTTCTTGGGTAAGGGCCGCCGACTTTTGACCATGATTAGGGGTTGCAGGCTCCTTCGGGGCAGGCATCCCCAAACCTTTGGCAACCCGTTTAGCCAATTCGCCATCGACTTTGTTAAACCGTTCGAGCATTCGCTCCTTCACCTGGGCGTGGGGTACCTTACCCAGTTCGAAGTGGGCCGCTTCCACGACGCGATCTTGCTCACCCGTAGACAGACTATTCCAAAAGAGCGTCGCTTGACTGAAGTGCTCGGCAAAACTAGGGCTGCGTTCACGAACCTTGGTCCCTTCCACTTCCTCTGGATAATGCACAAACCCTCCATCGGCTGCTTCAACGGGTGCGGGCAGATTCTCACCCAGTGAATTAGGCGAATAATTAACGCGGCTGGTTTTGATCTCCATCTGCATCCGTCCGTCTTGATTATTGTTGCTAAACGGACAGACGGGACGGTTGATCGGCAGTTGGTCTAGGTTTGGGCTGCCCAGGCGATGGAGTTGGGTATCGTGGTACGACATCAACCGACCTTGGAGTAAAGGATCGTTGCTGAAGTCTATGCCCGATACGACATTCGACGGGCGAAAGGCGACTTGTTCTGTTTCAGCGAAGAAATTATCTGGATTGCGATTGAGTACCATTTGCCGATCGGTCGGACTGGCACTAGCTCCTCAGGGATTATCTTAGTTGAGTCCAAAATATTACCCCTGTTAAGGTGACCGCATGTACTATTTTGGTTTGAGTAGGCGAGCTGTTGCGACATGGGGATGATTTGGATCGAAGTTCTTTTTCGCCTTCGCCTTCTTCGGGCCTCGTTTCGACTTACGA
>JAAUSA010000252.1 GCA_012031975.1 Alkalinema sp. RU_4_3 | reverse complement strand
GTGGGGAAGACATCGAGGACGCGGCGGGGGACAAGGCCACTGGCGGTTCACCCCCACGTGCGTGGGGAAGACGCGGTCGCGGTCGGGCCGCGCTGGCGATCGTGCCGAGGGTGAAGGCGGGGTGCCAGTGGTAGCCGACGGCTTCGGGGACTTTTATGAGGGTGAGGCCCATGTTTTTAAGGCGGACGCCGAGTTCGAGGTCTTCCCAGCCGTAGAGGGAGAAGCCTGTGTCGAAGAGGCCGGCTTCGATGAGCCAGTGGCGGGCGATGGCGACGTTGCCTGTGGCGAAGAAGGCGGCGGAGAAGTCGGTGACTTTGTAGGGTTCGCTCGTTGGGTTGTCAAAGTTGGCGGTGTTGATGACGCGCCCGTAGTGAATGGTTTGGGGGGGGCGCTTTGGAGGGCCTGGTGGTGGTGGTGGATGAATTGGTCGAGGACGACGAGGTCGCTGTCGATGAAGATGATGGTGTCGCCGAGGGAGGACTCGACGCCGAGGTTGCGGGCGGCGGCGGGGCCTTTGTGGTCCTGTCGGAGGAGACGGAGGTGGGGGAATTGCTGGGGGTTGGCGTGGAGCCATTCGACGGTGCCGTCGGTGGAGCCGTCATCGACGACGACGATCTCGTATTGCCCGGTGTAGGTTTGGGTTTCGAGGGCGGTGAGGCACTTTTGGAGGATGGGTTGGCGGTTGTAGGTGGGGATGACGATGCTGAAGAACATAGGGAGCGGGAGCTTGAGGGAGAACAGACTCTAACAGTATAGAGGTTAGAAGCGATAGTTAGAGTTTAGGTAGAGTGTGGGTGTGGGTGGGGTTTCGAGGTTGGTTTTGCTCAAGGGGAGGGCGAGGTCGGCGCTGAGGGTCCAGTTTTGGCGGGGGTTCCAGGTGAGGGTAAGGCCGGAGCTGAGGAAGAGAGGGTTTTGGGTGGGGACGGTGGGTGGGATGGCTTGCCAGAGGGTACCGAAGTCGAGGAAGGGGGCGATCTGGAGGCGGGGATCGCCTTTGCGGGTTTTTTGGAGGGTGATTTGGTTGGTCAGTGTGAGGGTGAGGCCGCCGTCGCCGCTGAGGAAGCTACTGGGGTAGCCGCGCAGGGATTGGAAGCCGCCGAGGGTGAATTGTTGGGCGGGGGGGAGGGCGTTAGGTGCCCATTGCCAGTTGAGTTCGGCGGTGAGGGTTTGTTTTTTGCTGAGTTTGTGGATGCGTTGGATTTGGCCTGTCCAGGTGAGGAAGGTGTCGGTGGTATTGTCGGTGGTGTTTTTGGCTTTGCCGAGGTTGAGTTGGGTTTTGGCGGTCCATAGGCCTTTTTTGTCGCGTTTTAGCCAGTCTTGGCCGAGGTGAAGGGTGGTGGTGCCGTTTTCGTCGATGAGGGTGTCGGCGATTAGGGTTTTGCCGCTGCGTTGGGTGATGCCAGCGGTGAGGGCGAATTCTTGGGTGATCTGGCGGGTGAGGGGTTGGCGGAGGGTGAGGTTGTAGAGGTTGCCTGTGCCTGTGATGTTGAGGGTTTGGAGGTCGCTTTGGGTGACTCGGTAGGTGACGGGGGCGATGCGGAAGGTGAGGGTGCCTTGGTTGGGGTTGAGGGGGCGCTGGTAGGTGAGGTTGTAGAGTTGGGTGCCGGCGGAGCGGACGAGGCCGAGGCTGAGGGTGTCGGCGTGGTTTGTGGCGTTTTGGATCCCGGTGAGGGCGGAGAGGGTGATGCGTCCGACGGTGGGGCTGCCGTGGTTGTCGAGGCTGAGGGTGGCGAATTGGGGACGGGCGGGTTGGACTTTGACGTCGAGGTTGGTTTCGGTGGGGGCAGTGCCGTCGCGGAGGACGCCTTCGACGGCGTCGAAGAGGGGATCGGTACGGAGGAGCTGGAGCTGGGATTCGAGGGCTTCTTGGTTGAGGGGTTGGCGTCCGGCGCGGAGGAGGCGCTGGCGAACATAGTTTTTTGGGAGTTTGGTGTCGCCTTGTATAGTGATGTCGGCGAGTTTACCTTCAAGGATTTGGAGCTTGATGGTGCCGCTTTGGAGTGTTTGGTCGGCGAGGATGGCGCGGGAGGTGAGGTAGCCGTGGTCGAGGTAGTAGCGGGTGACGGCGTCGGCTGCAGTTTGCATCTCCTCTAAGGTGAGGCGGCGGCCTTCGTAGGGCTGGGTGATGTTGGCGAGTTCCCATTGGTCAAAGACGGTGCTGCCGAGGATTTGGAAGCGATCGACTTGGACGGTTTTGGGGGTTTCTGAAAGTTTTTCTGGGGCGGCGATGGCGGGGGGGCTTGGGTAATTAAGGCCCAGGGGAGAAAAAGCGATATTGCTGAGCAGTGGTGGCGATGCATGCTGAGGGTGGGCGGGTAGAGGGTGATGGGGCCTGATCATTTTGCTGAGGGTAACGCGGAGGTTTCCCGATGATTTCTATTGTTCCCTGGTGGGAAACAAAGTTTTGGGGTGGGAAAGTTCCGTGGTGTTTCGGAAGGCTTTTTTATCTGGGTGCGCAATGCTGTGGATATCGAAACGTACTGCTTCAGATTCGTTTTGTCACAGTGTCAGAAGTTGCTCTTTTTAAGTTCCCAAAGTTTAGGAATTCTACCGAAATGTTCTCTTTTAATCGCTTTGCTCAGGGTTCGATCGCGTTGGTTGGTGGTGTTGCTGTTGCTGTAATGATGGCTGGGTCGGCTCGGGCGGAAGGTGCTTCCGTGACGGGTGCTGTGACCTATACGACGCCTGGGAGTTATTCTCTGTCGATTTCGGCGCAGAAGGTTGCGCCTGCGGGTTATAAGTTTGATGGGGATGTGCAGGTGACAGTGCAAGGTGTTAGCGGTAGTGCACCGATCGGTTTGACGGTGAGTGCTGGTACTTTGACGGCGTTGCCGACGGCATCGCTTGCGGCGGCTCCGACTTTGAAGGCGGCGGTGATTACTAAGTTGGGGACGATTACGGGGAATACGGCGGCGGATTTGGATGCTTATTCTTCAATTTTGAAGGCTGCTGCAGGGCTGATGGGTTGGAGTAGAGTTTAGGAAAAAGGGCGTAGAGGCCCCGGAGGCCCCCAAACCCCCAAGTTTGGGGGCTATGAACTGGGATAGATTGCTTGGTTTTGAACCATTAGATTAATTCGGGGGGTGGGTTCTTGCAGGGATGTGAGGGCTTGCTCCCCTTTGGGCATTTTAAGAAGGTCTGGTTGGGCGTTGGTCTACCTTGTTGGCTTTTTTTATGTCTCGGTATTACTGTTTTTTGGGGTTGGCGATCGCTCTTTGGCCGTTGGGTTTGGCGCAGCGGACTGTGGCGCAAACTTTGACGGATGTGCCGCAGGTGCCGATCGCGTTGCCGACAGGTGGGGTGGAGCCGCCGATTGTGCCGATCGCGCCGATTGAGGTGAAGCCGACGGCGGTGGATTTGGTGGTGCCGCCTGTGGTGAAGCCCGAGGTTTTGCTGCAGAATCCAGGGGGCGTGGAGGTTGAGCCGCCGAATCCGACGGTGCAGAGTCGGACGAGTTTGGAGAAGAGTGGGGAGCGGTATCCGGCGTTGATGGATCCGAGGGGGGAGGTGCTGCCGTTGGGGGCGAATCAGAGGGGGCGGAAGCTGGAGGTGGATACGACGCGAAGAGAGAAGCGATCGGTGATTCATCATGGGGCTTATAGTCAGTACAAGCCGGAGAACCAGCTGTATCGGGTGCTGCCGGGGAATCGGGTGGTGATTGAGACGCAGGGGTTTGAAGGGCGTCTGGATTATCAGGGGCGGGAGTATACACAGACGATCGATGAGAAGATTCAGTCTACACAGTCGCTGTGGGGGTTGCAGTCGGTATGGGTGGTGCCGCAGGGGTTGCAGGATTTACTAGGGCAGGAAAATTTTGAGCAGGCGCGGATTTTGTCGGTGTCTGGGGAGGCGGTGGTGCCGAAGGGAGAGGCTGCACCTCGGGTGTTGATCAATAGTCCGAGTTATACGATTAGGCCGCCAAATTTGGGGTCGGGGGCAAGTTATAGTCCGAATGGCGGTGCGGTGTTGTTTAGTGAGTTGGAGGCGGGGAATACGCCGACGCTGTTGCAGGCTTATCCGACACATAATTTGCAGGTCTTTTTAGAAGGTGAAGGGTTGGTTGTGGGGGCGAAGACGCCGCCCGATTTGCTGAAGCGGGCGGGGATTGTGTTTGGGGATCCGTTGACGGGGAAGGGATTTAAGTTTCAGCCGGAGATTACTTCGTTTCCGGGGATTAAGATTGGGCAGCCGGATAAGTTTGATAATTTGGATTTGCTGAATGTGTTGCTGAATCCATTTTTGGAGCGATCGGTTAAGGATAGTTATTATTTGAATTCGTTGCAGTGGGTTTCTTTGGGATTGAAGCAGCCGAGGATTGTGGAGACAAAGACGCGGGAGACGAATCAGGATTGGTATCAGGTACGGTTTAGTCAGCCCCATAATCGGACGGTGATTCAGTATGAGAAGCAGCCGGGATTGGCGGTTTATTATAATGTGTTTGCGAATCCGGGGGTGTCGCTGACGGTGTCGTTTGATAAAAATGCGGTGCATCGATCGAGTAGCGGGAATGCCACAGTAGGGGCATTGCTGGGGGGATTGTTTGAGATATTGAAGCCGAAGCGGATTGAGAAAAGTTTGTGGGAGGCGCGACTGCGGCAGGAAAGGGAAGATCCGTTTACGCCGTTGCGGACGGAGACGACGGCGGAGCAGAGACGGTTGATTAATCAACGGTTGAATCGGACGTTGGATTTGGCGGGCCGGGTAAGTGGGATCGCGCAGTTGTCGGGGAGTTTTAGTAGTCCGAGTCATATTCGTCCGAATCGATCGAGTGTGTTTCAGATTCGGGCGGGGCTGGTGGGGCGCGATCGCGGCCTATTCAGGTGGATCAGTCCTTTGAGGATGGGGATACGTTTATTTCTAAGTTGAGGCTGTCGAATCAGGATTTTGGGCCGTTGGTGTTTGTGGGGGTGCCGGTGAATCCGGATTTGGTGAGTGAGAGTGTGACGGAGAATCGGAGTACGGCGGTGCAGGTTTTGGTGGCGGATAGGGATGGTGTGCCGAAGTTTGTGTTGCAGGCGTCGCGTGATCAGACGGTGGTGCCTGTGGGGATTCGGACGTTTACGAGTGCGTTTGATCGCCTTGAGTTGTCGCAGATTGGCGATCGGCAAACGGTGATTAGTCGGTTTGATGGGATAGCTTATTTGCCGACGGTGGAGGTGTTGCGATCGGGATCGCGGGGGAATTTTAGCTATGGATGGAGTGGGGGGGCTTGGTGGAATGCAAGTCCGAATGTGAGTCCGAATGTGGTGCGGAATGATTTTGGGGATGTGGAGAAGAAGCTGGGTTTGTATGGGAATGGGTTGTTGAGTTGGTCGAGTACGAAGGTGGTGCAGGAGAAGAATGTGGTGAAACGTGTGACGAGTCATTCGACGGGGGTGCGGCTGGCGGTGAATCAGAACGGACGCTGGGCCCCGCACCTGTCGTACATGCGCGAGGTCGTGCGGGCAGGGTTGATCGGTGCGGTACAGAGCGTTCACGTCAACCTGCACTGGGATCACACCTGGACGGCGGGTACGCCCTTCGAAAACATCGGGGATCTGGTGCTGTACGACTTCGGGATTCACTGGTTCGATTTCGTCTCGAGCCTCGTTGGAGATCGGGCGCGGCGCATCACGGCAACCAGAGCTTTCGCTGTGGGTCAGACGATGCGCGTTCCGATGCTGGCGCAGGTTTTGCTGGAACTCGAGGGGGGTCAGGCGTCGCTCGTGTTCGACGCGCACCAGCGATTCGGTGCTCGAGACACGACGTATGTCGGCGGTTCACAGGCAGCCTCGTCAGTGACGGTTCCAGTCTGAGTGAGCAAACCGTGCGCGTCCACACCGAAGCAGGCGAGGCACACCGAGACTCGAGGAACGTGGTTCAACGACGGGTTCGGCGGGGCGATGACGGAGTTGCTGTGCGCCATCGAAGAACACCGCGAACCGCTGAACAATGCCACGAACAACCTGCGTTCCCTGGCGTTGTGTTTCGCCGCGATTCAATCGTCTCGAGACGGCAAGGCGTATGCGCCGGGAGAGGTCAGGCGTTTATGACCTCGAGCCTCACGAATCATTTCTCGTCTCGAGTCTTTCATTTGTTGATCATTCTCGAGTGTTTCTCGTCGGGAGTCGTTCTCAGCAGCAGGGTAAGGAGGCGCGTATGAAGAAGGCAGCGGTTCTGGTTTCACTGGTGGGTGCGGCGCTGGCAGTGCTGGCAATGGGGGTGCAGGCGCAATCCAAAAAATTCACGATTGGCGTCTCGAACGGCTTCGTGGGTTCGGAGTGGCGCACGCAGATGCTGGACAACATGACAGCCGTCAACAAAGGATACATGGGCAGGGGGTTGACGAATGAACTCGTCATTCAGAGCGCGGATGTAGACGTGCAGGGGCAGATTCAACAGATCAGGAACCTCATCAACGCCAAGGTGGACGGCATCATCGTCAACCCGAACTCGCAGACGGCACTGAACCCCGTGTTCAAGGAAGCCGCCGATGCGGG
>JAAUSA010000251.1 GCA_012031975.1 Alkalinema sp. RU_4_3 | reverse complement strand
AGGAGGTGATGCTGGGCTATTCGGACAGCAACAAGGATTCGGGCTTTTTGAGCAGCAATTGGGAGATCCATAAGGCCCAGCAGGCTCTGCAGACGATCGCCCAAGACACGGCGTGGCGCTGCGGATTTTCCATGGCCGGGGTGGGTCCGTGGGTCGGGGGGGTGGCCCTGCCTACGAGGCGATCTTGGCGCAGCCCGGTCAGACCCTGATGGGGCGAATCAAGATTACGGAGCAGGGCGAGGTGCTGGCGTCGAAGTATTCCCTGCCGGAGCTGGCTTTGTATAACTTGGAAACCGCGACGACGGCGGTGATCCAGGGAAGTTTGCTAGGCACAAAGTTCGATGAGATCGAGCCCTGGCGGCACATCATGGAGGAGATGGCGGCGCGATCACGGGATAACTACCGCAAGCTAATCTATGAGCAGCCGGACTTCATTGACTTCTTTCACCAGGTGACGCCCATCGAGGAAATCAGTCAGTTACAGATTAGTTCGCGTCCGGCCCGCCGAGGTGGGAAAAAAGACTTGAGCAGTCTGCGAGCGATCCCTTGGGTGTTTAGCTGGACTCAGAGTCGTTTCTTGCTGCCCGCTTGGTACGGTGTCGGTTCCGCCCTGCAAACCTTCCTGGATGAAAATCCGGTGGATCACCTCAAACTACTGAGCTACTTCTATCATAAGTGGCCGTTTTTCCGGATGGTGATCTCGAAGGTGGAGATGACGTTGTCGAAGGTGGATTTGCAGTTGGCGGAGCACTATGTCAAGGAGCTAACCCAGCCGGAGGATCGCGAACGGTTTGCGCCCGTGTTTGAGCAAATTAGCCATGAGTACTATCTGACGTGCAACGTTGTGCTAACGATCACGGGCCATAAGCGGCTCTTGGATGGGGATCCGGAATTGCAGCGATCGGTGCAGTTGAGGAATGGGACGATCGTGCCCCTGGGCTTTTTGCAGGTGTCCCTGTTGAAGCGGCTGCGGCAATATCGGGGGAGTGCGGCGGGGGGGGCGGCGCGATCGCGCTATAGCAAGGGTGAGTTGTTGCGGGGGGCGCTGCTGACGATCAATGGGATTGCGGCGGGGATGCGGAATACGGGTTAATTGGTTTGGGGGCAAGGGCGCATCGCATGCGCCCTTGCCTAAGCCCCCCAACAGATAAACCCCTGCCTACCACAATTGCGTAATATCTTCATCCAATTCCAAAAGCATCTGACGCAATAGCGGCATACTCAGGCCGATCACGTTGGTATGACAGCCTTGAATCTTTTCAACAAAGATACTGCCCTTTCCCTCTAGGGTAAAACAACCCGCACAGTCCATCGGTTCCCCCGTTGCCACATAGGCCCGAATCTGGGCATCCGTGACCTGGGCAAAATGCACCTGGGTCATGCCGCAGCGTACCAATTCGCGGGAGGTACCGCCCCGATGGAGTTGGATCAACGCATGGCCCGTGTAGATTTCGCCGACGCGGCCTCTCATGTAGTGCCAACGATCGATCGCATCCTGGTGACTCGTCGGCTTACCATGGATTTCACCATTGATTGCCAGAATCGAGTCACAGCCCAGCAATATGGCGGGGCCGTTGACCTTGCGGGCGACGACTTGGACCTTATTCAAGGCAAGGGTTTCGACTAGGTTTGCGGGGTTGCGGGACTGGATGGAGTCCTCATCAAACCCACTCGGAATACATTCAGGCTCAATGCCTGCCTGCTGAAGCAGGCGGCGGCGAGCGGGGGATTGGGAAGCGAGAATAAACCGCATGGAATTAGTTCACCATGAAGGAGCTGATGGACTTTTGGATGCTGGGTTTCATGGTTTCCCAGCGCTCTTCGGGGGTGGAAGCGTTGAGCGTGAAGAGCTTGCCTCGGCTGACACTGGCGGTGGCCAGGTTGTGGCGCTGACGACCGTCGGCGAGGGTGACTAGGTATTCAAGGATGTAGTAGGTCTTGCCCGAAAGATCGCGGCTGGCGGCATTGACCAGTTCGGCGGTGCGGCCAGAATCGGGGGGGCGCGATCGCACTCTTCGATAGTTGGTAGCCCACTTCCCCAGGGGTGCCGAGGTCGGAGAGGAGTTTTTGCCGGGGGCGGGGTTGATCACGACGCTGATGTTTTCGGTCTGTTCGATGATGTCGTGGAATACGACATCGGGGCCGCCGGAGACCTGGACCTCTGCCCAGCCGTTGGGATAGAGGAATCGATAGCCGTCGATGTCGTCAATGAAACTGTTGAGGCCGCCGATACCCAAGCAGCCCTGCAAACCTAGGGTCAGGACTAAGAGGCAGGCAGATAGAAATCGCTTGAGCATGGGGTTCTTGTGGGTTCGTCTAAGAGATGATCTTAGTCAGTATCCCAAATATCTTGGTCCTACGGGAGAGATTTTTTTTCGACGGCTCCGGTCATCCGGTAAAATGCTGGCTGGACTGCGCAATTGCGGGGCTTTGCTTCGGTGAGAAAACTAGTTCGATCTGCCCATCCTAAGGTTAGGATGATGCGCGCGCGGAACGATCTCTCCGGAAACAGCATCTAAACCTTTGTGTGACGAATCTGTTGATGCCTGTTTGTTCAGCCTTTGGAGTGACTTGACCCATGACTGCCCGTGCGATCGATTCTTCCCCTACGTCCGTTTCTGTGAGCGCAATGCAAGCTACTCCTGAGTTTAATGTTATGACGGGCTCTGAGCCTTCGATTCTCGCAACATTGGCTGATATCGCTGTGCCCAATGGGGAATGTCCCCGTCGAACAGAGATTCAGATTGATTTGCTGCTGCTGGCAATAGAGGCCTTGGACCTGACTGGATCCGAGGCGATTTTGGTGACCCTGGAGGAGCTGGAGCTGTTGGGCGTGATTAGGGGCCGGGTGGGTCTGTGGAAGGTGAGAGGGACCAATCCGCTGCGGCGCTTTAGTCAGCGGCGATCGATGACGGTGACGGAGGCGAAGGCGCTCGTTGTGACGGCCTGCTATCTGGCGCGGCGCTTGACGGTACTGCTGCGGCAGTTGGTGATTGAGCAGCAGCAGTGGAAGGAGCGGGGAGGGGATCTCAGCGAATATCCGCGCCTTGAGGACTATCTGGGTCGCTTCCGGGCGCACTATCGTCATCGGATGAATATTCGACGGGTGGGTCCAAGTCTGTTCAACTCCGATCAGCAGTTGAATGAAATGGCTGGGAAATTGCTGTCCCAGTTGCTTTTTTGCACAGGGACCGCAGGTATGCAACGATTGTGGACGAGTTTGTTTGACGGAGAAATTGCATGACCATTAAGCGCCAGTACAGTCTGCCGAACTGCACCTTGATTCTCGAAGGCTTTGGGGATGGCACCCAGAGTCAGAGTGATCTGCGTCCGGTCATGTCGATTTTGACCAATGCGGAGTGCTATTTGAGCGATCCGACCGGGAAGTCGGAGATTATTCGGGGTGGGAAGGACTTTTTTGAGTCCTTGATTACGGCGGTCAGTCACCATGCCCAGGAGTTTTTGAGCGGGGTCCATCTGCCGGAGTCAGCCCTGAGTCATCTCAATCAGCAGGTGCAGATTCAGACCGTGGCCCCCGATCGCCATCGGATGACGGTGACGACGGAGGGTCAGCCGGAGCAGCAGGTGGAGATGAGTACGGTACAGTTTTTGATTTGGCCGAGGCGATCGATCAGTTTGTGGCGGATACGCAGACCCTGCCGAAGTGGTCGATTAATCTCGCTCCAGTGCCGAAGCGCTACGCGCCGAAGGCCTCCAGCGCCAATCAGGCGGTGCCGATCGCCCTTGGGGCCTCGGGACTGGCGGCGGCGGCGGCATTGATGTGGTTTTGCCAAATCCGACGATTAAGCGGCCCAATGATTTGACGTTTTCGGCGACTCCGACGGCCCTGGCCAGTCCCAGTGCGCCGCCTTCGCCGAGTCAAACGGCCTCTCCGACGGCGAGTCCCACTGGGCAGCCGGATCTGAGCGATAAGCCCGAGATTACCGATCCGAAGGAAGTCGATCGGTTGGCCCTGGAGCTGGAGAAACAGGTGAGTACGGGGCTCAATCCCAGTCCGAGTTTTACCCAGGAGCTGCTTTACCGGGTGAGCGTAGGCAAGGATGGCAAGATTTTAGGCTATCGGCCAGAGAATACGGCGGCGACGGACTTTGTCAATGAGACACCCCTGCCGAATTTGCGCTATAACCCAGTGCCGGGGGAGAGTCGGCCCAATGAGGCGATCGCTTCTTTGCGTCTAGCCCTGACGCCCGATGGGAAGGTGAAGGTGTCGCCTTGGGATCCGTCGATTTTGGCAGCGCTCAGCCCCAGCCCCTCCCCAAGCGCAACGCCGAGCCCGACATCCAGCCCGAGCGCAACGCCGAGTCCCAGTGCAACGCCGAGTCCCAGTGCAACGCCGAGCCCCAATCCTGCGGCGGCCAGTAGTGGCGTCACCTTTGATGGCAATAAGCTGAAGGAGATTCAGCCCAAACTGTATGAGCAGATCGATCAGGCTTGGAAAAAGCAGCCGACCTTTTCTGAGAGTCTGCAATTTGAGGTGCGGACCAATGCGGAGGGGAAGGTGGTGGAGTTTGTGCCGAGCAATCAGGCGGCGCGGGACTACCAGGGCGATATTCCCTTGGGTGAACTGGGTCAGATTTCTGATAGTGCGAAGCCCCAGGAGGGTTTGGCCTCCTTTAAGGTGGTCTTTACGCCGGGTGGGAAGCTAGAAATTAATCCTTGGAATGGTTACGATCGCTAGGTGTTTAAACTCGGTGCCAATGGATAAGCCGCTACAGGGTATGGATCTGCCGACGGAGGTCATTCTGACAGCTTCTAAGGAATCGCTCGGGGTGATCTATCTGGACTGGGTGCCGCAGCCGGGGACCTATGTCGATTTTCAGGGTCAGACCTATGCGGTGCTGGAGCGCTGCCATCGCTATCAGTTGCGATCGGGGCGCTATGTGTTGCAGCGCATGGCGATCTATGTGCAGGTGGCGGAGCGTCCGAGTGAGAAGAGTTTGATTGATGGGCGCTGGGTGGTGGGAGATGCGAGCTGTGCGTTCAATGCGCGATCGGAGCTGGTGCGCTGTGCGGTGCTGCCCATGGGGCCTTGTCAGGATTGTCGCTTCTATGAGGCCCTAGCGTAATGCCTCGGATTGAGTTGGGTTCGACGCAACATGTTATAAAGGTTGAGGTTTTGTTACAGAAAGAGCATCCATTACATGACTGCAACGCCCGTTTTCACCTCAGTTCGGGATGATAGCGCCCTAACGCTCAAAGATGTCATCCGATCGATTCCGAAGGAATATTTTGAAAAAACATGACCAAGGCTTGGACCCAGGTGGCATTGAATGTCGCTTTGGTGGGGGCGGGTTATGCGAGTCTGGCACTTTCGCCTTGGTTTTTACTGCCGTTTTGCTGGATCTTTACGGGGACAGCCTTGACGGGCTTTTTTGTGATTGGTCATGACTGTGGCCATCGATCGTTCTCTAATAAGATTTGGCTGAACGATCTGGTGGGGCATATTGTGATGATGCCGTTGATCTATCCTCTGCATAGCTGGCGCTTGCTCCATGATAAGCACCACAAGCACACTAATAAGATGGATGTGGATAATGCTTGGCAGCCCTTCCGTCCGGAGGTGTTTGACAACATGTCTTCCGTCGAGCGTGGTGGCTATCGATTGATTCGCGGGAAGTTCTGGTGGATTGGTTCGATTTTCCACTGGGCCTTGGTGCACTTTAAGAAGGAAAACTACGCTTCCCAGAAGGATTGGGAGAAGGCGCGGTTTTCGAATACCGTGGTGATCATTGGGGCAGCTATTGGCTTCCCGATTTTGATCGCGACGACAGGCCTCTGGGGCTGGGTGAATTTCTGGCTGATGCCTTGGCTGGTCTATCACTTCTGGATGAGTACCTTTACGATCGTTCACCATACGCTGCCGGAGATTCCTTTCCAGGAGCCGGATGTGTGGAACGAGGCGGAGGCGCAGTTGTTTGGCACCGTCCATTGTGACTATCCCCCTGGTGTGGAGCTGTTTTGCCACCATATCAACGTGCATATTCCCCACCATGTCTCGACGGCGATTCCCTCCTACAATCTGCGGGCGGTGCATAACTTTCTGAAGGGGATTTGGGGCGATCGGATGATTGAGCGCAAGTTTAATTGGTCGTTGATGAAGCAGATTTCGGAGCAGTGCCATCTGTACCATCCGGTGGATCTGTACCAGACCTTTGGGCGCCATGCGCGATCGAAGGTGTAGAGGTTTGATGGATTAGTAAAAACCCCGGAGGTCTTGAGGATCGCCGGGGTTTTTGTTTAGTTGGTTTTGGGTGCTGCGGGTGCTGCTGCTGCGGGTACTGTGGTGGGTGGTTTCCTGTTTGATTTTTTCTTCTTGGCAGCGTCTTTGGCGGCTTCGCCTGCTTTGCTTGCGGCGTCCCCGGCGGCGGACCTAGGGGAGGCTTCGGCGTTTGGGGCTGGGGGGTTGACGCCGGGGGTGTCGATCGGGAGGGGAGAGGCGCTAGGGGCCGGGGAAGGGACGATCGGG
>JAAUSA010000046.1 GCA_012031975.1 Alkalinema sp. RU_4_3 | reverse complement strand
CCGAGGGCGATGCCGCCGTGCGGCGGGCGCCGTATTTGAAGGCTTCGAGCATGTAGCCGAAGCGCAGTTTTGTTTCGTCCGGCGGGATGGCGAGGATGTCCTCGAAGATCGTCTTTTGCACGTCGGGCTGATGGATACGAATCGAGCCACCGCCGAGTTCGACGCCGTTGACCACGATGTCGTAGTGCTGGCCGCGGACTTTCTTGGTGTCGGTCTTGAGCAGCGGAATATCCTCGGCACGGGCTGGCTCTGGCTCGCGATAGCCACCGCCACCGCCACCGCGAGGTGCCTCGTAGGCGGGTTCCGGTGCGGGATCGTAGCGTTCTTCATTGCGATCGCGGCGGCGACTTGCTCGCTCTTCCTCGGCACTCGGCGCACGGGTGTAGCTGCGATCGGGTTTGACGGGTTTGGCTTTGATGCTGCCCTTGCGATCGTCGAGGTCCTTGGGAATCTCCGGGAACTTGGCCACGGGCATCTCCTTGATTACCTCTTTCATGAAGGCATGCCAGGTGGCTGCTGCGGTGGCGCTGCTGCCGCCCGTGGGGGTGCTGTCATCGTTACCCAACCAGACGCCGGTGACGATCTGGGGAATGAAGCCGATGAACCAGAGGTCGCGGGCCTTCTCGGAGGTGCCGGTTTTGCCCGCGACGGCGCGATCGTTCAGCAGTGCGGGTTGGCCTGTACCATTGTTGACCACGTTTTCCATCATCCAGGTCATGATGGCGCTGCTGCTGGGGTCCACGACGCGCTTGGACTTGAACTCATCCTTGCCTTCGACGTTGTAGATGACCTCGCCCAGGGAATTGGTGACCCGGCGGATGCCATGGGGTTTGACATGCATGCCTTGGGCGGCCAAGGTGCCGTAGCCACTGGTCAGCTCCAGCAGGTTGACCTCGTAGGCGCCCAGGGCCATGGCATAGGTGGGTTCCAGTTTGGATTGGATGCCCATGTTCTTGGCCATGGTGATCACGGGGTCAAAGCCCACATCTATTAGGATTTTGACGGCGACCACGTTGGCGGACTTGGTCAGGGCCTGGCGCATATCGAGGGTGCCTGAATAGCTGTTGCCGAAGTTCTTGGGCTCATAGCCATCGACGAAGAAGGGGGCGTCCTGGTAGGCCTTGTAGGGGGAGAAACCCGCCGCGATCGCACTCAGGTAGACAAAGGGCTTAAAGGTCGAGCCGGGCTGGCGCTGGGCCTGGGTGACCCGGTTGAACTGGCTGTCCTTGTAGTAGTCGTAGCCGCCGACCATGGCGCGGATTTCGCCGTTGTTGGGGTCAATGGACACCAGGGCGGCCTGGTCAAGCTGTAGGCCCCGTCGTATTTGATGGTCTCCTGGACGGCCTTTTCGGCGGCCTTTTGCCAGCGGGCGTTGAGGGTGGTTTCGATCACCAGTCCCCCGGCTTCCATATCTTCCTTGGAAATCAGGTTGGGCAATTCCTGCATCACGTAGTCCGTGAAGTAGGGGCCGTTGCTGTAGAGATTCTTGGGGGTGGATTTCTTCAGGTTCAGGGGCTCTTCCTTCGCTTTGCTGGCTTGCTCTGGGGTGATAAACCCCTGCTCCAGCATGCGTTCCAACACGATGGTGCGCCGCTCCTTGGCCACGTCGGGATTGACGATCGGCGAATATTGCGTCGGGGCCGGGGGGAGTCCGGCGATCATGGCACTTTCGGCCAGGGTGAGCTGATCGACGGTCTTGCCGAAGTAGACCCAGGCGGCATCAGCGACACCGTAGGCTTCGGAGCCCAGGTAGACCATGTTGAGATAATGCTCCAGGAGCTTGCGCTTGTCCGGGATGTCCCGTTCGAGGCGCTGGGCGAGGACCGCCTCCTTGACCTTGCGGATCAGACTGCGATCCTGGTTGAGGAAGGCCATGCGGGCCAACTGTTGGGTGATCGTACTGCCGCCCTCCATCAGGCCACCGGAGGTGACGTTGCGGGCCATGGCCGGACGATGCCTGTGTAGTCCACGCCGTCATGCTGGTAAAAGCGGCGATCCTCGGCGGCGATGAAGGCATTGGCCAGGGTGTCGGGCATCCTGTCGATGGTCACCCGCTCACGGGTGGCATCCCCGGTCTGCTGGAGTACGGATCCATCTAAGGCCTTAATGGTGAGCGTGCCCCGGCGTAGAAAGGTATTGAGGCGACTGGTGGGGGGCATGGATCGATCGATCTGCCAATAGCCCAAGCGGCCGAGGCCGACGAGGCCCAGGCTCAAGAGGGCCGCCCAGGCCAATCGCCGACCGCGTTCGATCTCAAGGGGGCGGGCAGTTTTTGCTCTAGGGCCGCCGCATTGCGCCCCACCTGTCGGACGGTCTGGGAAGCTTGGTCTGTGACCTGGGTTAACTGCCGCACGACTTTGTTGGGTCTGTGACGACGCGATCCACCGGACGGAGCCTTGCCCCTCTGTCCAGCCTGGTTGCTGCTGCCGTCTTTTTTCGAGGCCTTGGATCGATTGAATCCGAATTTTCTCACAGCTAAGTTCTCTTAAGTCTTGCGTCCATTAACACTGACTATTCCTGACCGTCATCGACATGCCCTACGAATTAGAGCACCAAATAGGTTATCACCTATTTCGATCGCTTCTATGCATTTCAGGGGAGTTTGGTAAAAAAACATCCACTACATGACCGAATGTCCCAGGGCCAATCCCGCAGTTAGCATGCCAAACACCAAGAAGGGCTGGGCACTGGCCTGATATTTGACATCGTTCTTGATCGGATCGCGCAGGAAATACATATCTTGGAAGGTGATCTGCGGAATGATCAACAGGCCCAGAATCCCGGCGTAGAGGTTCTCATGGACATAGGCCAGGTACAGGGCAATGCCAATCTGGAAGACATCAATCATCAATACGCAGATCCAGGCTGCTGTTTTGGTACCAAACATCACGGGCAGGGATTGTAGGCCGAGGGCGCGATCGCCCTCAATACTCTTAAAGTCGTTGACCACCGCAATGCCCAGGCCAGACAGGCTGTAGAACAAGGTCAACAGCATAATCGTCGGCGTCAGATCCCCAAACAGCGCATGACCCGCCCACCAGGGCAGGGCAATGTAGCTGGCCCCCAGGGCATAGTTTCCCAGCCAGCCGTTCTGCTTGAGTTTGAGGGGTGGAGCCGAGTAGATATAGGACAGACCCGACCCCATCACAGCCATCAGCGTAATGGTCGGGAATTCGTGGCCCGCCCAGGTATCGAGCAAGAAGGCCACCAAGATGCCTAAAAACAACAGCACCAAAACCTGCACCTTCACCCGCGTCAGGGAAATCGCCCCCGAGGGAATCGGGCGGTAGGGCTCGTTGATCGCATCGATTTCGCGATCGTAGTAGTCATTAATCGTCTGGGTATAGCCCGTCAAAAGCGGCCCCGACATCAGCATGCAGGCCAGGGAGACGGCGACGTTTTCGACGTTCCAGACAAAGTGACCGCTGGAGGCCGCGCCGCAGAGGACGCCCCACATCAGGGGAATCCAGGTGACGGGCTTCATGAGCTGGAGGTGGATCTTCCAAACCGAGCTGTTCTTGGTGTCCGCGCCCTTCATGCCCAGCATCTGGCGGGTCTTGGCCTTGGCATCGGCCTTGGCGTCCGCCGCTGTTTCAACGGCGGTTTTGACTGCGGCTTCAGCCGCTGCGGGCGTCGCTGGATTAACTTGTGGGGTTGTTTCTTCAGACATGGTGGGTATGGTTCTTAGAAGGAAATAATCAAGTAGCCGTCTTGGAACTTGGCTCCAGTACTCGGCAGGCCCGCCATCTGGGGCGGCAAAAACAAATTACGGCGCTGATCGCCCGCTTCGATGGTGATCTCTGGCCCGGACTGACTCAGCTTCACTTGAGTTTTATCAAAACTCGGCAGGAAGAGCGACACCCGGCGATTGGCCAGATCGACGGTGACCGCCTGGGGCGCGATCTTGGCCAAACTCAGGTCGGGCATGGCCGCCATCAAGCTCGCCCAGTCCTGGGTGGTCGGCACCGCTGCGACGGGCAAGGGTGCAAACCCCTCGGCGCCGCCCCCCCGTGCGATCACCCCCGCCACGGTCAAGCCGACCTGCTGGGCGGCCCCCCAGAGGTATCGGGCCGTCGCCGTACTGGCGGGCTGCCCATCGGTGACCAAAAAGGCCGCCGCCCGGTTGGGATCGCTAATCGACTGTTTCCCCTGTTCCAGCAGCCCATTGATCTCCTGGGTCGGCTGGGCAAAATTATCCGCCGCCCAATTGACATTCATCACCGCCGCCGCCACCGGGGGAATGAACGGCCCGAGGGTCTTACCCAGATCGGACTCTAGAAACACCTGCCGAAACCGCCTGAGGTACCAGCTCACCACCTCAGGGGTACCCAGCATCCGGAGGCTGTCCTGGCCGCCATGGCCGTCAAAGACGATCACATCGTATTGATCATGGAGCTGCCGCAGCTGATTCAGGGCGAGGGCACTGTCCATGCCCGGCAACACCCCTAACTCTTGGCCGTAGACGTTTTTTAGAAAGGGCGTCCGCATGTACTGACGCTCCAGGCCCTTGAGTTCCTCCCAGGACTGCTCCAGCAGTTTGGCACTCTGGAATTGCAAGGCCCATAGGTTGTCTGCGAGTTCCGTCGCCTCTGGCCCTACGGCCTGGCCCAGGATGATGCCTAAAGCTGGGCTGCTGTCTTGGCTGGCCAGCAGCACCCGCTTGCCCTGACTGGCGAGGCGTTTTGCCGAGGCGATGGCGCAGGTGGTCTTGCCTACCCCGCCCTTGCCGAGAAATGTCAACAGAAAGGCCATGCATCAACCCTTAAAAAAGTACTCTAACAACAAAGAGTAGGGACGTTCTGAACTGAACACCCCTACCATTCAAACAATTATGCTTATTAAAACCTAAGCCGAAGGCTCCAGTTCATCTTCAAAGAACCAGGTCGAAAACTTGTCACTAAATTCAACCAACCGACCAAGACCCTTGCCATCTACGACTTTGTAGCCGCAGACCACACCAGTTTGGCCTAACTTGCTCACGACCTCTTGGGGTACGCGATCGCGCAGACGGCACACACGCACTTTTTCACCGATTTCCATTGCAGCTTCTAATAAACTCTGGGCCAAGTCAAATTTTACAGGATGTTGCACGCTAAAAATTGTCGTTTCATGATGGAATCTATTTAAGGGGGCGCAAAACTCCCCGGTTCCCAAACATCGATTGAGGCTCCCCATGCTGGCAAAACGCATTCTTCCCTGTCTGGATGTCAAAGCGGGGCGTGTGGTCAAGGGCGTCAATTTTGTGGCCCTGCGGGATGCCGGGGATCCGGTGGAGCTGGCCCAGGCCTATAACGAAGCGGGGGCCGATGAGCTAGTGTTTTTGGACATTACGGCCACCCATGAGGATCGCGGGATTATCTATGACGTGGTGCGGCGCACGGCGGAGCAGGTGTTTATTCCCCTGACCGTGGGGGGCGGCGTGAACAATCTGGACAACATCAAGCAGCTATTGCGATCGGGGGCCGACAAGGTCAGCATCAATTCCGCCGCCGTGCGGGATCCAGACTTCATCACCCAGGCGGCCCGTCAGTTTGGGGACCAATGCATTGTGGTGGCCATCGATGCCCGCCATCGCTCTGACCCGAGCCACCCCGGCTGGGATGTCTATGTGCGAGGGGGGCGGGAGAACACGGGGCTCGATGCGATCGCCTGGGCGCAGGAAATGGTCCGCCGGGGGGCCGGGGAACTGCTGGTCACCAGCATGGATGCCGATGGGACCCAGGCGGGCTACGACCTATCCCTGACCCGCCAAATTGCGGATCTTGTCTCGGTGCCTGTGGTGGCCTCCGGGGGGGCGGGCAATTGTGAACATATATACGCGGCCGTAACAGAAGGTAAAGCGGAGGCCGCCCTGCTCGCATCCCTGCTCCACTTCGGTCAGCTCACGGTTTCAGAGATAAAGAATTACTTAAGAGAGCGATCGGTGCCCGTGCGTTTGTAAACGTCTCGTAACCTTATCCCCAAGGGCGATTCCCCGCCTGAGTCTTCGCAAAATGCCCCGAAACCCTAGGCTATGATTGAACTTGAAGCAGCAGCATAGAAGGTCTCTATGGGTAACTTGATCCTGAGACATCCTGTTACAATAATTCACAACTGGTTAAAGTTTTAGGCATGCTGATTTTTATTCTCCTACTTGTTGTCGCCCTGGTAGCACTTTCCCTTCATCTGATGGAGCAGGCGATCACGCGTCAGCAGCTCTCCTTGATGTTGGCTGGCGCCATGGTGGCCTCGGCCTCCGCCGCCCTGATGGGCGTGTATTTTATGACGGGCAACTATATGGGATACGTCAATCAGCTCAATAAGACCCCGGCGGAGATGGAGGAGGCCTACGAGTCGATTCGCTGGTATGTGGAAGCCCAGGCCCAGCCCGAGAGCCAAGCCTATATTAGTGATTCTTCTTCGGCGCCGACGATCGGTGACTAGGCACTTCGGCAATCCGATGGCCCCAAACTCCGGAAAAGAGTCGCCATCTTTTGTGTAAGTCTTTAGACTAGTGGAAGTAGGGTTCATTCAAGCATTTAGCCCTATTCTAAAGTCAGCCTTTTTAACTCCCTACGATAGGAAAGCCAATCCTCATGTCTCTATTCGATCGCCTAAGCCGCTTGGTTCGTGCCAATGTTAACGATGCCGTAAGCAAGGCTGAGGATCCGGAGAAGATCCTTGAGCAGTCCGTCATGGATATGCAGGGCAACTTTGTCAAAATGAAGGAGGCCGTGGCCCAATCGATCGCCAACCAGCGCCGGATCGAGCAGCAGTATAAAAATAATCAAAAGGAAGCCGACACCTGGCAGCAGCGCGCCCAGCTAGCCCTGCAAAAGGGCGACGAGAATCTGGCCCGCGAGGCCCTGGTCCGCAAGAAGAGTTTTGCCGATACCGCAGCGGCCCTCAAAGCCCAGTACGATCAGCAGACCACCCAGGTGGATGGGCTCAAAAAGCAATTGATGGCGATCGAAGCCAAGATCATCGATGCCAAGAACAAGAAGGACATGCTCAAGGCTCGCTCCCAGGCAGCCAAGGCCAACGAGCAGCTCCAGTCCAGCGTCAACACCCTGAGCAACAGCTCTGCCATGGCAGCTTTTGAGCGCATGGAAGACAAGGTGTTGCAGATGGAAGCTCGCGGTCAGGCGTCGGCGGAATTGGCCGGGGCTAACCTAGAGATGCAGTTTGCAGAGCTGGCGGGCAATGATGCGGTGGATGATGAGCTGGCGGCGATGAAGCAGCAGATGCTGGGGGGTAGCGCTGGCGCGAACCAGCCACAGATTTCAGCCAGCCCAGCGGATTCTGTGCCCGTGGATGCCAAGCCGAACAGCCAGGCGATCGATGCCGAACTCGAAGCTCTCAAAACCAAAATGGATAATCTATAAAATCCACCAATCAAACCCCCACAAGAAAACCACTGTTCAACTAGACGCGATCGCCTTAGAATTGTTGACCAGTCCTAATGTAGTTCATTGGTTTGTTTCCTATGGGTAGCCCTTTAGTGATCGGCGAAGCGCAGTTTGAAGCTGAAGTGTTGCAGTCGGAAAAGCCCGTCATGGTGTATTTTTGGGCCGCTTGGTGTGGTCCCTGTCGGCTGATGGCGCCGATGATGGAGAAGCTGGCCGCCAGCCATGGCGACCAGATTAAGATCGTCAAAATGGAAGTCGATCCCAATCCCCAGGTGGTGGCCAAATATAAGGTCGAAGGCGTGCCCGCCCTGCGATTTTTCCGGGCCGGGGATTTGCAGAGTTCCGCCGAAGGGGCGATCAGTCCAGCGGCTTTGGAAGCGCTGGTGAATAATCATCTAGCGGCCTAAGGGCCATGGGACTACCGATCGCCGATCGCATGGCGCATCTCCAGCGCAATGTCTTTGCCGACATGGATCGAGCCAAGGCCCTGAGCCCCCATCCGATCATTGATCTGTCCCTGGGGTCTTCAGACTTGCCCACGCCGGATCATGTGCTGGAAGCGATCGCCCAAAATCTACAAAACCCCGCCACCCATGGCTATTTGCTGTTCAATGGGACGGTGGTGTTTCGTTCTGCCGTGGCGGATTGGTATGGCGATCGCTACGGCGTCCCGATCGATGCCGACACCGAGGTGTTGCCCCTGATTGGTTCCCAGGAGGGAACAGCCCATCTACCCTTGGCGGTGCTCAATCCTGGGGACTATGCGCTCTTGATGGATCCGGGCTATCCCAGTCACAGTGGCGGCGTGGCCCTGGCCGGGGGACAGATCTACCCGATGAAACTAACGGCGGAGCAAGGGTATTTGCCGCAGTTTGACAGCATCCCTGAGGAAGTCCTGGCCCAGGCCAAACTGATGGTGCTCAGCTATCCCCACAATCCGACCACGGCTATTGCCTCCCTAGCGTTTTTCAAAACAGCGGTGGCCTTCTGTCAGCAGCATGGCATTGTCTTGGCCCATGATTTCCCCTACGCGGACCTAGTGTTTGACGGCCATACGGCCCCATCGATCTTGCAGGCCGATCCCGACAAAACCACCAGCATCGAGTTCTTCACCTTCTCGAAGTCCTACAACATGGGTGGGTTTCGCCTAGGGTTTGCGATCGGCAACGCCCAACTCATCCAGGCCCTCCGCCAAGTCAAAGCCGCCGTGGACTTCAACCAGTACCTCGGTATCCTCAACGGCGGGATCGCCGCCCTCCAGGGGGATCAGACCTGCGTGCAACAGGCTGTGCAAACCTTTGGCGATCGCCGCGATGCCCTAGTGTCGGCCTTGGGGGCGATCGGCTGGCAAGTTGAGACCCCGAAAGCCGCCATGTATCTCTGGGCCAAGCTGCCGGAGCCCTACTCAACCGATTCCATTGCCTTCTGCCAAGCCCTCGTGATCGCCACAGGGGTAGCCCTATCGCCGGGAGTGGGCTTTGGCGAGGGCGGCGAGGGCTATGTGCGGTTTGCGCTGGTGCAGCCGCCGGAGGTCTTGGCGCAGGCAGTGGAGAGGATTGGAGAGTTTCTAAAAGTAGGAAGTAGGAACGCGGAACGCTGAAATCTCTTCCGCCTTCTCCTCCGTAAAGAGATCCCACGAATCCCCCCAAGATCTTGGGAAGCATGTCAAGATCACAGGTGATGAGCGTAAGCGATCGTACGACCTATGCCCAACCTGCAAGCCTCCATTGCCCAGCATTACCACGAGCGCACTAAGTACGATCCCGACACGATCAATGCGAAGAGCAAACCCCTCGATTGGCAGCAGCAGCCCCTGCCCTTTAAGGAGTACCGCATTGGCATGCCCTTTGATCTCAAGGTCTACTTGCAGCTCGATCGCCCCGAGCCGGGCGATGCCGAGGAAGCCTGGTGGATCAGGCTATCGCGGTTTTTGTACGCCAGCTATGGGTTGACGGGGATGATCCCCACCTATGGCGAGCCCCACTATTTGCGATCGGCGCCCTCGGCGGGGGGGCTCTATCCGGCGGAGTTGTATCTCGTGTCGCGGGGCACGCCCTACCTACCGCCTGGGTTGTACAACTACCAGGCCAAGACCCATTCCCTGATGCTTTTTTGGGAAAGCGATGTCTGGACGAAGCTTCAGGCGGCCTGTTTCTGGCACCCGAATCTGGAGGCGACGGAGCTGGCGCTGGTGATTAGTACGGTGTTTGAGCGATCGGCCTGGCGCTACCAGGACCGGGCCTACCGCCGCATCTGCCTGGACACGGGCCACCTGCTGGGCAACCTGGAATTGGCGGGATCGCTGACGGATTTTCGGCCCCATCTGATCGGCGGTTTTGCCGATGAGGCCGTTAACCAGACGCTGTACCTGGAGCCCCAGGAGGAGAGTGCGATCGCGGTCCTACCCCTGGCCGACGTGCGCCTGGCGAAGCAAAACCTCCCCCTGGCCCGCACCACCCTGCCGAGCCAAATCCAAACCGACTATTCCCGCCGCCATCGCCGACTGGCAGTCTCTGGCCCTCCCTCCACGAGGCGACCCAGATTCCCTTTAGCGGCCAGAAGATTGATTGGCAGATGCCGCGATTGGATCCCACCCGCGAAGACAAGTACAATTTCCCCTTCTGCCTACGTCTGCCCACCCGCGTAGACAGCATTGCCTGGGGCGATGCCCTGACCCAGTTGGAAACCACCTTACTAAAACGGCGATCGACCCGCACCTTTAGCGGCGCTGCCCTGACCCAGACAGAACTATTGCAGGTCCTCGATTTCACCTACCATCCCCAGCACTACATGGAGCAGGAGTTCGATCCGGACCCGGATTTCTTTGATCTGACGGGCGTGGAGACCTTCGTGGTGGTTTCGGGGATCGAAGGGATGGAGGAGGGTTGCTACTACTATGCGCCCCAGAGCCAGGAGCTGCGGCAGATTCGCTTTTAAGAATTTCCGGCGGGAGCTGCATTTCCTCTGCCTGGGTCAGGACCTAGGCCGGGATGCGGCGGCGGTGGTGTTCCATACGGCGAATTTGGACGGGGCGATAGGAGCCCATGGCGATCGGGCCTATCGCTATCTGCATATGGACGCGGGCCATCTGGGCCAGCGGATCAATGTGGCGGCGGTCAAGCTGGGCCTGGGCGCCAGCGGCATCGGGGGCTTCTTTGACGATCAGGTCAATCAGGTGCTAGGGATTCCGGAGGATGAGGCGGTGCTGTATATCACGACGCTAGGGAGGCCCCGCCGGGGTTAGGGTTTGAATTTGCCTAGATTTACAATGATGGAACCATGACTTCACTGCTCGATCCCCAACAGTCCTATACCTTTAGCCGCATCTTCGATCTGAAAATCGATACCGAGGATATTGTCCTGGAATTTGGCTATACCTTTGCGCGCAGTCAGTTGCAGTTACCCCGTTACAGCGGCCCGATCGATCGTCTAGCCGACTTGCGCTTCCGCATCGACAGCATCCTGCCCTACGTCAGTCTCAGCAGCGAAACCTCCCGCCGAGAAGTGTTGATTGCCCAGGTGATCTTTGAAGTGATTCAAATTACCAAGGCCCAACTCAAGATTGAATATCCCCTCAAAGTCACCGATCGACTGCAAGGCGTGTTGGACTATCTGCTGCGGAGCGAGACGGAAGTGCTGGTCATCGAAGCGAAGAAGCAGGACCTGGACTACGGCATGACTCAACTGCTGACCGAGATGATTGCCCTGGACCAGTGGGATCGATCGCCCGATCAACCGATCTTGATCGGGGCCGTCACGACGGGCAAAATTTGGGAATTTGCGCAGCTCGATCGGGCCACTAAACATTTCCAACAGGGTTTGCAAAGCTATCGAGCCCCCGATGACCTAGAGGACATCCTCCGTATTTTGATCCAAGCCCTGATGCCCTGATTGTCAATAGGAGTTAGAACCAATGGATATGTTTTCTTCGAAGCCGCCAGCATGGGCCGATACGGCGGTCCATGCCATGTCACTGCAATGTCCCCAATGTCGGACACCTTCCATTGAGGCGGAAGCCGTTTGGCTCAATCGCCGATCGCCCGTATATGACAACGATCGCCAGCGCAAATGGCAGGAGTTTTACAAATGCGGCTGTGGCTGTCACTGGTGGGCCTGGAGCAGCGATCGCCCGCCCAACGAATACAGAGATCGCGAACCCGTCAATCCGATCAATCCACCGATGCCTGACTGGCCGAGATTCTTCGATCGGCCCCAGGATGGGTAGGGTTCTGTATCAAAAACCGCAACCTAACCGCCATTGTTTGGGGCCTATGGCAGAGTAGTCTCATCCCTTCAAGTATGACTTCCCCATGAATGCTCCAAAGACATTGGCCAAACTTCTCAGTACGGCGACGCTCGCCACGCTCCTATTCCTTCCGACCGCCGCGATCGCCCAGGCCCAGCGAACCTTGACCGTTGCGGGCCGGGGCGCTGAATCCATTAGCACGACGATCGCCCAGGTCCGCCTCGGCGTCGAAGCCCAGGGCAAAACCGCCGCTGAGGTCCAGGGGATTGTGGCCAAGCGATCCAATGCCGTGGTCACCTACCTCAAGTCCCGCAACGTCGAAAAGCTGGAAACCACGGGCGTGAATCTCAATCCGATCTACAGCTACGACAACAATAAGCAAACCCTCACGGGCTACAGCGCCTCCAACACGGTGATGTTCCGCACCAGCAACAATGCCGCCGGGGAAATCCTCGATCAATCGGTCAAGGCCGGGGCCAGCCGGATCGATGGCATTAGTTTTGTGGCCACGGATGAGGCGATCGCCGCCGCCCAAAAGGTCGCCCTCAAGCGCGCCACCCAGGAGGCCCAGGCCCAGGCCAGCGCCGTATTCAGCGCCCTCAATTTCACCCAAAAGGAAATCGTCGGCATCCAAATCAACAATGCCATTCCCCGGCCCCGGCCCATGGAGGAAGCTGCCTTGATGCAGCGATCGGCCAAAATGGCTGATGCCCCCACGCCGATTATGGGTGGAGAACAGTCGATCGAGGCGACGGTGACCTTGGAAATTAGTTATTAATTGGCCTTGATAAAAAGGGGTGTTGCTTGAATGCAACACCCCTTTTTTAATGACCTAAATTAACTGCTCTTGGCTTCCATCATCCGGAGATAGAAAAAGGTTGCAGCCACGAAAAATGGGATGAAAAACCACTGTGGCGAGTTGTTGTAGAGCCAGAACATTAAACCGAACCAAAGTAATAGACTGCTTAAGCCGAGGATTCCAGGCATTACGTGACCACCTTGTTTTGTAGGGAACAAACAATTCGGTAGACCTGACATACAAACCAACTTAATCTTGCCTTTGAGTCTAGGGGGAACTCCATAAAATCTAAGTTAAGAAAGCCGCGATCTCCGTAAAGACTCGGATCTATTTTTCGACCCCCTATCGGAAAACCGCACCTAGGCGTTGCCTGCCTGAATTTTGCAGTTTTGTTACACTAATTAAACGCATTCAGCAGAGCCCCTGCTGCTATTTATCCCAAAACCATTGAGGCCCTCTCCATGCTGGCAACCCCGCTTCTGATCACCAAAGAGCTGCCGAATCTCAGCTATAAGACGACAAGCGATCGCTTTGATGACAGCTGGGAGGCGCCCCTCTCGACACTCCTGGGCCTGGGCCGCGCCGCCGGAGCCGATTTGGTGGAGTTTTTCCTAGAGCGGGTCAATTACATTAGCTGCCTGGCCGAGGAAGATGCGATCACGAGTATTTCCCCCAGACTCAGCAGCGGTGCGGGTGTGCGGGTGTTTTGGGGCAAGGTTGACTCCTACGTCTCGACCAACGACCTGTCCTTTAAAGGCTTGAAAGCTGCCCTGGAAAAAGCCCTCGGCCTACTGGGGTTGCAGATTCCCGGTCCCTCTGCCTTCATTCCCGAAACCAACCTCGAAGTCCTGCGCGACTATGCCGGACTGAAGACCAAGGAAACCTGGCTAGGCAATAGCAGCAACATGCGGGAAATGAGCGATCTGCTGCTCACCGCCAATGGTCACCTGGCAAAACATGCCAAGCATATCCAATCCCGCCGGGCCGTCTACTTCCGCGACTGGCAGGAGGTCCTGGTCGCCGCCAGCGATGGCACCTTCGCCCGCGATCTGCGCCTCACCCAATCCGTGGGCTTCAGCCTGCTCTGCGAAAAGGACGGCAACCGTTCCAGCATCAACAAGCGCGTCGGCAGCACCAGCGATCCGGCCTTTTTAAGGAACTGGAACTCCGAATCCGATGCCGCCGAGGTGTCTGAGTCCGCTGGCAAAATGCTGGAGGCGGAGTTTGTGGAATCCGGCAGCTATCCGATCGTCATGGCCAACGAATTCGGCGGCGTGATCTTCCACGAAGCCTGCGGCCACCTGCTCGAAACCACCCAAATTGAGCGCCGGACCACGCCCTTTGCGGACAAAAAAGGCGAGAAAATTGCCCATGAGAATCTCACCGCCTGGGACGAAGGGCTGACCAAGGATGCCTTTGGTACTATTGACATGGACGACGAAGGCATGCCCGCCCAGCGCACCCTGCTGATCGAGGATGGGATTTTGAAGAACTTCATTAGCGATCGCGCCGGATCCATGCGCACGGGCCATCCCCGCACGGGCAGCGGGCGTCGCCAGGGCTACGCCTACGCTGCCGCCAGCCGCATGCGCAACACCTACATTGCACCGGGTCAGTTCAGCATGGATGATCTGTTTGGCTCGATCGACAGGGGTATCTACTGCAAAAAGATGGGCGGCGGCAGCGTCGGCGCCACAGGGGAGTTCAACTTCGCCGTCGATGAAGCCTACCTGATCGAAAATGGCAAACTCACCAAGCCCCTGAAGGGTGCCACCCTGATTGGGGAAGCCGTGGACGTAATGCAAAAGATCTCCATGAGTTCCCAGGATTTGGGCCTTGCCGCTGGTTTCTGTGGTTCCGTCAGTGGTTCGGTCTATGTCACCGTCGGCCAGCCCCATTTGAAAGTTGATTCGATCACCGTGGGTGGCCGTTAAGCGTCGCACATTAAATTACCTGCAAACCCCCATCCCTCCAAATTCCATGAATAAGATCGCCACCATTGCCGAACAGGCCCAAGCCGCCGCCCAAGCCCTCGGCATCCAAAAATACGACATCTTCGGCTCCAGCATCGACGAAACCAGCGTCCAGGTCGATGAAGGCCAGCCCGACAAAATGGAAGCCTCCCAGCGATCGAGCGTCACCGTCCGCGTCTGGAACGAAAAAGGCCAAATCGGCATCGCCTCCACCACCGACCTCGACCCCAATGGGTTAAAACTGGCCCTGCAAACCGCCTTCGAAGCCAGCGAATTCGGAGCGACTGAAAACGTGCCCGACTTTAGTCCCGAAGCCACTGCTCCGATCGCCGCCAACAACATCATTCAAGTCCCCCAGGCCACCGTCCAGGAACTCCTCCAGCCGTTGCTCAAGGCCGAGAAATCCCTAGTTGAGGCCCACGAGCGATCGCTGGCGTCCCCTACAATGGCCTGGCCCAAAGCGACAGCGAGGAGTTCTACCTCAACAGCGCCGGAGCCAAGCGCTACCAATCTAGCTCCACGGCCTCGGTCTACCTCTATACCAAGACCGAGCAAGAAGGGAAGAAACCCCGCAGTGCTGGGGCTTTTCGCTATGGCAACGGGCTGGCCCAGCTCGATGTGGAGGCCTGTGTCCAGGAAGCCGCCGACAAGACCATCAGCCACCTGCACTATGAGAAAATCCCCACGGGTAAATACCGGGTGGTCTTCGCCCCGCGCGCCTTCCTGAGCCTGATCGGAGCCTTCTCCAACATGTTCAATGCCCAGAGCATTCTCGATCGCCAGAGCCTCTCCACGATCGATTCCCTAAACACCCAAGTAGCCACCACCAGCCTCTGTCTGAACGATGACGCCCTGCATCCGCAGAATGTTGGTGTAGACACCTTCGACGGCGAAGGCACCCCCACCCGCAAAGTGCCGCTGATCACCAACGGCGTTCTCACCAGCTTCCTCCATAGCTCCGGCACCGCCAAGCGCCTGGAAACCCAGCCCACGGGCAATGCCAACATGGGCGCCAAGGTTACCGTCAGCCCCAATTTCTACCATGTCTTCGCGGGTCCCCAATCGGGAGAAACCTACAGCCTAGACGACGCTGAAAACGTCATCCTAATTGACGCCCTCCAGGCCCTCCACGCAGGCACCCAACCCCTCCAGGGCTCCTTCTCCCTGCCCTTCGACGGCTGGCTAGTCAACAAAGGCCAGCGCACCAGCATCGATGCGGCCACCGTCGCTGGAGACATTCGGGAAATCCTCAAGGCGATCATCTACATCGAACCCGAGGGCCATTTCACAGGCAGCGGCGTCTGTCCCCATGTCTGGGTCGAAGGGCTCTCCATCACCGGAGAATAAATAGCTGTAATACCCGTCTGGATTCCATGCAAAACCAGCATAGAATCCAGCAAACTTGACATTTCTCAAAGATTTTGCTGGAAATTCAGCCCAGGTCTTTCCTCCAATCGCATCTTAGTGGTAGGGTGCTGGACAGACTTAGTTTGACTTCTCAATTCGTTGTGCCCATTGAATAGTTTTATTTCCCCAAACCGTACGCCTGAACAGGTTGCGGCGAGTATTTTGGTCGTCGATGACATTGAAAGCAATCGCGATCTACTCTGTCGGCGACTGGCTAAACTTGGCTGCCATACCCATATTGCTAGCAACGGTCGAGAGGCCCTGGAATTCCTCGACCATAGGATCGTCGATCTGATCCTGCTCGACGTAATGATGCCCGAAGTAGACGGCTACACCGCCCTGTCGCTGATCAAACGCAGCAAACGCCTGCGGATGATTCCCGTCGTCATGCTCAGTGCTGTCTCCGACTTTGAAAGCATCGTCCGCTGCATCGAACTCGGTGCCGAAGACTACCTGCTCAAACCCTTCAACCCCACCATTCTCAAGGCCCGCGTCAACGCCTGCCTAGAGAAAAAGCGCCTCCGCGATCAAGAAAACGAATACCTCGAAACCCTCAAGCGCGAACAGCAGCGATCGGAACGCCTCCTCCTAAACATTCTGCCCGCCAGCATCGCCGAAAAACTCAAGGACAACCCCCAGACGATCGCCGAGCATTACCCCGATGTGACGGTATTGTTCGCCGACATCGTGGGCTTCACGGAATTTGCCTCGGCGCGATCGCCTCAGGACCTCCTACAATGCCTCAACCAAATCTTCTCCGCCTTTGACCAACTGGTCGAAACCCACCAGGTCGAAAAAATCAAAACCATTGGGGACGCCTACATGGCCGTGGGCGGGTTGAGCGGCAAAGTGTACAACCATACGGCGGCGATCGCGGATCTGGCCCTAGACATGCGGGAGACGATCGGCAAAATCAGCAGCCAGACCTATACCACCCCCCTAATGCTGCGGATTGGCATTAGCCATGGGCCTGTGGTGGCCGGGGTAATCGGCAGTCAACGGCTCAGCTATGACCTTTGGGGGGACACGGTGAATATGGCCAGCCGCATGGAATCCCATGGGTTACCGGGGCAGATCCAAATGACGGCGAGCTGTGGTCAGAGATTGAACGATCGCTACGAAATCAATCCCCGTGGGACGATCCATGTGAAGGGGAAGGGGGAGGTGGAGACGTTGTGGTTGAAGAGCAAGTTGTGTTAAGGCGGAAGGATGAAGTAGGAACGCTGAAGGGGTTTTCCGCGTTCAGCATTCCTACTTCCTACTTGTAATTAACAATCCGCCCAAACCCCTTCGCCTCCAAACTCGCGCCCCCCACCAAAACCCCGTCGATCTCCGGCTGGGCCATGATCTCGTCAATAATTTCTGGCTTCACCGAGCCGCCATACTGGATCGTCACATCTTTGTTGTCCAAACGACTGCGAATCAGGCCAATAATTCGGTTGGCCTCATCGGTCGCACAGGTGTCCCCAGTGCCGATCGCCCAAATCGGTTCATAGGCGATCACCAATGAAGCTTGATCCACACCCATTAACCCCGCCTTTAACTGTTGGAAGATCACGGATTCGGCTTCACCGCGATCGCGCTGGAGCTTTGTCTCGCCCACGCAAAGAATCGGCACCAACCCAGCCTTCTGGGCGGCCCGCAGACGGAAATTCACCGTTTCGTCGGTTTCGCCGAAGAGTTGGCGGCGTTCGCTGTGGCCGATCACGACGTAGCGCACCCCTACTTCGAGGAGCATGGGGGCGGAAATCTCACCCGTGAAGGCTCCGGTTTCTTCCCAGTGGACATTCTGGGCGCCAACGCTGACCTGGCTGCCGTGGAGACTTTTGGACAGGATGGCCAAATCGGTGAAGGGCACGCAGAGCACCACTTCTCGGCCCTCGGGCAATTCATCTAATTCCGGCTTAAAGTCCTGGACAAAGGCCAAGGTCTCCGCCTGGGTCTTAAACATCTTCCAATTGCCAGCGAGGATAATCTTGCGCACGGGTGAAGTCACTTGTTGAAAAAGGTCGTTAATCGCACCCTACAGTTTAGGGATGATGGTGACCCCAAGCAACCACCCGGCGCAAAATCCCTTAGAACCCAACGTTGGTGAAACTGGCCCGGTAGATCTGGCCAAAGGTGCCATCCGGCGCATTCGTCAGACTGTCCAACCGCCCAGTAAACAGGTGGGGCCGTATGGTACCTGAGGTGGGTGGCTGTTTGAATGCGTAGTACAGCACCACAGGCCTGCGCTCCAACTGGGCCGTCGTCACATAGCCAAACATCGCATGCTCCAGGGAATGGTAGGCGTTTTTCCAGAACCAAGCCTTGGGAAAGCCCCCCAGGGGACTGTTGCCGTTGGCCTGAATCCCGGTCCAGACTTCGCCGTTAGGTCGATCGACAAAGTAGTTGAACCAATAGTTATAGGTCCGAGTCAATCGATTGGCATAGTTGGCATCGCCCAGGGCCATGACTCCGGCGAGTTGATCCAGCTCTGAATAGATCCACCAGCTCTTCTCGCCGTCTATGGCCCCACCCGCCTTGACGCCATTGGCCCAGGCTCCGGGGCCGGAGAGGAAGGCGCGATCGAGCAGTCTAGGCGCGTTGTTGCGGGAAAAGTTGACCAAATCCTGCCGTCCGGTCAGCCGTCCCACCAGTCGGACGGTCCAAAGGCCCTTGGCGCTATGGCCGAAGTCGGTGCCTGTGCGTTGGAGATTGCGATCGTCGGGGCTGTTGTTGCGCAGGAAGAAGAGGTTGTCCGCCGGTGAGTAGAACTGGTTGATCATTGAATCGGCGATCTTCGACATCTCCCGTTTCCACTGTTCCTTTTGGAGCGTGGGCAGATCGGGCATCGTCAGGAACATATAGGAGAGCTGGTCCACCTGGGCCACAAACCGCTTATCTAAGGCCCGTTCCCCATTGCCATCCTGGAGCTGCCACTGGATTAGGCCCAGGGCACTGTTGTTGTACTTCTGGAAGATGTTGTTTTTGGCTGCCGTAATGTCCGCCAGCACCGCCGGATCGCGGGTCACATAGTGGTAGCAGCTCAGTCCCAGCAGGGCATAGGCCAGTTCCTGGGTGTTGCGCAGGCCCGGCTGGTTGTCCCACTGGCCGTTGGTATTGTCGCGATAGACGTAGGTGCCGCCTCGGGCGCGATCGAAGGCGTTCTGCCGCAGATAGTCCACCCCGGCCTTGGCATATTTCAAATACTGCGGGTTCCCGGTCATATGGAAGGCCATGCAGTAGCCGTAGGTCTGCCGCGACATGGACACCACGGAGTTGCGCCGCTGCAACAGGTAGCCGTTGTTCACCTCCGGGCAGGGTTGGCTGTAGTTGATCAGGGAGCCATTGTTGCAGCGCACCGAAGGGAAGTTGCCGATGGGACTGCCGAGGGCCGAACTGCTGGTCCAGTAGGGCATCAGTTCATTCTTCAAGTGACTCTGCCAGCGATCGCTGGTCGGAAACCCCGTCGGCAATGCCCAGGCGGCGTTTCCCACGCCCGTGATGGTGGCAAACCCCAACCCACCAAGCAGGATTTTTTTCCAGGGGCGATCGCGCCTCCAAGCAAGGCTGGAAGCCACAGGTGTATGAATCATGGTCAGAATTCTCCTAAAGCTCAAAAGACGCAAAACCGGGCGAAAACATCGACCTGCTGACTGTTGCCAAACAGCTCCCATGTCAATTGTCATCACCTAGACAAGGCCCCAAGGCCCTGGGTTTATTCTTTCAAGTATGGAATTTGATCCCCGGCCAGCACCTCTACCCTAGGACGCAATAAATCAAAATCGCCTCTATCCCAGTGCATAGGTCAAAATCTACCGTTACAGGCGAATTACGGGAGTGGGAGCGATCGTTGCAACTCGCAATATTCCACGCTGGAATCCGTTACCAAACCAGCCCCCAATTCTCCACTGCGCTGTTGCCCCCTAGATGAATTCGCCAGGAGAAAAATCTAATCCACCGCCATGGCCTGCTGGGAAGCCTTCAAACTGACCCCTGTATAGATCTCCCGCAGGGCTGCCATCATCTTGCCCCCCTCATCCCCCGGAATCGGTCCCAGCAGATCCAAGACCGTCTCCTGCCCCGGTACAATCACCACCAGCGAAGGATCCAGCGGCGCATCATAATGCCAAAACCGACTCAAATCCGGCGGTTCATCCGGCACCGGTGCTACCGCAGTCGTTTCCACTTCCTGGGGATTTTCCGCGCGCCGCAACTGCCGCAGGGCCACCAGAATCTGCTCTCGGGTTCGGCCTCGGAGCTGGAACAACACAAAGGGATCCTGGCTGAATCGATCGCCCAGCAAATAATAAACCGCCCCAATATGCTTACAGGGATTGATCGGATCCGGACAATCGCACTCACTATGGATGTCAAACTTCGTAAACGGAAACAGGCTCAACCCATTGGCCGTAAACACCTCCTCAATATTGTGGGGCATCTCCCCGGCCAGCAGCTTGGCGGAAAAGAAGGCCCGCTCGGCCATGGTTTCGACAATGTAGCCCCATTGCTCTTCGGTGAAGGGGTCAATGCTCAGGGTCAGGGAATAGGGCTCGCTCGCGGTGCCCTGCACCTTTGCCGCCACCACATCCCCGGTAAACTGGAGGCTCAAGACCCGGCCCTCGCGGGCATAGACCCTGGCCCGCGCCATGCGCTGCGCCCAGCCAAAGGACTCCAGCACATCGATCCAGCGCTGTGCCCACCATTCGCGATCGTGCTGGGCCGTTGTGATACTGCCTGTCATGGTGCCTCGGTTTGGTTAGTCAATCAGCGTAGAAAATTTTCTTCTGTCCATCAAGAACTTCTGTAACTAAACTGTAACCCTTCGGTGATAAGCTATTTTACGGCGAATCCATTCAACATGGGCATCTCCCTGGGGTACCCCTTGCGCTGATTGGTGACGCCAAAAAAAACATCCGTATTGAAGAAAGTAGCCACAAGTAGGGCGTAAGCATGGTCACCACTGCAAGCACCGGTTTTATTACACAGGTCATCGGCCCCGTCGTTGACGTCAAGTTTCCTAGCGGCAAATTGCCTGCTATTTACAACGCCCTGATCATTCGCTCTAAAAATGCCGCTGGCCAGAATGTTGATGTCGCCTGCGAAGTTCAACAGCTTTTGGGGGATAGCCAAGTTCGTGCCGTTTCAATGAAAAGCACGGAAGGGCTGACCCGTGGGATGGAAGTGATGGACACTGGGTCAGCCATCAAGGTGCCCGTCGGTAAAGTTACCCTGGGCAGGATTTTCGACGTGTTGGGCGACCCCGTGGACGAGCGCGGCGACGTCGGCCAGAGCGAAACCATGTCCATCCACCGCGATGCTCCCAAGCTAACCGAACTCGAAACCAAGCCCTCCGTGTTTGAAACCGGGATTAAGGTTGTGGATCTGCTGACCCCCTATCGTCGCGGCGGCAAGATCGGCCTGTTCGGCGGTGCGGGCGTGGGCAAGACCGTGATCATGATGGAATTGATCAATAACATTGCAACGAAGCACGGCGGCGTGTCGGTGTTTGCAGGTGTGGGTGAGCGGACCCGTGAAGGGAACGACCTCTACAACGAAATGATGGAATCCGGCGTGATCAATGCCGAGAACCTGAACGAATCCAAGATCGCCTTGGTCTACGGTCAGATGAACGAGCCGCCCGGAGCCCGCATGCGCGTGGCACTTTCGGGTCTGGCCATGGCCGAGTATTTCCGCGATGTGAACAAGCAGGACGTGCTCCTGTTCGTGGATAACATCTTCCGCTTTGTGCAGGCAGGTGCTGAAGTGTCCGCACTGCTGGGCCGTATGCCCTCCGCTGTGGGTTACCAGCCGACTTTGGGTACGGATATGGGTGACCTTCAGGAACGGATTACTTCCACCACCGAAGGTTCGATCACTTCCATCCAGGCCGTCTATGTGCCGGCTGATGACTTGACTGACCCGGCTCCTGCCACCACCTTTGCCCACCTCGACGGTACGACCGTGCTGTCCCGTGGTTTGGCTTCTAAGGGGATTTATCCTGCGGTGGATCCCTTGGATTCGACCTCGACCATGCTTCAGCCCGCGATCGTCGGTGCCGAGCACTACGACACCGCCCGCCAGGTGCAGTCTACGCTCCAGCGCTACAAAGAGTTGCAGGACATCATTGCAATTCTGGGTCTGGACGAACTGTCCGAGGAAGATCGCTTGCTTGTGAACCGCGCCCGTAAGGTGGAGCGTTTCCTTTCCCAGCCCTTCTTCGTGGCAGAGGTGTTCACAGGTTCCCCTGGGAAGTATGTGACCTTGGCTGACACCATTGCAGGATTCAAGAAGATCCTCAGCGGCGACCTGGACTACCTGCCCGAGCAGGCTTTCTACCTGGTTGGCGACATCAACGAGGCCGTTGCAAAAGGCGAGAAGCTGATGGCTGAGTCCAAGTAAGTGGTTTGGTATGTGTGGTTTAGCTTGGTCCAAACCACACAGCCGCTAACTGTGATTGGGATTCAACTTTTTTAGCGAGGCTTTTTGTCATGGCTCTGACTGTTCGCGTGATTGCTGCCGACAAGACCGTATGGGACGCGGCTGCAGATGAAGTTATTTTGCCGAGTACGACGGGGCAGGTCGGTATTTTGCCGGGCCATGCACCTTTGTTGACGGCATTGGAAATTGGGGTGCTGCGCGTGCGCGGTGCCGATAAGACCTGGGTGCCCATTGCAATGATGGGCGGATTCGCAGAAATCGAGAATAATGAAGTAACGGTTTTGGTTAACGGCGCTGAACGCGGTGATTCTATTGATCTAGAAGATGCCAAAAAGCAGTACAGTGAAGCCGAAACACGTTATAACAAATCTCAGGGCTCCGACAACAAGGCCGAGTCGTTAGGTGCGACCCAGGCTTTTAAGAAGGCCCGAGCAAGACTTCAAGCCGCTGGTGGCAACGCTTAATTGCGTGGGCGATCGCTACGTTTGGTCAATTGCTTGTCCTGTGAATTTGTGACTACTCTTTAACAAGGCCGGGTCTTCCCGGTCTTTTTTATTGGGGTATATATGGATGATTTGTGTTGCGATCGCTCCAGGAGTTTCTTCAGGCCAAGGCGGTGAGTGATAATACCCGTCGAGCCTATGCCCAAGATTTGCAGTTGTTTCAGCGTTGGAGTGGGGCATCCTGGGAGGCCGTGACGCCTAGGGAGGTGGCGGCGTTTAAATCCTACCTAGAACAGCAAGAGGATCCTCTCAAACGTCGATCGCCCGCCACCGTCCGTCGGATTCTCAGCAGTCTGCGCAGTTTTTACCAATGGATGGTGCGATCGGGTTACCTGGACCGGAATCCTTCGATCGCGGTGGACTTGCCCAAGCTGCCGGATCCGAAGATTGATTATTTGAGTGATAGGCAGGTGGCGGCGATCTTTCAGGCGGCGATCGCGGGCAAAAACCTCCCGGAGCGCAACGTTTCCCTGCTGTGGGTGCTCTGCCACAATCTGCGGGCCAGCGAGGTTTCGGCCCTGAACTATGGGGACTATGACGGGATGCGGCTGGTGATTCGTCAGGGGAAGTCGGGCAGCCATGGGGTAGTGCCTTTGGGAGCGGAGGCGCGGAACTGGCTGGATGTTTATTTAAGGTTGCGGGAGTCCGAGGGCGAGCTTTTAGATCCGCTGTCGCCCCTGTTCCTATCCCACTCGCGGCAAAACAAGGGAGAGCGATTGGGCTACGGTGGGATTCGGAAGTTGATGGATGGTTTGTCTCTAGTTGTAGGTTTCAAGTTTCACGCCCACCAATTTCGCCATACCTATGCGACGAATCTGGTGCTCAAGGGCATGAATCCCTTCCATGTGATGACCTTGACGCGCCACCAGTCGAGCCAGAATTTTCGGCGCTACAGCAAGGCTGCGGAGCAGATCGCAGCGGAGAAGGCGTTTTATAGTGCGATCGGCGAGGCTCATCCTGAGGGGTGATCGTAAATTAGTATAAATATACGTATGTCAAGCTCCCTATCTGCCGACTAGGAGGGCTATCATCTAGGGCTATAGGGTACCGCATCAGCAGTTCAGTTTGGATTGCGGTCCAAGGTCTAGTGGGGATTGAAACCGTAGGTCTAAACCTTCGGCCCCTTCACCAACTGCTCCACTGTCCACCACCACCGATCGCGCCCCTTCAATTTCTGCCAGTACCAATATTCACTGCCCCACAGCAACACCGTGCCATAGCCGATCGCACTCAAATCTGCCACGAGCGATCGCATCCGATCGGGCGAGGCACTCGGGTAATCCAATTTCTCCGTTGCCACAAGCTGGCCCGGCTCCCAAGGTTCTGACTGGGCCTCAGCGATCCAGGCCTCGCGGTTGTTGCGCACCAATTCTTTCTGCCAACGCCCCAACTGCTGCCAAAACAGCGGTGTGGGTTCCAAATACTGGTCCGCTGGCCCCGCCGGAACCTTCGTGTAGACGTTAAACCCCACGGCATCGGCGGTTTTCAAACTGTCTTGGAACGCGGGCTCGTCCTCCGACACCTTGGGACTCGGCAGATGGATCGCATTGGTCATCAAAATTTTCTGGCGATCTAACTTCAGCGATCGCACCAGTTCCACCTCCCGCGCCACAAACGCCGGACTCAAAAACCGTCCCCCGGTAATTTCTAACCGAGTAAACGGCTCATTCTCCACCTGCCAATGGGTCACCACGGGCGACTGTCGGGCATGGCGCACCACCTCATCGACTAGGGTAAGCGCATGCTCCGCCAACCCCGGACTACGCTGATCGAGGGGGCTCGTCCCCGCCCCAGTCTCAAACTGCCCCTTCATCCAGTCCGGAAAGTGAAACTCCGGCCAGCGGGGCGCTTTCATGCCAAGGGCGATCGTCACCTTAAGCTGATGTTTGTCCGCCTGCTCCAAAAGCCAATCCAACTTCGAGAAATCGTAGCCCCCCGGCTGGGCCTCAATCTCATGCCAATAGGCGCAGAGGCGGACGCGATCGAGCCCCAGCTTCCCTAGGGCCTCAAAGGCTTCGCGATCGTTAATCCCCAGGTAATAGCATTGCAGGGAACTAAACGTCATACCCAGTTCCCTCGGACGCTGCCAGGGTCTAGGACGCCGCAGTCCCTGGGCCAGCGCGGGATTCCCCAGGCTGGCCATCAGCCCCGACAGCCCCGCAAGGGATAGCAAACGTCGTCGGCTCATGCTAGGCATCCGGCCATTCATCCTGGGCCTCGGCCTTGGTGTTGGTGCGGCGCACGGGGGTGGTGCGGTTGAAGTTCATGGTGATGTTGCGCATCTGCTCGCCATCGGCGGCCACAGCCATGATTGGGAAGCGCAATTCTCCATCCTGGAAGGAAAGCTGGATCCGGAAGGTGCCGTCGGGATTGAGTTTGACGGGTTCACCATCTATTGTCAAATTCGCATCGGGCTCCGTGGCTCCGTAGACAATCAGCTCCGCATCGGCCACCAGCCAGAAATTGCGAGGTTTGTTTGTGGGGGGCTGGAAGGAGCCGAAGCCTACACCGGACATGGTAAGACCTGCGCCAGACATGGTGAGACCCAGTCCCAGTCCCATGCCGGAACCCGAAGCCGTCCAAGCGCCAAAGGGCTGCTCGCCCAGGAGATTTGACTCAAAGCCAATGCCCGAGGGGAAGATGAAGGAGCTGTCGCCGCCGATCGATCCCGCGATCCGACTTTCTGCGGTGCCCGGCATGCCCATTTCGTATAGCTGCTGGTGAATCGCCACGGGGCCTGTGCCAGCCTTGCCAGGTAGGGGAATCTGCTTGCCCTGGAGGTTCTCCTCCCAGGGAATCGTCACAAACTGATCGACAATTTCATCGCTTGGGTAGACCGGCGGAATCCGCACGGCATTGGAGCGGGCCAGCACCAGCCAGGTGCCCGTGGCGGTCGTGTAGCCGATTTCGGCTCGGTAGTCGCGATCGCTGACCGGAATCGGCAGGTACCAATCGCGGGTCATTTCTTCGAGGCCGTATTGCTGCACACTATGGGGGCGGCTCTGGCTTAGATCCAAATCCGTCACATCATACAGACGCAGGGCCAACTGCTGGCCGCCTTGGTTGCGCAGTGCTTGCTTATGATCGTCGGGCACATCCCAGTAGGCATAGGCCCATTGGGGATCGCGGGCCATTAGGACAATGCGGCTTTCACCGTAGCCACCGGGTAGGTCTGGCAGATCCCCATCGACGTCGCCTAGATCCAGATTAGGGGCATTGGCGGCAAGGACCGCTCCAGTATTGATGGCGGCACCCAAGGTTGGATCGCTAGAGGCATCGGTGGCGTTGGCGGTAACAGGATTCTCAATCACGGTAGTGGCAGCTAGGTTGGCGGCAATAGGGTTAACAGGGGTTGTAGGGCCGGGAGTTTCGGCACTGCGGGGGCTGTCGTCTACGTTGAGGTTTTCGACAAAATAACTGTGGGCAACGGCGGCGGCGCCAAGGGTTCCAGCCGTGGCGAGGGCGATCGCGCCCGGATCAAGGCCCGAAGATCGCGGTGCCTCCTCCAGGTCAGCCTGAGCCGTCGCAGCAGATTCCGCCGCAGCCCTAGGGGCTACAGCAGGTGATTCTACAGTAGTTTCATCGATAGGAGATTCTGGGGCAGTAGTTTTGGCTACAGCGCCTTCGGGGGAACCTGAGCTATCGGTGTCTGCGATAGGGGTGACCCTGGCCGCTGGGTCGGCGGGGGTGGGTTGATCCTGGGCGGGCAACTGGGTGACGGGGGCAAAGGGTGTGGATTCGGTTGTTGGGCGGTCCCCCAACACTGATCCGAGGAGGGCTCCGCCAGCTAGAGCCCCAGTGCCTAGGGCCGCTGGATTGATCCCTGGGGTTTGGGGATCGGCGATCGGGGTTGGGTAGTTCTCAGTCGGTTCCGTTGGGGGCAGGCTAACAGCGGGATCGATGCTTGGCGCGACGGTTGCGGCTGAGCCTGATGGCGCGGCGGCAACATTATCATCCCAACCCACAGGGGTTGATCCGCCTTGGGGGGCGCTTAAAGAAGGCCCAGAGTAGACCGCCTGCGCCTAGCAGCAGGGGAAGCCAGAGCCAGGGTGGAATTTGACCGTCAGCGGCGGCGACGGGGCTGGGGGC
>JAAUSA010000045.1 GCA_012031975.1 Alkalinema sp. RU_4_3 | reverse complement strand
ACACATCCCCCCCAAACATTGCTTCAAACTCAGCATCATCGAGGAAATTACCATCCCCCTCAGACGCCAGGTTCCACAACACATCGTGGCTGCGATAGAGCCGTCTCGGATTCACCACCGCCACAATGCGTACGCCATACCCCTGGGCCTCCAACAGCTTCGCCGCAGCAGTCGCCGGAGCCAGCGTCATATCCCCAATCACCGCCAGCACCACCTTCTTGCTGCCCTGACTATCCTGGAGCACCACACCACCCTTATCCAGGGCCGATCGCGTCTGCTCAAAGGTCGTATGGATCGGCAAAGGCGACTTACTCACCGTAATCACCACCCCCTTATTCTGCGTTTTCAAAGCCCAGTCGTAGCAGACCTGGGTGCTATTGGCATCGACTGGAAACAGCGGAAACACATTGCCATTGCGCATCATCGCCGCAAAATAGCCCTCAATCTCCGGCCTCTGGTGGGTCCAACCATTGCGCCCCTGCTCCAAAGCCCCCGCCGTAAACAAACAGATCGTCGAAGGCGTCGGACGCCGCAGCTCCGCCATCGCCTGAATCACCGTCTGCCAAATCGGCAACCCATTAATCGCAAAGGACTCATAGGAACACCAGAGCGATCGCGCCCCGAACAAAGCCATCCCGACCGCCAACCCCGCACAGGCATCCTCACTCAGGGGCTCATAGACCTGCCCACCCGGCTTCTGGTTATACAGCGGATCTTCCGTCGGATGGTTAATCTTCAACGCCTGATTGATATTCGCAATCCCAGACGCCTCATTCCCATCCGCATTGGTGACGACAAAACTACTGTCCGTCTGGCCCACATAGCCCACCATCGCCCCCATGGCCGTCGTCGAAACCTTCGGTTCCTTACCGACCGCATATTCCTCCATGGGAATTGTGCCGAGATCAGGGAGCGATCGCACCTTCTCCGTCACCGCCACCTGGGCCGCAGGACCACCGCCCGCCCGCGTCACCGCCTCCCGCACCAATTCCCAAGCCTCAGGCGCCAGCGCGCAGGACTTCATCCCCGCAATAATGTCAGGATTCTCCAAAGTATGGTGAGCATAGAGGTTATGGGACTTCGCACCCCGCGCATGGACCCCAGCCCCCTTGAGCTGCTTGATAATCAAGACCGTCAGCTCACCGCCCAACGCAGCCTTCGCGGCGCGATCGGCCGCCTCCAGGACCGCCGCATTAAAGGCCAGACGCTTCTCAAAGGAGAACTGGGTGCTATCGACATAGTCACCGGGCTGATTCTGGTCATCGTAGGCCTTCGCATCCACCAGAATCACATTCTTGAACCCATTGCCCAGCCAATACTGCGTCATGGATTCATTGGTTTTGAGGGAAACCATACTGTGGTGCTCCTGGGAGAAACCATTCCATACCAGCACAGGCAGGAAATTCGTCACTGCGGGATAGGCCGTATTGAAATGCCCGATCGCACTCATGATATAGGGCTCCCCGAGTCCCCCATCACCGATCGTACAGGGGAACAGCACCCCCGGATTGAGCAGCGCCCCCGCCATGGCAAAATGCTGACCCTGGCCCAGGGGACCCGCCGGAGCCAGTAGACCTGGGATTTGCCCCGAAAGATGGCCCAGGAGACCGTGGCGTTCCCGGAAGCGATCGCGCAGATGCTGTACGGTCTTAATCTCCATCCCTTCCAGGGAACTATCCAAAAACATGGCCGCGTAGAACCCCGGCGCATGGTGACCCACCTCCGTCACGAAGTTCTTATGGCCCAGCAGCACCAACGCAGCGTACGCCTCCGCCTGACTTGCGAACCCCCCCGGATGGCCCGACGCCTTACTGGCCGTCATCTGGAGCATCAAATAGCGCAGGGCATCCGCATAGAGCATCGTCTGGTAGGCCGCCGCCTTATCAGTGGCATTGACAGCGGTTTGGCCAGGGGCTATGGCACATTTCCCATACTGATCAAAGCCCTCAGGCCGCTCACCAAAATACTGAATACCATCGCAAAAAGCAGGAGTTGCGTTCATTGGGGTTCGCCAAAAAGGTCAGTTGTCCATTTTACGCTAGGGGTGAGCCCAGAACGCGACATACTAAATCTTCACTCTTCACTCTTCATTTTTTCCTATGCCTACCATTGGTTTAACAGGCGGCATCGCCATGGGCAAAACCGCCGTATCCGACCACCTCGATCGCCTCGGCTGCACCGTGATCGACGCCGATCGCCTTGCCCGCCAAGCCGTCCTGCCCGGTAGCCCCATATTGGCCAGGATCGCCGCCCGCTATGATGTCTTGACCCCTGACGGCCAGCTCGACCGGCCCAAACTCGCCCAGATTATCTTCAGTGACCCCGCCGAAAAGGCCTGGGTAGAGGGCCAGATCCACCCTTTTGTGAGGTCCGAACTGCAAATCCAGCGAGATGCGGCCCAGCTAGCATTTCCGGAAATCCCCGTGGTTTTAGTGATTCCCCTACTGTTTGAGGCGGGGATGTCCGATTTGGTAAGCGAGATCTGGGTGGTATACTGCCCCCAGAACCAACAGCTTGATCGCCTGATGTCACGGGATCAGCTGAGTTTGGATCAGGCCATGGCTCGTCTGGAGAGTCAATGGCCGATTAAAGAAAAGTGCGATCGCGCCCAGATTGTGCTAAAAAATGATTCGACTTTGGATGCGTTATACGCTCAGATTGACGTTGCCCTCCATCGAGCCCATTGAATCAACTGCCCTTACTAACTTCAATGCCAAGAGGTGCTCATGGCTGCAACACTCGAACAAATCGCTAGCTACTTGGACAAAAAGGGCTGGAAATATCGCAAGGAAGAAGATGAATGTCGGATCATTACTGGGGTCTATGCCGAGAGCATTGAGCAGTTTTTGATCGTCATTCAGCTAGATGAAGAGGGCGAGTTCTTTGAAATCTATGCCCCCCGCGTTCTGACGGGTGTTAAGGATCATCCCCACAAGGACGCTATTCTCCAGACCATGCTCTGCATTTCCTGGGAAACCAAGATGCTCCAGTGGGAGTACGACCCCAGTGATGGGGAGATCAGGGCGATCATCGAGTTTCCCCTAGAAGATGCGGCCCTGACTGAGCGTCAGTTCAATCGCTGTCTCTATAGCCTGGTCCAGCTCGTGGATGAGTTGGCCCTGCCTCGGCTGAAGACCGTGATGGAGACGGGTTCGGATCCGGGGGATATTAATGAGGGTGAGCGATTGCTGTTGCAGCTCGAAACGGAGTCACCGGGGCTATTGACCATGCTGGAGCGGGCCATGGAGGCACGCAAGCGGCGGGGCCGGGTGATCGGATCGGAGGATATGGATTTGGATGTCGATATCGATTTCGACTATTAAATCTGCCCTACATCCAGAAGCGCATCTACAATTGAAACCTCAACAATTGGGTTCAGGGATCGCATAAAGTCATGCTAGGACAAACATTTGGCGGACGTTACCTTGTCACAGAGGCCCTCGGACGCGGGGGCTTTGGCAGCACCTATATTGCCGAAGACATCCAACGGCCCGGATCGCCCCGCTGTGTTCTCAAGGTACTGCGCTTCCAGAGCGAAGATCTAGACCTCCTCGCCCAAGTGCGCCGCATGTTCGCCCAGGAAGCCGAAACCCTGGAAAAACTCGGTGAGCACCCCCAAATCCCCCGCCTCCTCGCCTCCTTCGAGGAAAACAACGAGTTCTACCTCGTCCAAGAATTGATCGAAGGCGAATCCCTCAGCCAGGTGCTAAAACCCGGCTACCAGCTCCATGAAGCCGAGGTGATCGCCCTCCTCGACGACGCCCTAGGCATATTGGAGTTTGTCCATGGCCAGCAGGTGATCCACCGCGATATCAAGCCCGAGAATTTAATCCGTCGATCGAAGGACCACCGCCTCGTCCTGATCGACTTTGGCGCCGTCAAAACCCTCGACACCCTGACCCGCCCCGTTACAAACGCCCCCCAACCCAGCATCCCCGTCTACACCACAGGCTACGCCGCCAGCGAACTCTGCCTGGGCCAGCCCCGCTACGCTAGCGATCTCTACGCCCTCGGCGTTATCGGGGTCCAGGCCGTCACAGGCATGCATCCCTCCCAGATGAATTCCAATCCCCAAACCTGTGAGCTTGAATGGCGTGACCATGCTGCTACAAGCGATCGCTTCGCCGCCATTCTGTCGAAACTGATCCAATTCCACTTCAACGATCGCTACGCCAGCGCCAGCCAAGTCCGCCAGGCCCTCAAGACGGTCCTGGTTCCCCCCACCCGCCTCCACCTCCCCGGCGAAGAAAACGGTTTCGATGACCTACGGTCGGTCGAAGACCAACGCACCCCCACCGTAATAGAACCCCCTGTCCCCATCACAAAACCCCTCCCCTGGCAATGGATCACCGGCGGCAGCGCCGCTGCCCTGGCCCTGGCCGGGGGCGTTTGGGTCAGCCACCAAATTCCCCAGGGTGCCAAAACCTCCCCCAGCATCGCCGCCGCCGTCCGTCAGCAGATCAGCTCAGGAGAGCGCGTCTTAACTAACGACGACAGCGCCAGCAAACAAAATGGCACCGAACACCTCGCAGCGGGTCAAAACATTGCCGCAATATCCGCCCTAGAGAAAAACAGAGGCAAGGATCGCTCCGATCCCGAAACCCTGATCTACCTCAACAATGCCCGCATTCCCCAGAAATCCACACCCTACACGATCGCCGCTGTCCTCCCCTTCAACAGCCAGACCAAAACCGCCAACGAGGTCCTTCGCGGCATCGCCCAGGTCCAGGACCAGCTCAACCAAGCGGGCGGCATCAACGGCAAGCCCCTGAAAATCCTGCTCGCCGATGACCAGAATAAACCCGACGTTGCGAAGGCGATCGCCTCGGCCCTGGTTGAAGATCAGAGCGTACTCGGCGTGATCGGCCATGGCAGCAGTGACGCTACACTCGCCGCCGCCGAAGTCTACAAAAAAGCAGAACTGGTGGCGATCGCCCCTCTCAGCTCAGCGGTCAAACTCTCCGGCTTCAGCCCCTTTCTGTTTCGCACCATGCCCAGCGACCAGCTCCCGGCCAAACAGCTCGCCGACTACGTGGCCACCAAACTCAAGAAAAAGCGGGTGGCGATCGTCTACAACGCCAGCAACACCTACAGCAAATCCCTCAAAGACGAGTTTAAAAACGCCTTCTTCTACAGCAACCAAGGCGGACATCGTCAGCGAGATCGATCTCAACCAAGGCGACTTCGATCCCGCCGACAGCCTCAAGGCCATACAGCAGGCCAAGGCCGAAGTCATTCTCCTGGCCACCAACGGCGACAAACTTGACCAGGCCCTACTCCTGGCCCAACTCAACGGCAACAAACTCCCCCTGATCGGCGGCGACGCCCTCTACAGCAGCAAAACCCTCAAAACCGGGGGCAAATCCGTCCAGGGTCTGGTGATCGCCGTCCCCGTCGAGCAAATCAGCCTCGACCAGTCCCGATTCCAACAGCAGGCCAAAAAACTCTGGGGCGAAGGCGTCTCCTGGCGCAGCGCCCTGGGCTACGATGCCACCCGTGCCCTGACTACGGCCCTTGCTACCGCAACCAGTCGCCGCAGCCTCCAAAGCACCCTCGGTAACCGGGAATTCCATGGGATCGGTGCCACCCAGAGCATCAAGTTTACCGAGACGGGCGATCGAAAGGGGGCGATCCAGCTCCTGCGGATCGCCCCCGGTAAAAATGGCGGGAATCAATTCATTCCCTTGAAATAACCCAACCTACGGTGTTGTCAACGGAGCCAAGGGCATGGCGACAGGAGCTGCCACTGGAGCCGCAACAGGCGCCCCAACAGGCGCCCCAACAGCCGGGGTCCCCTGCAACTGCTTCAGCCTGGCCTGCTGTTTTGCCCGAAACATCGCCGCCGCATCCGTCAAATTCTCCTGCTGGGCCGCCCGGAACTCCGTGGGGCTGGTGCTGCCCTGCTGCATCAGCCGCTGCATGAGCTGCAGCATGCTGCTATTGGCATCACCCCCGCGATTGTTAAAGGGATCACTTCCCCCATTGGGGTTTTGAAAATCGGTCAGCGGATTGGCTTGGTCATTACTGGGCTGAGCCTGGGCCTGGGCATTGCTGGCCCATCCGAGGGTGAGCGTCAAAGCGGCGATCGCCATCAGAGTTCGATTACGCATGTTCTTGGCTACTTCCATAGCGGGTGAGTTCACTCTACACAATCCATTATAAAAGTTGACGCAATTGTTAGGTGGGTTGTTCCTTCTATTATTCAACAAATGCCTTAAAATCTGGAAGCTTCCTGCGAAATTTCCTCTGCTCTGCCTGAACGCTTGCAACCTATGGTGTATTCCGGATTTGATGACCTCGATGATCTAGTGGCCCTTGAAGAAACTGCCCCGGTCCTAGCCCCACCCCTGGTCTACCACCTGCGCAAACTCTTCCGCCAAAACCTCGATCGCCTGATCGCCACCGACGGCGAGCTGCCCCTCGATCCCACCGACGACCTGAACGCGGCCCTAGAGCGCCTCTACCCCACAGAAGAAAACCTCAAGGCCATTGTCACCAAACTAGAACGCCTGACCATCTTCCACCAGACGCTTTCAAACCAGGGCTCCCAGCATGTCCAGCAGCTCCGGGACACCGAGGAGCAGATCTTCACCCTGTTCGGCCTCCAACTGGGCGTCGCCAACCACATCGGCACCATCTTAGTCATCGACGACAACATCAGCGACGTCGATCTGCTCTCCACCGCCTTCGCCAAGCAAACCTACCGCGTCATCGCCGCCCATAGTGAACCGAAGGCGATCGAGATGGCCCGAGAACACAAGCCCGATCTGATCCTGCTCGACATGCTAGTGGCGGGCGTCGATGGTGTCGAGATCTGCCGCGACCTGAAAGCCAACCCCGACACCCAGGACATCCCCGTCATCCTAACCAGTGCTCTCAATGGTGCCCAACTCAAAGTTGCCTCCTTTGGAGCCGGCGGCGCCGACTTCATCAACAAACCCTTCCAAATCGAAGAAGTCCTCGTCCGCGCCGAGCACCAAATCAACCTGCGCAACCTGCAAAAACGCCTCGAAGAACAAAACGTCCGGCTCCAGCAGCAAATGCAGGAGCGCCAGCAGCTCGAAGAACAGTACCGAAATATCTTTGAAAGCTCGATCGACGGCATCTTCCAAAGCACCAAGGACGGCCAGTTCCTCAGCGTCAACCAGGCCCTGGCCCATATCTACGGCTATGACTCCACCCAGGCCCTGATGGCCGGGATTACCAATATTGCCCAGCAGCTCTACGTCCACCCCAGCCGCCGCGACGGCCTGAATGCCTATCTAAAACAGCATGGCCAGGTCGTAGGCGCCGAGTCCCGCATCTATCGCCGCGACGGCAGCAAAATCTGGATTTCTGAAAACATCCGATCGGTGATCAATACCAAAGGCGAATTCCTCTACTACGAAGGCACCGTCCGCGACGTCACCGAACGCCGCCGCATGGAATCGGCCCTGCGCCACCAACGCCAGGAAACCGAGCGCCTCCTACTCAGCATCCTGCCGCAGTCCGTGGCCGAACGCCTGCGCGATCGCCGGGAAATCATCGTCGATAGCCTCGAAGACGTCACCGTACTCTACGCCGACATCGACGGCTTCACCGCCTTCTGCAACCACATCTCCCCCAACGAACAGATCAAACTGCTCAGTCGGTTATTTTCTAGCTTTGATGCGAAGGCCGAAGAGCTGGGCCTGGAAAAAATCAAAACCATCCGTGATGTCTATCTGGTTGCCGGGGGCGTCCATACCCAGAAACCAGACCATGCCGAAGCGATCGCCGACATGGCCCTAGCGATGCAACTGGTGGCCCAGGAAATCGAGCGCGATCTGGGCGAACCCTTCCGTCTGCGCATCGGCATCAGCACTGGGGCCGCGATCTCCGGAGTAATCGGCATGAAAAAGATCACCTACGACCTCTGGGGCAATGCCGTCAACCTAGCCAGCCGCATGCAGGCCACCGGGTCACCAGGGCGCATTCAGGTGGCCCCAGCCAGCTATCGTCGGCTGGTGGACAAATTTAAGTTTGAAGAGCGGGGCATGACGGAAATCTATGGCATCGGTCCGATGATGACCTACTGGTTAGAGGGGCGGAAATAGGGGAAATGCTGGGTGACCACGGACCACTTGGAGCCATGCCAGGCATCAATGTGGGAATCGATCAGACCCGCCCGATTAACTGTTAGATCGCTCCAGCCACAGATGTAGATGCGTGGCTTCCAGGGCAGAGGTGTAACCCAGGAGAGGGTCCAGTCGGTGCGGATGCTCTGGCCGTTTTGGTAAATGCTATGCAGCTCTAGCTTCGGGTCCTTGAACCAATAGGTCATAAATTCAATCATTTTCCGATAGCGATCGATGCCCCGGAAAGTTGTGATCGGGTCACGGAAATAGACATCCTGGGCATACAGGTGATAACTCTGCGCCTGGGGAAATCTAGCGTAATCAGCTCGCAGTTGATCGATCAAGTCCATAGGTATCAAATATCAATCCTGTTTCAGTATCTATGACTTTCCCCGAACGCGCAAACAGCCTATCAAGACATCATTACGGGTCCACCTCATCCCACAGCTTTTCCATCTGGTAGCGCCAAGCCTCTAAACTCACACTGCGCTCATCACTGCTATCCCCCACATCCCCCATAACGCCCTCTTCATAAAAGCGGGACAGGGTTTGCATGGTGCTCTCTAGGGTCTGGCCCTGACGCTTAGCCACCCGAATAATCTCCCGCACCCGCTTTTCCGTAAACATCCGAAAGGCCTCGTTGATGCCCTGCTGATGGAGCACCACAAGGCGCTCGATCGCCTGGGTCAACGACTCCGGCGTCAAAGCCCCCATCCCCTGCTGAAACACCCCCCAGAGTAACTCCTGGGCAATGGCGTAGCGATTTTCCTGGGTATGGTCAAAATTGGCCTCCAGGATTTCCTCTAGAAAGGGCAAGGCTTCTCCCGCCGGGGCGATCGGAATCAGAACCCGCAGCCAATCCTGGGTCTCCGACAACAATACCAACAGACGAAACCCCTCTGTCTCCACTTGGTAGGACCCCGGAGAAAGCGCTTGGACAGCATCCCCGAATAGGGCTGCAAGGGTGTTGGGCAAATCCTTCGGTGACATGGTGGCAATCAAAAGGTGAATTAATTGTTCACTATTTTCCCATAAATCACCCCTCTACCGCGCCCAAGGCAGACAGCATCGCCATTTGTGCAGGTTTAACCCCCTGTAGCTGGGTAATATTCATCCCTTCGTAGGGGCGATCGGGCATCATGGATCCCAGATATTCCCCGGTTTGCCAGTTCCATTGGCGAATCGATCCGTCCTGACTGCCGCTGAATAATAGGGGTTTGTCTGGGTGGAACACCAGCGATCGCACCCAGTGCTCATGGCCGAGAAATTCCTGATAGTTACCGCTATCTAGGTTCCACAGTCGAATGATATGGTCCACATGGCCCACGGCCAGTAGGGGTTCTGTGGGGTGGAGGGCGATCGATCGGATGGCGGGCAGCAGTTGGGTATAGGGGGCGGGTTGGGATGCACCGGTCTCGGGATGCCAGAGTTGGACCTGGCCTGCGTCATTGCCACTGGCTAGAAATCGGCTATTGACGGCGAGGGACCAGATGCGGCTGTTTTGGTCGGTGGTGGCAATAAAGCATTGGCCGGATTGGACATGCCAGCCACGAATGATGCCGTCGTCGCCGCTGCTCCAGAGGGTTTTGCCGTCGGGGGTGAAGGCGAGGGTGCGAATCCAGTTGCTGTGGCCTTCGAGAATATCAAAGGGCTGATCGCCCAGGCGCGGTGTCCAGAGGCGGATTTTGTTGTCGGTGCTGCCCGTGGCGAGGATTTTGCCGTCGGGGCTGAAGCAGAGCGATCGCACCCAGTCGCTGTGGGGCAGGTCCCGGACCAGGCGACCATTGCGGGCCACCCAGAGTTTGACGGTGCGATCGTCGCCGCTGGTGGCCAGCCAGCGGCCATCGGGGCTGTAGGCTGTGGACCAGAGGCGGCCCTGGTGGCCGGGGATGACGGGTTGGGCGGTGGCGATGGTGTCGCTGTTTTCCAGCAGGTTCCAGCGGCGGACTAGGGCGTCGTCGCCGACGCTGGTGAGCTGGGTGCCGTCGGGGCTGAGGGCGAGGGCGTGTACCCAGTAGGTGTAGCCGCGCAGGATTTGGCGGTTTTTGAGTTGGGGGATGTCCCAGAGGATGACGGTTTTGTCTTCGCTGCTGGTGGCCAGCAGGTGGGTGCGGGGTTTGAATTGGATGGATTGGATGCTTTGGGTGTGGCCGCTGAGTTGGCCGAGGCTCTGGCCGCTGGTGAGGTCCCAGACTTGGCTCTGCCGCTGATCGCCCCCCGCTGCTAGATATTGGCCATCGTGGCTGAAGGAGAGCGATCGAATAAAACTGGCCGGACCTAATTCTCTCAGATAGGTTTTCGTTTCCAGGTCCCAGAGCCGGACGCAATCGTGCCAGCCCGCGCTGGCTAGGGTTTTGCCGTCGGGGCTGAAGGTGATGCATTGGATCAGGTTGTTGTGGGCTGGGATCTGGGCGATCGCGCCTTGAGTCTCGGGGTTCCAGAGGCGGATGGTGCCGTCGTCCCCCGCTGAGGCGAGGAGGGGGAGATGGGGGTGGAAGGCGACGGTGCGGACGAAGCCCTGGTGGCCCTGAAGTCGGCCCATCGCATTGCCCTGGAGGTCCCAAAGGCCGACGGTCCCGTCGCGGCTGGCGCTGGCAATCAGCGTTCCGTCGGGGGAGAGGGCGATCGCTCTGACCCAGTCGTCGTGCTTGCCAAGGGTGCGGACGTATTCTCCGGTGCTAGTCTGCCAGAGTTTGATGGTGCTGTCTTCGCTGCCGCTGATCAGGTATTGGCCGTCGGGGGTAAAGCAGAGACCCCGCACCCAGTTTTCATGGGCCTGCCAGGTGAGTTCCTGTTCCCCCGATCGCAAATCCCAAATCACGATGCGCCCGTCGGCGTCTCCGGTGGCGAACCAGGGTTGGGTGGGATGGAAGGCTGAGGTCAGCAGGCTGCCGAGGATGCCTGTGAAGGCGCAGTGGTGGCAGATGGAGTGGCTGAGGTTGACTTGGTGGAGGGCGACTTTGCGGAAGGAGGCTTGCTTGATCACCAGGTGGGACCAGTCGCTCTTGTTCAGGGAGATGTCTTCGAGGCGGGTGAGGAGGTTGATCAGATTACCGACGCTGTAGCCGGTTTCGAGGTCGCCTTTGCCCTGGTAGCTGGCAAGTTGGGCGGTGACTTGGGTGTAGAGGATGGCGTCGCTGAGGTAGTGCTGGCGCAGTTCTCGGATGAGGGGGTCCCAGATCATTTGGGACTGGAAGCGGCGCAGGCGGGCCTCACCATGGGCTTTGTAGAGGGGATGGTCGTGGAGCAACTGGGCGGTGGCGGTGATGATTTCCTGGGCGATCGCTTTGACCAGGCGATTGAGCAAAACCTCTTCAACAACGGGTAGGAGTTTTATAGTGGTTTTGGCCCGAGACGAGCAGGGAGCGCTGGTGGAGGGCCTGGACAGCTTCGGCGGCAACCATGGGGTCCAGTAGCGGTGCGAAGTCCTGGGTGAGTTCTTGGAAGTTATCGAGGCGGCGGTTGATGGCTAGCCAGAAGAGGAGGTCCTGTTCTGTTTTGGAGAGGCGATCGACCTGGCCGTTGATCAGGCGGCTGATGTCGCGCAGGGAACCCATGGCACCCTGCTGGAGGAACTGCTGGATGTCGCCGTGGAAGACGGTTTGGATCAAGGTGGCGACGATTTTGAGGGTGAGGGGGTTGCCGCCGCAGTGGGTGACGAGTTCGGCGAGGGCGGGATCTTCCTGGGGGCAGCGGTGAGGGTTTGAAACAGGGTCTTGGAGCAGCGGGGAGCGTGGAGGCCGGGGAGTTCGAGGGCCTGGACCTTGGGGTTGCCCTTGAGGCGCAGGAGCTGGCGGGGGACTTCGCGGCTGGTGACCAGTAAGGTGCTTTGGTGGGGGACTTCGCCGACGAGGCGCAACAGTTCGCCATAGTCTTCATAGTCGGGGCGATAGCGGCCTGAGGCGGAGCCGCTTTGGAGGATGGATTCCCAGTTGTCGAGGATTAGGAGGACGGGTTTGTCGCGTAGGCGTTTGACGAGTTGGCTGAGGGGGTTGTCGGTGGGGGATTCGCCGAGTTGGGCGAGTATATCCGTGGCCCAGTCGGTAAAGAGTGGTGCATCTTGGAGCGATCGCCAAATGGTTTGGCTATATCGGCTGTTGATCCGGTTGACCAGTTCGATGGCGAGGGAGGTTTTGCCGATGCCGCCCATGCCCCAGAGGATTAGGAGGCGCTTGCGATCGTTTATCCACTGCTGGAGCTGTTGGAGTTCGGCTTCGCGTCCGTAGAATTGGTCGATCTGGGTGGCTTCGCCCCAGTCGAGGTGGGGGGCTGGGGTTGCTGGGCTTCGAGGCGTTCGCGCAGGAGGGCGAGTTTGCCGTGGGAGGTGCCTTCGATTTGGAGTTTTTTATAGATGGAGCCCAGGCGTTTGCGGACGGCGACGCGGCTGATCTGGAGTTGGTCGGCGATGCGATCGGCTTGGCGACCCTCTAGGGCGAGGGTGAGGGCGTCGAGTTCGACCTGGGTGACGGCTTGGGTTTGGAGGTAGGCGATGGCCCCTGGACTGAGCATGATAGGGGAGAACCGGGGGATCTCACTTGAGGAATAGGTTTTAACTCCTATGATAGCGAGGGATATGGGGTTGTTTTCTATACAGCCTGGGAGTTTAAACAATCTTGACGGGGGCTTGGCAGAAGAGGTATAAAATTAGGTATCACTTTCAGTTATCACTCAGGTGAGTTTTGCTGAGGTGATAGTTTGAACGATTGCCTCTAATGCTTGCTTCTATGCTTTCCCCCTAGCTATTATTTCGATGGAGGCCCCTATGGTGACTGACCATGGTTATGTCCAAGGGTTTGGTGAGATTTGTTCTTGTGAGCGCTGTTTGCGGTTGCCTTGGCGTCGGGTGACTTGGTGGGGTTTGCTAGGCGATCTGACGCCGAGTTTATTGGAGCGGCGGTTGAGGCGCGAGGGATTGAAGGCGGAGGTGGTGGAGTTGGCCTGTTTGTGTCTGGAGGCTTACCGTTTGGTCTGTCTGCCGGAGGTGTTGGCGGTGCAGTATTTTTGCTGGCCGGGACCGGAGTCGGAGCAGTTACGGGAGATGGCGATCGTGGTGTCGGAGCGGTGGGGTGAGGCGGTGTCGGAGGGGATGGTGATGGTGCAGTTGGGGATGATTGTTGAGGTTTGTTACGAGTTGGCCCCTTAATCCCCAAGATTCTGTTGGGGCATCCAGTTATTGGGGTTTGATCTGCGATCGCATAGGCCCAGAGCCCATGCAATGCACCCGTACAGATAGATTTGCAGGATATCAAGGAAAAAATTCCCGTAGGGGCGCATCGCATGCGCCCAAGGTTCAAGCGATCACAGATCAACCCTGTTCCACAAACCATCCCAAGCCACCAACCCGATTTGCCAGCAACATCCCCCAAGTTTTGTAGGACCGAGCCAGAGATAATTCATTCTTCTATAATGGCTAGACCGAAACGAACCATCATCTAGAGACTCCCATGCCCCTGACTGAACCTGGAAGCTATAAAAACTCCGTCAACTTGCCCCAGACCAAGTTTGACATGCGGGCGAATGCAGTGAAGCGGGAGCCGGAGATTCAGGCTTTCTGGAATCAGCAGGCGCTGTATGAGAAGCTAGCAGGCTCCAATCCAGGGGAGCCCTTTGTGATCCATGATGGGCCGCCCTACGCCAATGGATCGCTGCATGTGGGCCATGCATTGAATAAGATTTTGAAGGACATCATCAATAAATACCAGCTCCTGCGGGGTCGGAAGGTGCAGTTTGTGCCCGGCTGGGACTGTCATGGATTGCCGATCGAGCTGAAAGTTCTCCAAAGTCTCAAACCCGAAGAGAAACAGGCACTAACGCCGATCGGCATCCGCAAAAAAGCAGCGGTGTTTGCCGCCGACACCATTGATGCCCAGCGCGAAAGCTTCAAGCGCTACGGGGTCTGGGCGGATTGGGAGCACCCCTATGTGACCATGGACCCGGCCTACGAAGCGGCACAGATCGGCGTGTTTGGGGAGATGTTTCTCAAGGGCTACATCTATCGGGGACTCAAACCTGTCTATTGGAGTCCGAGTTCACGGACTGCTCTGGCGGAAGCTGAACTAGAGTATCCCGAGGGCCACACCTCGAACAGTATGTATGCGGCGTTTGAAGTCCTCAATCTGTCGCCGGAATTGGTAGGTCCGTTTGACCCCTTCTCCGGAGAACTAGGGGTGGCGATCTGGACAACGACGCCCTGGACGATTCCGGGGAACTTGGCAGTGGCAGTGAACGCGGACCTGGTTTACTCCGTGGTGGAAGTGGGTGAAAACAACCCCACGCGGTTCAAGTATCTGCTAGTCGCCAAGGACTTGATCGAAACCCTGGCCGAGAAAATGGGCACAACCCTGGAAAGCAAAGCTTCGACCATGGGCAAACTCCTGGAGCATTGCACCTATCGCAATCCTTTGTTCGATCGCACCTCCGAAATCATCATCGGCGGCGACTACATCACCACGGAAGCAGGTACGGGCCTGGTCCATACGGCGCCGGGCCATGGTCAGGAAGACTACCTGGTGGGTCAGCGCTATGGATTGCCGATCCTGTCGCCCGTGGATGATGGCGGGATTATGACAGAGGAAGCGGGGCCGTTTGCGGGCTTGAACGTCCTCAAGGATGCTAACCCAGCGGTGATCGCCGCCATGAAAGAAGCGGGTTCGCTGATCAAAGAAGAGGCCTACCAGCATAAATATCCCTACGACTGGCGGACGAAGAAACCCGTGATTTTCCGGGCGACCAGACAGTGGTTTGCCTCCGTGGCGGGCTTCCGGGATGGGGCACTGAAGGCGATTTCTGAGGTAACTTGGATTCCAGCCCAGGGCGAGAATCGGATTACGCCGATGGTGGCGGAGCGATCGGACTGGTGTATTTCTCGCCAGCGGAGCTGGGGCCTGCCGATTCCGGTGTTTTACAACGAAGCCACCCATGAGCCGTTGATCGATGCGGATACGATCAATCATGTCCAGGCGATTATTGCAGAGCAAGGCGCGGATGCCTGGTGGGAAATGTCGGTGGCGGAATTGCTGCCGGAGAAATACCGCAACGATGGAAACAGCTATCGCATTGGCACAGACACGATGGATGTCTGGTTTGATTCTGGATCTTCCTGGGCATCAGTGGTGAAAGCTCGCGGTTTATCTTACCCCGCAGATCTCTACCTAGAGGGCTCCGACCAACATCGCGGCTGGTTCCAATCGAGTCTGCTCACCAGCGTCGCCGTCACAGGTCAAGCACCCTACAAAGCCGTGCTAACCCATGGTTTCACGGTGGACGAAAATGGCCGCAAGATGAGCAAATCCGAGGGGAACGTCGTGGACCCAGCGATCGTGATTAACGGCGGCAAAAACCAGCAACAGGAACCGGGCTACGGTGCCGACGTACTGCGGCTTTGGGTCTCTTCGGTTGATTACAGCAATGACGTGCCCCTGGGCAGAAACATGCTGAAGCAACTGAATGACGTGCGCGGCAAAATTCGGAATACGGCGCGGTTTTTACTTGGTAATCTCCATGATTACAATCCGGCTACCGATGCTGTTGCCTATAGTGATTTACCGGAACTCGATCGCTATATGCTCCACCGAATCACAGAAGTGTTTGATGAAGTAACGGATGCGTTTGAGAAATATCAATTCTTCCGATTCTTCCAGACAATTCAAAACTTCTGCGTTGTCGATCTGTCTAACTTCTATTTAGACATCGCCAAGGATCGCCTCTACATCAGCCGCGCCAATGCAACACGTCGTCGGAGCTGTCAAACCGTTCTAGCCGTGGCCTTAGAGAACCTGTCACGGGCGATCGCCCCCGTCCTGTCCCATCTCGCCGAAGACATCTGGCAATTTCTCCCCTATTCAACGGGCGTAACATCCGTGTTTGAATCCGGCTGGGTCAAACTAGACGAACAGTGGCGACAGCCCGCCCTCTCCGACAAATGGACAAAACTGCGCGATCTGCGAGGCAACGCCAACCAGGTCCTAGAGCAGGCAAGAATGGCCAAGATGATTGGCTCATCCTTGGAGTCCAAACTACTGCTGTACGTAGAGGATGCGGAACTGCGATCGACCCTGGAGCAGATGAACCAGGCCACAGGCAACCAGGTCGATGAGCTGCGTTATCTGTTCCTGACTTCCCAGGTGGAGTTGCTGGCCGATGCAGCTCCTTTGGCGGAGCTGGAACATAAGAGCGAAACGATCGGCATTGCCAAAGCAGATGGTTGTAAATGCGATCGCTGTTGGAATTATTCGACGCGGGTGGGCCTATCGACGGAGCATCCTTTGTTGTGCGATCGGTGTGAAGAAGCCGTTGGATAATATCCAAACATCGTAGGGGCGAAGCATTCGGCTAGAGATATCCAAAATCTAAGACAACTCCCGCCCGAATGCTTCGCCCCCACGCCATGCAGCAACAAACAACACCAATACACGATCGCCAACCCATCAACCAAAAATCACCAAGAGAATATCCCCCAACCCCGATCGCATTTTCATCCCACAAATACTTAAACAATTCCAGACCAAGTGACGCCTGATACAGACACCATAATGAATGTCGAGCCATAATAACCTCTAGTGAGGCATTTCATCGACATTCTCCGTCCGACAGAAATCGTCTAAGTATCATTTGTAACGCTTTCTGATAGGAACCTGCACAAATCGTAAGACCTCACAGGTTCCTCACATTTAAAGCGTAATTTATTAATCAGTGCTTTACACGGATGGTCATAGCCACCCAAGGAGGTTTGATATGAATCGTTGTCCTTGTTGCGATCAGATGTTGCTGCGCCAATTTCGGAACCATCGGTTGACATTATTCTGTCAGACCTGCTGGCAAGAAATTCCCATGGCTAAATCAGAACTATTTTCCCAGGATTTCTCCGCCAAGATCATTTCCCTCAGTCAAGTTCGATCGCGCGCCCTGCAAGAACCCGCCTAGCCTACCGAAGGCCCATCTGACGCAAGCCTCTGCGGTAGGCAATCGAGCTGCGATCGGCCGGGATATGAACTTCCGCCGTCAAATCAAGGGGTAATTCCTTCGGGACCTGAGCCTCGATCATTCGCTGATCCTCGGCAAAGACCTGGCGATTGAACTCATAGACAGGTTCGAGATCGACACCGCGATCGAAATTACGACAGATTGGTGCAAACATCCGGGTTTGTGTGCTGGAAATTGGAGAAGCCGCATTGAGAATGCAGAGCTGTCCTCCCTCCGGGAAAAATACCGTCAGCCTGGCCGTAAAAGGCAGAAAGACTTCAAACAATCGTCGCCATTCAAAGCCCTCTGGGGCTAGATGTTCCAATCCCTTGGGGAAATTGCTCACCTTGCTCCAATAGTCAGCGGAAAAACCGCGATCGCTACACCTAACCTCATACCTCGGCACCAGGGGATTATCTTGACTGCCGAAGGTTTCTGTATGGACCCAGGCAAAATGGGACACATCCAGAAATCCCTCCACCTGACGTCCAGCGGAGGTATTCACCGTGAGGGCATCGGGCAGAATTTGCTGGTAATCAGAATCCTCCCATTCGCCAAACTCCGGCAGGGTTTGTTTTGTATGACCCGCCAAGCAGGTCCAGATTAAGCCATAGGCCTCCTTGACAGGATAGGTGGGTAAGACAAGCGTTGGCGGAATAGTGGCGTCAGGATGGGCCGGAATATGGCTGCAATGGCCCTTGGCGTCGTAGTGTAAACCATGGTAAGGACAGACAAGCTGATCGCCCCGTACCTGCCCCATACTCAGGGACAGACCGCGATGGGGACAGCGATCGCGGGCAATCGTCACGCCACCAGGCGTACGCCAGACCACCAGGGGCTGATCGAGCAGCACCGCCGCCAGGGGTTTGTCAGTTACTTCTTGGAGAAAGGCAATCGGGTACCAATGCTGGGCCAGGATTTGCCAATTTTGGGGGCTGAAGGTGCAATGGAGCGGGAGCGGCAGGATAGGTGGTTCGGCAGGGTAATTCATAGAGACAGTCCCCCTGGAAATATGGTTTGGTATTTTGCAGCAGCCCTAGTTTCAATAAACCGCAGGCGCTCCTGGGGATTCTGTGATAAAAGATACCAAATCGGACAATTGCCTCAGATAAGCTTGGACTCCTGCTGGATCTCATACCCTATGACCTTGGAAAAACAACGCGTTTTTATTTGCGGTTCGGCCCTCAAAGGCCAGCCCGATCATCAAAATTTGCAAACCGCTGAATTCGTGCGATCGGCCCAGACCGCTCCCAAATACCGCCTCCATGCCGCCGCCAATGGTTGGCACCCAGCCATCTATGAAGTTGAAACCAATGGCATTGCCATTCCCGGCGAACTCTACGATCTGAGCCCCGAACAATATGCCTACCTGATTTCCACGGAACCGCCCCATATGTATCCGGCGGAGGTGCTCCTGGAAAATGGTGAAACAGCGATCGCCATCCTCTACCCCAAGGTTTTAATCGACGAATTTGGCTGGACTGACATTTCCGACTATGGGGGCTGGGCGAATTACAAAGCTTCCGGTAAAAGCGATCCGTCAGTTCTCTATCCCAGGGATATGGTGGGATATGGTGGCAACCCCCCGCAGCTCAGCTGGCCCCAGGGAGCACACTTGGCGGTGCAGTTTGTTATTAACTATGAAGAGGGCGGCGAGAATTGTATTCTCCATGGCGATCCAGCTTCAGAGGCGTTTCTATCCGAAATTGTGGGAGCCCAGGCCCTGCCCGGTGTGCGCCATATGAACATGGAATCGATCTATGAGTATGGCAGTCGATCGGGCTTCTGGCGATTGCATCGATTGTTTTCAACGCGGGGAATTCCCGTGACCGTCTATGGCATTGCCATGGCCCTAATGCGTAATCCAGAGGCTGTGGCGGCCATGCAGGCGGCGGATTGGGAAATTGCTAGCCATGGCTATCGCTGGATTGACTATCAATATGTGGATGAAGCCACGGAGCTAGAGCATATGCAACGGGCGATCGCCATCCACCAAGCCGTCACAGGCAGTCGGCCTCTGGGCTGGTACACGGGCCGCAACAGCCCCAACACGCGGAAATTAGTCATGGAAGAAGGGGGCTTTCTCTACGATGCGGATAGCTACGGGGATGACCTGCCCTACTGGGTCCATTCGGAGGCAAAGCCCCATCTTGTGATTCCCTACACCTTAGACAACAACGACATGCGATTTGCCACAAACCAGGGGTTTAATTGCGGCGATCAATTTTTTACCTATTTGCGGGATGCCTTTGACATGCTGTACGCAGAGGGGGAGACCGCGCCCAAGATGATGAGCATCGGCTTGCACTGTCGGCTAGCCGGGCGTCCGGGGCGGGCAGCGGCCTTGGCGCGGTTTTTAGACTATGTGCAGGCCCGCGATCGCGTCTGGCTCTGTAAAAGAATCGATATTGCCCACCACTGGCATCAGCACTACTTGCCGGGATGAGTTTGCCAAGATGTTCGCCACGAACATTTTTCCGCAATCCCAGCTTGGCATCATAGGGACAACCAACCCATATGTGAAAGATCGCCCATGGCTAGCATCGAACTATCTGAACTGACCCAAACCCTTTTGGCCGCCAAGAAAGAGAAGGGCCTCACCTTTGCCGATTTAGAGAGCGTGGTCGGCCAGAGTGAAGTCTGGATCGCCTCCCTCTTCTATGGCCAATCCGCCGCCTCGGAGGAAGAGGGCAAGAAGTTGCTGGCGGCCTTGGATTTGGGCGAATTCTACCTGCCCCAGATCATGGCCTATCCGACCAAGGGTCTGGGGCCTGTGGTGCCGACGGACCCGTTGATTTATCGGTTCTACGAAATCATGCAGGTCTATGGGATGCCGATGAAAGACGTGATTCAGGAGAAATTTGGGGATGGGATTATGAGCGCCATCGATTTCACCCTCGACATTGAAAAGGTGGAAGACCCCAAGGGCGATCGCGTCAAAGTCACAATGAACGGGAAGTTCCTGTCCTACAAAAAATGGTAAATCCATGGGAAAGCTCACAACGCACGTTCTAGACACGGCCCACGGCAAACCTGCGGCAGGGGTGGCGATCGAACTCTACCAAGTCGATGAAGCCCTGGGCAAAACCCTGCTTAAAACCCTGCTGACCAACATCGATGGCCGTACCGACCTGCCCATTCTGTCGGAACAGGAGTTTCAGCCGGGGATCTATGAGCTAGTGTTTTCGATCGGCGACTATTTCCAAAGCTTTCTCGCCTTTGCCCAGCCCACCTTTCTCAATCGCATTCCGATCCAATTTAGGTTGACCGATGACGAGGCCTACCATGTGCCTCTGTTGGTCTCTCCCTGGGCCTACAGCACCTATCGCGGCAGTTAGGTGCCTATTTCATATTGCGCTTCATCCGCTGCAATTCCTCATCCGCCTCCCACTTGGCAAACTGCTTCTCCAAGGGGTCATTGCGCTTGTCCCCCGCGATCACCGTATCCGCCCAGCTCGAACTGCTCGTCTTGACCTTCGCCGCCTTAGCTGCCACCTGGGCCTCCTCCAGCTTCTGCTTGACCTCCTGACGGCGCACCTTAATTTTCTGGGCCAGATCGCGCGTCTGCTTAATGCGATCCTTAATTAGCTCCATCTGGCCCCAAAGCTGATTGCCCTCGCGGATTAGCCCCGCCAGATGATTCTGGGCCGGACCACGAGATCCTGCCGATTCGCTGCCTTAGCCTTTTGGATGCGATCGTCCCACCGCTTCACATCCTGGGCCGTCGCCAGGATCTGAGTTTGGTTACGCTGCTCCGAGGCCATCAGTTCGGCTAGGAGGCGATCGGTCTCCTTGGCCTGATCGCGCAGCTTGTCATCTAAAGCTTGCAACTCCAGATGGGGATTGTTCTTGAGAAAATCATCAATGCGCTTCTCCAAGAACTGGCTAACATCGTCAAACAGACCCATGGGTCACCCTCAAAGAGCGTACTGCCCCATATTAAATCTTTTCACCCTGGGCCACATTGCGGATTTCACCATTCCGGCGGAAGGTGGCCACACCGGACTGGGTGACATCAATCAGGGTCCAGCCTGTAGAACCAACGTTTTCACCCAGGGTCACCCGTTGGGTAACGCCATTGGTGTCAAACATCACGAAGGAATTGCCATTGGGCACGACGCCATAGCTGGTCATGGTCCGCTGGGGGAGATTGGCCGCTGGAGCTGCCACTGCTGGACGGGCAATGGGTGCAGCCGCTGCCACCACCTTAGGTGCCGCCGCACTGCGATTGCCCAAACCTGGAATTCGGCTCGAAGATCCTGGGGCAATCCGCTCCAGCATCCCCGAAATCTTCTGGAGCATCTGATTGACCCGATTAAACTCGGTGCGCGACACCGTATCGGGGTTGGTTGCTAGGGGCTGAGGCTGGATTGTGATTGGCGTGATCGATCGATTCGGACTCAAATTCGTAGAAGCCGTCGTCGTCCCCGGCTTGGGCAACACAATGCCCACACTGCTAGAGGCAACTGGCTTATTCTCAGGCCCTGGCACCCCGGCCACGGGTACCGCAGGCAAAGCCGAGGTTGGGGCAGCGGGGGAGGTGCCAGCGGTGCGATCGATCGCCGCCAGCGACCTAGCCATATAGTCTGCAAACTTGGTCTGGGACGCATCTAGGGCCGGAGCCGGAGCCGGAGCCGTTGGAGCTGCCTGTTGACTAAGTACCGTACCAAAACGCCCCAGCAGTCCCTGGCTGGTCATCCAAATCCCCAAAGCCGCCACCGCTGAAGTGCAACCCGTAAGAATCATGAATCGTTCCACCAGGCTCAGGCCGTTTGGATCTTTCTCCTTCTTCTTCGCCTTTTCCTTAGGGGTCGCAAGCGCCGTCGTCGGTCCAGGCAGATCCGGCAGGGCCTCGCCCTCCTCTAAATGCTTTGCCAACTGGGGATAGCGCTCCGCCAGGGCCGCCGCCACATCGAACTTAATCTCAGGGGCTGGCATCTCCATCTTGACAGGCTCCTGGGGCGGCACAAACCCCCCATCCAGGACATCCTCCACATCCCCAAAGATCTCATCCATCAACTGGTTGGCAAAGCGATCGGGTGGCGCCGCTGGACGGGCCGCAGACCTCACCGCTGACTCTGCATAGGACAGAGTCTCATCAGGAACATTGGGGGTTTGTGTAAGATCTTGGAGCATGGCGAATTACCAAAGCTTTAAACTAAGGATTGAAGCTTGGACAAGGAATAGCTAGTTTTGCTCCTCGATGGTACCCGAGAAATCCAAAAACGCTACATATTGAGTCCAGCCTGGGCAATATTTTTCAAAACACGCTAGGGATCCACACATTCTGCCAATCGATCGAGAACCTGATCGCCCCCATCAACCGCTTGATCATCACCTGGCCAATCGGCGTGGGTGGTACCTGTTCACCGGGCTTGACCTCTAGCATCAAGACCTCCGGATCGGTACGATGGAGCCAGAGACGTTCACCATTTTCGATGATGGAAAGATTGAGGCGTTCTATTTGCGGGCGGCGGCGATGGGCTAATTCGTCCCAAAGACCCCCCAGCTCCCAAACTCGGCCAATCATCCAACCTTCCGTCAGAAAAAAGTACTTCACTATTTTAGATCCCAATGTGAAACAAAACCCATGATGATTCTCCTAGTTCGCAGTCCCTATCCCCTGAAATTCCCCTAGGTCCCAACCATCATGAGCCAAGAATTTGCAATCGGAACCTGGGTCAAACTGATCACCCAACCTCAATATCTTAAAACGGCGGATCCAAGTCCCATGCTGCGACCGGGAAATTTGTTACAGGTGGGGCAAATTGGCCAGGTGATCGATCGCCGTCCCGGTGGTTTTTGGTCCGTCCGATTTGAGGCAGGGGCCTTTCTGATGGAAGATCAGTATATTGAGTTTGTTGAATCGCCCCCCTGAGCTATCCCCTATGCATGCTTGTAAAACGCCTCCTGCCTTGAAACCGGGCGATCGCCTCCATGTGATCGCCCCCAGCGGGGCCTTACGGGAAATGGAGCGCCTGGAGGCTGGACTAAAGGTCTGGCAGGATCGCGGTTACCAGTTGCACCTGTCCAAGGGCTATGACGATCGCCATGGCTACCTGGCAGGGACCGATGCCGTGCGGCGATCGGCCCTGACCCAGGCCCTAGAAGATCCTGACTGCCAGGGCATTCTCTGTGTTCGAGGCGGCTGGGGCGGAGCACGTCTCCTAGAGGATTGGGTTTGGCCGGAGACTGCAGCGCCGAAGTGGCTGGTGGGCTTTTCCGATATTACGAGTCTGCTCTGGCGATTTGCCCAGGCAGGCGTGGTTTCGGTCCATGGTCCCGTGCTGACCACCCTAGGCGTCGAACCGAATTGGTCCCAGGATCGCCTGTTTGATCTCGTAGAAGGGCGATCGCTCTCCCCCCTGCAAGGCAAGGGCTGGGGCGGCGGCAAAACGGTGGGAAAACTCCTGCCCGCCAATCTCACGGTCGCCACCCATCTGCTCGGCACAGCTCTGCAACCGGACCTAGACAATGTCATTTTGGCCCTAGAGGATGTGGGCGAGGCACCCTACCGCCTCGATCGCATGCTGACCCACTGGCGGATGACCGGAGCACTGTCGAAGCTGCGGGGGATAGCCCTCGGACGGTTTAGTTCCTGCGATCCACCCGAGGGCTACGCAGTTTTAGCGTATCTGAGGTGCTGCGCGATCGCCTCGGAGACCTGGGTTTGCCCGTTGTTTCGGACCTGCCCTTCGGCCACGAGGGCGAGAATGGGGCCTTGGCGGTCGGTACGACGGTGGAACTCGATGGCGATCGCGGTCTCCTCGGCTAGATCACATCCGCAAACCGTCGCTCCATCTTTCGGAAATACCAAATCCCCGACACAAACAGCAGCAGCACCAACCCCATGGACAGGGCAAACCCCGGCCAATAGATAGTTGCATCCCCCCCGAGGATCGCCCAGCGGAAGCCATCTATTACCCCCACCATGGGATTTAGGGAATACAGCAACCGCCATTGCTCGGGCACAATGCTACTGCTGTAGCCCACGGGCGACACATAGAAGCCAAACTGCACAATAAACGGCACAATATAGCGGAAATCCCGGTACTCCACATTCAGGGCCGCCAGCCAGAGACCTGCGCCCATGGAAGCGAGGAAGGCGATCGCCGTAAACACAGGCAGCATCAAAATCCGCCAGCCCGGCGCAAAATGGTAAAACGCCATCAGGCCCAGCAGAATCGCTCCCGAAATCAGAAAATCCACAAAGCTGGTAATCACCGCACTGGTCGGCACAATCAGCCGGGGGAAATAGACCTTCGAGATCAGATTGGCATTGGAAATCAAACTATTGCTGCATTCACTCAGGGCATTGGCAAAAAACTGCCAGGGCAAGATCGCCGCGAACACCAAAATCGGGTAGGGCACATTCGTCGCCGCATCCAGCTTCGCCAAATTCCCAAACACCATGGTGAACACTACCATCGTCAAGAAGGGCCGCAGCAATGCCCAGATTAGGCCGATCGCCGTCTGCTTATAGCGGACCGTGACATCGCGCCAAGCCAGCATATAAAACAGCTCGCGGTACCGCCATAGATCCTTCCAATATTGCTTTTCCGCCCGCCCCGCCTCGATCACCAGCTCCTGCTGCTGAACGGACTCACGTCGAATCGTACCGCCATCTCTAACCATACTGCCTAGTCCAGCCATAAAGATTAAGACCCCTTAAACATAATGCAATAACCGTAAAGTCACAGCGGTCACAATTTCTACTTACAAGTTCATCCATCGCTATCCGGGAGAATACTCACTCTTCATCAACGCCCAACCTACGCGATCGAATCTTCACAGTAGCGATCGATAGACCTGCAAGGTCGCCGCCGCTGTTTTATCCCAGCTAAACTGCGCCTGTTGCACGTGACCTTTGGCAATCAAGCGATCGCGCTCGATCGGCGCCTCCAGCAAGTGCAGCATCGCCTCCGTCAAATCCTCAGGTTTCATCGGATCGAACAGGATGCCCGCCTCCCCCACCACCTCCGGCAGACTGGAAGCGTTCGCTGCGATCACCGCCGTACCACAGTTCATGGCCTCCAGGGGCGGAATCCCAAAGCCCTCATAAAGCGACGGATAGACTAGGGCTACACTGCAACGGTAGAGCTTGGCCAGATGGGCATCCGGGGGATGGCGGTAAAGCGTAATACGATCGCCCAATTTCAAGTCGGCAATCTGCTGTAGCTCGGGGCGATCGAAGGCCGGACCCACCACACAGAGGGACAACTCGGGCTGGATAGTCACTGCTTTTGAAAACGCCAGCAAGAGCGTATCGAAATTTTTGTAGGCCCGATTGCGGCTGCCGACATAGAGAACATAGGGGGCGATCGGCACCGTTTCCTCCCCATAGGCCCATTCCCCCTTCAATTCGGAGGCCAGGGGCGTGACCGTCGCCTTCGCCTCAGCCTCCGGGTAGTAGCGAATCAGATCCTGCTTGGTATGTTCAGAAATACAGAGAATCGCATCCGCCGCCTGCACCGCTGCGTATTTTGCCAGCATCGTATAGCCCACGGGATCGAGGGTATCGGACAGGATCTCATGGATCATGTCATAGACCGTAATCACCAGGGGCTGTTTGATTTCTTGAAAGCTTTCCTGGGTGAGGCGATGGTAGTAGGTGGGATGCATCAGGTCGAAATGCTCCCCCTGATTGCGCCAGCGAAAGTAATAATCCTGCACCCGATTCGACAGCCGCCGGGGCCGAAACCCAAAAAACTGCCGATGTTTCAAGTTTGGGTGGGTGGGATAGTTGAGTTGATTGCCTTGGTGCTGGGTCATCAGCATCGGGAAGACCGTCTCGGGCAGCCGACTAATCACATTGGCGAAGTAGCGCCCCACCCCGCCCGCCACCTGCTGACCATAGACCTGTCCGTCATAGAGGATATTCACAATCGATCTCCCTTGCTGCACAAAAAAGAATATACCCGCCCCGGCGATTGATTCCGCCGGGATTGGCGGTGTCGATAGGCCGTTTCGATGAAGGGCAGGCGGGCGATCGCGCTCCCTAACCGCCTACCCACCCGAGCCGTCAGCCAATCGGTCATGGCCTGGCGGACCTCAGCATTAGAAACCGGAAAATGGTTAATCACATTATCCATGGGCGCCATGGTCTTCACCACCGTCAACCCAGCATTGCGCAAACTTTCCTGATAATGGGCCACAGTATAGGCATTTTCGCCGCCATGGAGCTGGTGCAAAATATGCTCTTGCAAAAACACCGCCAACTGCTGCCCATCCGTCACCACATGCTCCCGCGCCGCCAAAAAACGCCCTCCCGGCTTTAACACCCTTGCACATTCGGTCAAACCTTTGGGTAAATCAGAGAAATGGTGCAGCGCCTGCCGCTCATAGATCACATCAAAGGTATCGTCAGCAAAAGGCAAGGACTCTGCCGTCGCTTGGGCAATGGTGATCGATCCTCGACTAATTTTCTCCCGCAGCCGCTCTGCCGCCATCAGCCCAACATCATCACTCATATCTGGATCCACGGCCATCACCGCACAGCCCCTATTTGCAAAGGCATAGGAGGCAATCCCGTTACCACAGCCAAGATCCAGAACCCGCTTGGGTTGACCCGGACGAAGGCCCAACAGCCGACAGGCTTCGCCAAACTCCTCACTGGCGGCAAACCGCTCGGCTGAGGCTAGATTATCGCGATCGAGATAGCAATGTTCGATCATCTCGGCATAATGTGGTTGTTCGCGCATCCAGTGGACGGCTGCTTCGTAGCTGATTAATTCCTGCTGCATAGTAACTCTCCCCTAAACTTGACCCAATCAAAACTGCCCATTACGTCGATGCTCCAGAGGAGCCGCTTTGTGCGTTCGCACAAACACCCCATCCAACTGCAAAACCCGATTGTCATCCGGTGCCCGCAACTGCTCATAGGCGCCTTTATAGACAAACCCCAAACTAGACAGCTTCTGATAAATCACATCAAAACAACGGCTGTCCCCTCATACAAACTGCTCCACCGACAGCTCACTAATCACCACATCC
>JAAUSA010000250.1 GCA_012031975.1 Alkalinema sp. RU_4_3 | reverse complement strand
CAACATCTCTAAAAAGTGGAACATGCCCATTCGTGATTGGAAGAGCGCTCTTAACCGTTTCGCGATCGAGTTTGAAGGCCGCATGCCTACTTGATTTCAGCCCTGACACAAAATCCTTGACAAACCCAAATAATACTTTCTTGAATAGTGATAGCCTCCAAGAAGAAACCATTTTCCTGAGCATGTTTAATCCGTGACCATGCTTCCCGATACGATTCGTATTTATTTACATTCCCAGCAACATCCTTTTGAGGGAAGGAACTTTTCTTTAAATTTGAGAGTTCAATAGAGTCTTGGGTAGACATGTGATGAATTAGTGTAGAGAGAGATAGTCTAAAATCGCGCAACAATCCATCTCAATCTTAACCTCCATCCCCCACAATTCTTGACTATCCCCCCCAAACCCCCAGACGCTATAATCAAACCCATGCTACATAATCACCTCCTCACCTTCAAAACCCAAGGCCCGATCGCCGTCCGCAACATCACCCCCGACGTCCAGCGCTTCGTCCAAAACGCCGGCATCCGCCAGGGCCAAATCCTCGTCTTCTCTCGCCACACCACCACCGCGATCGCCATCAACGAAGACGAAGAACGCCTCCTCGAAGACCTTAGCACCTACCTCACAAAACTCGCCCCACCCACCGACACCTACCTCCACAACGATCTAGAACTCCGCCCCAACATCCCCGAAGCCGAACCCCGCAACGCCCACGCCCACCTCATGGCCATCACCATCGGCAACAGCCAAACCATCCCGATCATCGATGGAGCCCTCGCCCTCGGCACCTACCAATCCATCCTCCTCGTCGAACTCGACGGACCGAGATCCAGATCCGTCCTTCTCCAAGCGATCGGCATGCATCTAGTTTAGAAAAACCCCTAACCGACAGCCCGAGCCCGCCCAAAATGCCCCATCAGCCCCGCCGCAACCCATCCAAATCATCCAAATGCCAAGCCTGCACCAGACCACTTTCTGCCACCTTCAGCAGTCGCTCCTCCTCCTGCCCATGGGTCGCCGCCACTAAGCGATCGGCGCTCCGACCCGTCCCCTCAATCACCCACAGAGGCCGCCGCTCCTCCACACTGCACTCCGCATCCCGCAGCGTCACCTCACCGCCATTAATCACGATCGCCACCGAAGGCGCAGGCCCCGCAATAGAACTCGCCACCCGCGCCAAGGATTTCGACTCATCCCCCCAATGGGTTCCCTTCACCAGCACAAAATGCGTATGATTCGGTTCTAGGGGAGCCGCCTCTTCATGGCAGGGCATCTTCCCCGGCAACACCGACAGATCCGAAGGACTCACCCCCACAAGCGGAAACTGGCCATGGGATTGCCGACGCGCCTGACCCATCAGCTTCATCACCCCGCATCCGTCCCCCATCCACCACCACCGCCCCGCAAGCATCCGCCACCGGAGCCAACACTTCCTGGAACAATCGCTCAATCCGTCTCAAATCTTCATCACTCACCCGCCCCGCCCCGCCTACCACCACCATCACAGGCCGCCCGAAGGAAAACCCCAGTCGCCGCACCGCCAAGGGAACCTCCACGATCGCATCCACATGGACCAAATTAGCGGGCCGACGGCGTTCAGGAAAGGCGACAGTCTGCAACAAGGGAGTCATACAGTTCAGGGGGACTTCTCAGAATGTGGTTGGAAATCCATCTGTACGCTTTATACTAGCTCCAAATTTCGGCCATGAAAAGAGTACTCACCCTGGGTGTTACGGACCCTTAACATGACCTGTCCGTGGACTTACGCACCCAGCATCCCCCGCACATCCGTCACCTCCCCCATCACCGCCGCCGCCGCCACCATGGCCGGACTCATCAGCAATGTACGACCCGACGCCGACCCCTGACGCCCCTTGAAATTCCGATTCGAGGAAGAAGCACTGATCTGACGCCCCTCCAGCCGATCGGGATTCATCGCCAAACACATCGAGCAACCAGGCTCCCGCCATTCAAACCCCGCCGCCACAAACAGGCGATCGAGCCCCTCCGCCTCCGCCTGAAGCTTCACCCGCTCCGACCCCGGCACCACAAACGCCTTCACCCCCGCCGCCACATGGCGACCCTGGGCCACCTTCGCCGCCTCCCGCAGATCGCTAATCCGCCCATTCGTACAGCTCCCAATAAAGCAAACATCAATCTTGGTCCCCGCCATCGCCTGCCCCGGCTGGAAATCCATATAGGCATACGCCTCCTCCACCAGGGGACGATCGGCCTCCGGCATCTGCCCCAGGGTCGGCACCGACTCCGTCACCCCAATCCCCTGGTCCGGCGTAATTCCCCAGGTCACCGTCGGCGCAATCTCGCTCGCACTAAAGCTCACCACATCATCAAACACCGCATCCGCATCACTGCGCAGACTTTCCCACCAGGCGATCGCCCCTTCCCAGTCCCCTTCTGACGGCGCAAAGTCGCGATCCTTCAGGTAAGCATAGGTCGTCGCATCCGGGTTCACATAGCCACATCTCGCCCCACCCTCGATCGCCATATTACAAACCGTCATCCGCCCTTCCATATCCATCGCTTCAAAGGTCGTCCCCGCAAACTCATAGGCATAGCCCACACCACCCTTGACGCCCAGCTTACGGATAATATGCAGGGCCACATCCTTGGGGTAGACCCCCGGAGCCAGTTCCCCATTCACCTCCACCCGACGCACCTTCAGTTTCGCCAAGGCCAGGGTTTGGGAGGCCAGGACATCGCGGACTTGGCTGGTGCCGATCCCAAAGGCGATCGCCCCAAAGGCCCCATGGGTGGAGGTATGACTGTCCCCACAGGCGATCGTCATTCCCGGCTGGGTCAATCCCTGCTCCGGCGCAATGATATGGACGATCCCCTGGCTTCCAGAGCCGATGTTGTAGAAGCGAATGTTGTGGGCAGTGGTGTTTTTCTCCAGTTCCTGGATCATCGCCTCGGCCTGGGCGTCCTTGAAGGGCCGGGCCTGGTCCTCCGTCGGGATAATATGATCCACCGTTGCCACCGTGCGATCGGGAAACATCACCGCCAAACCCCGTTCCCGAAGCATGGCAAAGGCCTGGGGACTGGTGACTTCATGAATCAGGTGCAGGCCGATAAACAGTTGCGTTTGGCCGGACGGCATCAGGCTGACTGTATGCAAATCCCAAACTTTATCGAACAAAGTACGCTGACTCATGGCTATGGGGGGGGGTTTGTTGTATGGAATACAAATAGGGTTTTAATTCTACCGAATAAAGGGTGTCTTGTGGCTTGGGGTGAGGCAAAAAGAGACCCGATTGGTTCACCCTTTCGGGGGAAGGAGGTCCAGGGGACGGGCAGTTATCGTAGGATTTGTATAGAGCACAGGCTCCAGGTCCCCAGGTTTTCCTGAAAGGCTCCTGGAGTTTTTCTTGTGCAGCTATACCAGGTCGGCGATTTCGTCGGAGAGCTCAAAGTTGGCGGTGACGGTTTGGACGTCGTCTAGGTCCTCTAGGGTGTCAATCAGTCGCAGGAGTAGTCGGGCCTGTTCCACATCCTCGATCTTCACGGTGACATTGGGAATCCAGCGATTTTCGACGTCGCTGAGGTGATAGTTGCGATCGCCCAAGAATTGACTCAGGGCCTCCAACTGAGGCGGTTCTGTAAACACTTCGGCCAGTTTGAGATGTTCATCGGCGTCGAATAGGTCGTAGGTGTCGGCTCCCCCCTCCAGACAGTCCTCTAGCAGGGCATCCTCGTCGATCTCCCGGACTACGGCGCTGCGCCCCCGCCCCACAGGGGTCAGATCAAAACTCAGGGTGACGACGCCCTTTTTACTAAACATAAAGCCCACACAGCCCGTTTCACCGAGGTTGCCGTTGTTTTTGGTGAAGGCGGTGCGGAGTTCGGCGGCGGTGCGGTTGCGGTTGTCGGTGAGGGCTTCGATGATCAAGGCGACGCCACCGGGGCCGTAGCCTTCGTACTGGATGAATTCTAGGGGGTCGCTGTCGGTCCAGGTGCCAGAACCTTTGGCGATCGCCCTGGCAATGTTGTCGTTGGGAATCCCGGCGGCCTTGGCCTTGTCAATGGCGGTGCGGAGCTGGAAGTTGCCGGCGGGGTCTGCCCCTTGCCGGGCGGAAACGATGATTTCGCGGGCGAGTTTGGTGAAGACATTGGCCTTCTTTGCGTCTACACGGGCCTTTTGACGCTTAATATTGGCCCATTTGCTATGTCCTGCCATAGGAGAAAATCTGCGCGAAGCTATCAACCCATCTAGGATAGACCCTATTGGCGAGGATTTGTCAGTTGATTGGTGAGGAGATCTATTAGAATGGTCAGGCTGTTTTACCCCCCAGACAACTACTATGAGCCGCCGCCGTTCTGTGCCTTGGATGCATCGTTTTGCTCGCCCGATCATTGGGGGCATTGCGACGTTGGGTGTTCTCAATACGGGTTATTTGACCTATAACCGACTGTTTGGGGCATCGGTCTGCCCAACGAATACCTGTGCGGTGCTGGCGAGTCGCTATGCGACGGTATTTGGACAGCCTTTGTCGCTGTTTGGGATGTTGGCTTATTTGGGTATAGCGGTGCTGGCTTTAGCGCCTCTGTTGATTAATCCTGAAAGCAATAAATCTTTTCGTAATGATGTTGAGGAGAAGTCGTGGTTTTTCCTGTTTCTGGGGACGACGGCGATGCTGCTGTTTAGCGGCTATTTGATGTACATTATGTTTTCGGAGTTTGTGTTCGGCGGCAAGTCGATGGGGATGGGCGGGATTTGCTATTTCTGTCTGTTTAGTGCGGTTTCGGCAACATTGATGTTTGTGCTGACGCTGCTGGGTCGGGCTTGGAACGATCGCGGATCGCTCTTTTTTAATGGGGCGATCGTGGCTTTGATTACGTTGGTGGGGACGTTGATTGTCTATGCGCCGGATAATTCCCAGAATACGGCGAATGCTTACACGATTACGGATGGGGCCAATCGTCCGTTTTATTATGTGGAGTCGGAGACGGGGGATGCGGAGAAGCAGTTGGCGGAGCATTTGAAGTCAACGGGGGCGATGCTTTATACGAGCTATACCTGTCCCCATTGCTGTGAGCAGAAGCATTTGTTTGGCAAGGATGCGGTGTCGATTTTGCCGCATGTGGAATGTAATGCGGCGGGGAAGGATGCGAAGGTGGCGGTTTGCAAGCAGGAATTAGAGGCGGCGGAGGCTCAGACGAAGCAGCCTGCGGGGTTCCCGACTTGGAAGATTAATGGGACTTACTATTCGGGGGTGCAGAAGCTCGATCAGTTGGCTAAGGTGTCGGGGTATAAGGGGCCTCAGAATTTTAAGAATGAGTTTAAGGCTTGTCGGCAGGCGAATTAGTAGATAGAGGGGAGGGGGCAGGAATGGTTGGCCCCCTAAATCCCCAATTCTGGGGGACTTTGAGTAGTCGGGTTATAATATTTGGCAATTAGCTCTCTTGGGTTGTTGCTATGCTGGAATGGTTGGTCGCGATCGGAACCGCAGAAATCGGTAAGGCTGTCTTGGAGCAGGGGCTCAAGTTGACTCAGTCGGCGGCTGAGGACTATGTGAAGGATTTTTTCAAGGATTGTCTGAAGGAAACTGTGGCGCTAGCGAACCCGGCTGTGACGAAGAAGGCTGTGGGTAGTGCGCTGAAGGAGTTTTTGGAGATTGCGATCGAGGAATTAGAAGATAATGAACTGTCGAGGGCAGAGATTCGCGATCGCTACTATGATTTGGCGTTGGTGGAATTTGTGAAGGATGGGGCAGTGGGGCCTTTGTTGGGACGGGCCTTTGAGCAGGATTGTAAGGTGGTGGATTGTGGGGCACTGGCGGGGATTTGGGGGCGATCGCAACTGAAGGGGACGCCGTTCCCAGAGATGCCGGATGAGTTTGATTGGGTGGCTGTGGGGACGCTGTATTTGAAGAAGGTGCGGAAGATCGTGCGGGATACGCCGGAGTTGCGATCGCTCCTTGAGATGGCGCTGATGGAGCAGCAGACAGAGAGTTTGAAGACTTTGGCGGGGATTAATCCGGGGTTTGATGTGGGGCAGTATCGGAAGAGTTTGCAGTGCATCTATGGGGCGCTGAAGTTGCATACGTTGGATAGTACGGACCGGGCTGATCCGATGAAGCTGTGGAATATGTTTATTGAGCAGACGGTGCGGGAGGCTTTGCCGCCGTTGCGGTATGAGGTGCCGTTGGATGTGAAGCGGCAGTTGCAGGCAGAGGGTGGTCTGGAGGAGGACTTGTCGCCGGAGGCTTTGGCGGATTATCGGCAGGCGTATTTTCAGCAGCCTGTATGTAAGGTGTTGGCGGCGATCGCGGATTCTCCTAAGGCTGTGATTCTGGGTGATCCGGGGGCGGGGAAGTCTACGTTGTTGCAGTATTTGGCGTTGCAGTGGGTGGAGGGGGCATCGCCGGCTTTGCCGCTATTGATTGAGTTGCGGGAGTATGCGTTGGCGGAGGCGCATGGGTTTCTGGCGTTTTTGCATGGGGGGCGATCGGCGGATTGGCATTTGGATGAGCAGCAGTTGCATCAGCATTTCTGGTTCTCCATGGGTATGAGTAGACCATATGCTCTACTTTCTGCGAATCTAGCGTCAAGGCTGTAGAATATGAGGACATTCTAACCTCACCCAGTTGGAGGAGCCCAGCAATGCGAGAAGGCTACC
>JAAUSA010000249.1 GCA_012031975.1 Alkalinema sp. RU_4_3 | reverse complement strand
CTCCCCCTCCCACCCCACCCACTCGCTCGCGGCTCCGCAATGTGCAGCGGACATACAGGGAATCTACACTTCGTTTTAATTATTTCTGTTGTCGCTGAATGGGAACGATCGATAGACGTCAGGTTCGATCGGGCGATCGTGAGGTGATTGAACCGGGAGACCCACAGTGGGGTGAAAAGTTTATGGTGATGGTTCAAGGGCAGATGGCAAAGGCTGAAAATCACTAAAATGTGAATCATAACGTCGTAGTGGAACTTGTGTTGGACGTTGAGCGAGTCTTGAGCAAGTCACCTCCAAATAGCATGGATTCCGTGCTATCGTGTTCCTATGATTCAGTCCTTCAAAGATGCTGAAACTGAAGCTATCTTCAATGGCAAGGCGACGAAAGCTGCCTTGAAAGCCTGTCCGAAGAGCCTATGGCGAGTGGCGGGCCGGAAGCTTGACCAGTTGGATTCAGTCGTCTCGTTGGATGAACTGAGCATTCCACCAGGAAACAAGCTGAAAGCCCTACAGGCTGATCGGGCGGGTCAGCATAGTATTCGGATTAATGACCAGTATCGAATTTGCTTTATTTGGACTGATGCTGGTCCGGTTGATGTTGAGATTGTTGATTATCATTAGTGAGGTATTTATGGTTCGTATTCCGAGCGATCGCGCCCCCACTCATCCTGGTGAAATGCTGTTGGAGGAGTTTTTGCAGCCGATGAATATTAATCAGCGGGAACTGGCTACGGCGATTCAGGTGCCTTACCAACGGATTAATGAGATTGTTAATCAGCGCCGTGGAATGACGCCCAGTACGGCTCTGCGGCTGGAGAAATATTTCGGTGTGTCGGCTACTTTTTGGCTGAATCTTCAGATGCGCTGGGACCTTTATCAGGCGATGCGATCGGAACCTTTGAACCAAATTCAACCTCGGGTTGCTGGCTAGGTTGGCGGTGTTTTGCTGGGGGTGCGATCATGTTGCATAAAAGCAATCTGCCTTTTGGTCAGTGATCAAGCTGCTTGCCATTCTCTGGGTGTTTAAGGAATTGGGCGATCGATTTTCAATACACTTCATCATGGGTTCCAATATCGGTAAATACAGCTTTGCTATCCTCCGTAAAATAGAAGACGACGCGCTGATCGTAATCCACACTAAAACTCCAGAATTCCTTAAGTTTGCCTGAGAGCTTATGGGTTTTTAGACTAGGTTCAAAGGGATCGGTGGTGAATAGTTCTAGCTTTTGCCAGAATCTGGCCTCCCAGAGGGTTCCTTCGATGCGCTTTTTGAAGGAACGCTTAAAACTTTTACTGAGACTGACTTCCATGATTATCTTCTCATCTTCCAAGGAACCTAGCTAATTTGTAAGAAACGGGTAAATTAGTACATTAGTCTTCTTGTATCATTTGTTTAAGCTCGTTGATGTTGGAGGAGAATCTGAGCTTGTTGGCTTGCTGTTCAGCTTGTGCTGCTTTGCTGTTACGGTAGATTTCTTCACGGCGCTCGTCACGCAGATACTGCTGTAGAAGCTTTTGAACCTCTAGTTTCTCTTCTACAGAGAGGCTTTTGATGGCTTCGATTGTTTCGCTGAAAGTCATGGCTGAAGGTCTTTCAAATGGCTATCTTATCCATCCATCATGGTAGCTGATGTAGGAAAAATAGTGGTGGCTAATGAGATGAGCAATGCCGAACTAACAGCGATGAGCGATCGAGACCCTTTCCATCTGTATATGGATAGACGTCAGGGGCGATCGGGCGATCGGGCGATCGGGCGATCGTGAGGTGCTTGAACTGGGGGATCCACAGTGGGGTGAAACGTTTATGGCGATGGTTCAAGGGCAGAGGGCAAAGGCTGAAATTTAGCCCTCCCGAATCAGGCGTAGCAGTTCATCAGTCGAGACTTTGCCGCTCATGTCGGTGCCTTCGAGGAGGCTGCTGGCGAGATCGCGTTTTTGATGGTGTAGATCGACGATTTTTTCTTCGATCGTGCCTTGGGCGACTAGCCGATAGATGGTGACTGGACGCTGCTGTCCGATGCGGTGGGCGCGATCGGAGGCTTGGTCTTCAACGGCGGGGTTCCACCAGGGGTCCATGTGGATGACGTAGTCGGCGGCGGTGAGATTTAGGCCTGTTCCGCCTGCTTTCAGGCTGATTAAAAATATCTCGCCTTCTCCAGATTGGAAGGCCTCAACTCGCTTTTTGCGTTCCTTGGCTGGAGTGCTGCCGTCGAGGTACTGGTAGCTGATTTGTTTTTCGTCGAGATAGTTGCGGATGATCTGGAGATGATCGACGAATTGGCTGAAGACTAGGGCTTTGTGCTTATTCTCTAGGAGTTCTGTGACGGTTTCTCCGAATAGGGCTAGTTTTGAGCTGGGAATCTGCATCTGGGGCTTGACTAGGCTGGGGTTGCAGCAGGCTCGGCGGAGTTTCATGATTTCGGCCAAGACTTGCAGGTGTTTTGCACCGGCGTCGGCGTCGGATTCTGCTAATTTGCGAACGGATTCTTGGCGCAGGGCTTCGTAGAAGGCGGCTTCTTCTTTGGAGAGTTCGACTTGCAGCAAGATCTCGGTGCGGGAGGGCAATTCTGACAGGACCTGGGTTTTGGTGCGGCGGAGCATGAAGGGCTGGACAAGTTTGCGCAGGCGCGCTCTGGCGCTGTCGTCTTGGGCTTGTTCGATCGGACGGGCGAAGCGAGCGTTGAATTGTTCTAGGGAACTTAATAGGCCTGGGTTGATGAAGCGAAATAGATTCCAGAGTTCGCCGAGGTGATTTTCAATTGGGGTCCCGGTGGTGATGACTTTGAATCCGGCTTGGAGTTTCATGGCGGCTTGCGATCGCTTGGTGGCCATGTTTTTGATCGCTTGGGCTTCGTCGAGGACGACGGTTTCCCAGGTGACGGTGGCTAGCATGTCGGATACGTCGTCTTGCTGGAGGAGGCCGTAGCTGCAAACGAGGAGATCGAAGGGTTTGAGTTGGTCGATGGTGGTTTGGCGATCGCCTGTGCCGAATTGGATGACGTTGAGGGTGGGTGCGAATTTGGCGGTTTCGCTGAGCCAGTTCATGCAGACGGATAGGGGGGCGAGGACTAGGGTGGGGCCTTGGGGGGCGCGGGTGAGGATCAGGGCTAGGGCTTGGAGGGTTTTGCCGAGGCCCATGTCGTCGGCGAGACAGGCGCCTACCCCCCAGTGGGCGAGCCGGGATAGCCATTCAAAGCCTTCTTGCTGGTAGTCTCGGAGGTCGGCTTGGAGGGTGGAGGGGAGTTTGGGCTGGTAGTTTTGGGCTGATTGGAGTTTTTGTTTGTGTGCTTGCCAGTGTTTATCGACGGTGAGGTCTCCGGCGGATTCGATGGTTTCTTCTAGGGCGAGTGCCGCTAGGGCATGGAATCGCACGCCTTTGCCGTGTTTTTCTGAGTAGCCGCGTAGGTCTTCTAGTTGCTTGCGGAAGCCTGCGGTTAAGGCTAGGAATTCACCGTCTCCGAGGGGGATGAAGCGTCCTGAGGCTTGGTCGAGTAGTGACAGGAGCTGCTGCATGTTGAGGACTTCGTCGTTGCCGATCGCCAATTCTCCGCTGGCTTCAAACCAGTCACGGGATTGCTGGACATTGAGTTTCCATTGCTGGCTGCCGGATAGGCCTTTGATTTTCATTTTTTCGCCCTCTGGCCATTCAACGGCGATCGTTTCACCTAGGTCTTGAAGCTCCATGAGGAGTTCTAGGCAGGATTCTGGATCGTCGATGAGCCATTCGCCATCTTCTAGGGGCCAGTCGGCCAGGGTGGGACAGCTTTTGACAAGGGATTTGGAGCGCTGTTGTTCTTCTTTGAGGTTGCGGGTGGTTTGGAGGCGGCGTCCGTCGATTTCGGCGATCACGGTTTCGCCGCCTTTGCCGGGTCGGAAGTAGCTGCCGCCGATGGTGAAGGGTTTGACTAGGATTGTGGCGCGTAGGCCGTCGTTGGCTGGGAGTAGGTGGACATGGGGTTTTGACTCGGCGGGGACTTCTTCGACGTTGACCATACCGCCGCCGATGTCGGAATGGACGGTGACTAGGCCGGATATGGAGCCTAGGGCGGTGAGGACGCGGTCTTGGGCGGCGATCGGGACTTCTAGGGCATTACTGGCTCCTAAAATCTGGGCGATCCGTTGATGTTCTGGGGTGACTTCGATGACTCGAATGCGGGTGAGGGTTTCTTTTTCGATGATGGCTGTCTGTCCGGTAGCACTAATTTTGGGTGAGAGCTGGATGGATAGTTTTTTGCGTTTTGCATCTTTTTTGACGAGCAGTTCTGGCTCGGCTTTGAGGATCTCGATTCTTGTGTCTGGGGCATCTTCCCAAAAGACTGATGGGTGACCGACTAGGGTGACTAGGGCGGCGGCGGCATCGAGGCTGTAAATCGCTGTAGGACGGTAGTAGGAGTAGGAATAATCAAGTTCGATCTGCTGGCAGATTTGCAGATCTTGGGGGGTGAGATAATCAAATTCGCTCTGGTCTTCATGGAGCCGTTTTAAGGCGACTGGCCGTCCTTTGCTCCAGATGCCCTTGGCGGTAACTTTTTGTTCTTTTGGGGTGACGGTCCAGTGATTGCCTCGCTGTGTAATAAACCAAGCCAGTCGGGTTTCTGCGTGGGGCAAGGCAGCGGCGGCTTCAGTAACTTGACTTAGGTTAGTGAGGGCGGTCAGGCTGAGTTCCCAGGGTTCTGTGGGTTTGATTAGATCGACAATTGTGGTGATTTGTGAGTTTTCGCGGATGGTTTTTGCGGTGGCTGCGTAAGTGCTGTTGGCTTTCTTCGATCGCGATAGTAATTCGGCAATTTCTGCTTTGACCCAATGGTAATCGCTGAGGTCTGCTGCTTGGTAGAACTGAATTAATTTTGTTTGGGCCAGAGTGTTCTGGTGGGCTGAGTCTACCCACTGAATGCATAGACAAGCGATCAAGGCATCTAGCCAATTGTCTGATAAACCCACTAGGGAAAAGAGTGCAGCACGAGCGGAGGGATCGCCTTGCTGGATTCTCAGGAGCTGGTGGAGTTTTTGATAAAGTTTTTTCAGGGGGTGATAGGTCTGCGCCTGCATGAGGCTGACGTATTCTGCAGCTGTCTTGAGGCTGACGGCAGTGTTGAGTTGGAGAAGGGCTAGGATATGGAATACCCCAACCATGCCATTGAAGAAGGCTGTGCGTTTCTTGATTGTTTTGCGGAGGGCGGCTAATCCTCGATCAAAATCGGCGATCGCACCCGGATAATCACCCTGTAGTACCTTGAGCCAGCCCCAATGGGAGGCGTACAAATTTTGCTGATCTGCGGGGATGTGACCTAGACAGGTGATGGCATCTTCTAGCTGATTGCGGAGGAGAAACTGTTCGATCGCGACGACCAAAACTTCGACGCTGCATTCGGGCACCTCGTCTAGGACAATATCTTCGAGGTAGGTGAACAGGTCAGGAATGGGGGTCAAGTCCCCTTGGCTTTGGGAAGCACCTGCGACGAGAATGCGATCGGCCATCTCGTGGGGACAGGTGTCAAGCCAATCCCCATCAAAGGGCGAATTACAAATCAGGTTCAGGCAATGTTCCAACGTTGGATTTTTGACCCGTTGAGCGGTTTGTAGCTTGATAGGCCTGGAGATATTTCTCAGCTTGGGGCAAATCATGGCGATAGATGGCCCAGCGGATATAACAAAGCAGATGGGGAAGACCGCGAAAGTACAAGCGACCATAGGATTCGTTCAGAGGTCGCACTTGGCTGACGGCGAGGGCGATGGGAGCGAACAGTTCCGCCGCGATTAATTCCCGCATGATGATTTCGACGATCGAGAGGTTACAGGAACAGGTCGATCCAGTCTGGACTAACAGACCTTTCTGGATCAGATTTTGCCAATGGGAAGGGAAGGTTCTCTCGGTAAAGACTAGAAAACGTTTGTCCTGTTTTGCGATCGTATGGCAGATCTGCATGGCCATGGCCTTACTAGTCGGCTCGTACATGACGGCCATGATGTATAGGATTTGCTTTGCTTCTGGTGTTAGCTTGCTGTAGTGCTTCAGCAGATCTGCTGCTTGCTTGGTGGAGCCAGAAGAGGACAAAGACATAGACCGTATACCTTCAAAGGATCCCCACATTCTATCTCACAATTCAGCTCCAGCCATAGGGCTCTCCTATCAGAAACTGAACTTGAACGGCTTGATCGTTCATATTGTTAGGGCGATTGGGACACAGTGGCAATTTATGCGCCTAATCGACAGTTTCTTAACAACGGTAGATTTGTACGATTATCCATTACCTCCTGTGGCACAAATTCTAGGATTTTGCTATGGATGGTGCAGAATTAGACTGCTTAAATCAGGGGGGTAGTTTCTGTTAGGAACTTCTCAATCTTGGGCCAGAGGGAAGCTCGCCGAGATAGTACGCATGGCTGGGCGATCGCGCCTTGAACTTCTGCGGGTTACGCAGGCATACAACCTGGACTATTTCTTTCAAAACTCCTGCTTAAAAGGAGTTTCAACCACAGTTAATCCAACCTCTACAGCCATCTGGACTAAAATTGGACTAAATTTTTAACCCTCATTTTGCCCCAAAACACCCCCTTCCAACCATCCACTGTATCCTTCAACTGGGAGAATGGCGCGATCGATTTTCCACCCCAAAACACCCTGATCTCCATCCTAAATTTTCATCCACAAATCGATCGTTTGACGCCGAGATAAGGGGAGTGTTTTCCACGCCCCTGTCAGAAACCCGATCGTCTAAAAATTGCCTTCTTCCACCAACCAAATCTTACCCAAACAAAGGCGTGGGCACCACGCCCAATACAGAA
>JAAUSA010000248.1 GCA_012031975.1 Alkalinema sp. RU_4_3 | reverse complement strand
CGAGACTATCCCGCCTTCGCGATCGGCAATGGCCGCTACCGCACCCTGCTGCCTACCACCCCCTCGATCGCCCCGGTACCTTAACTATCCAGGTGACAGCGGGGGGCGATCGCACCACCGAGCGCGTCAATCTACGCAACCGCACCTTCCCCATCCAGTACATCACCCTGCCACCGGGCCAGGACGGCAATGTTAGCGACGCCGAGTACAACCGAGTCGATGCCTTCAAACAGATCGTCACCCCCGACAAATACTGGAATGGCCCCTTCCTGCGGCCCAATAACGGCGAAGTCACCAGCATCTTTGGCGTCCGCCGCTACTACAACGGTGAATTTGCCAACGACTACTACCACCGGGGCGTAGACTACGGCGGCGCCCAGGATCCGCCATCATTGCCCCCGCCGACGGGCGTGTGGCTTTGGTGGGCTATGAGCGCGATGGGTTTGAAGTCCATGGCAACTGTGTGGGTTTGGATCACGGTCAAGGGGTCACCTCGATCTATCTCCACATGACTTCCATTAAAGTCAAACCCGGTGAATTCGTGCGGGCGGGCCAGACGATCGGCACCCTCGGCAGCACCGGCGCCTCCACCGGCCCCCACCTCCACTGGGGCGTCTTCGTCCAGGGCAAGGCCGTCGATCCCGTCCCCTGGCGCGAAACCGGCTTTGAATAAACCGATCCATAAAAACGCCGCCCATCTAAAGGCGGCGTTTTTTTCAATCCTACGGATCGGATCCCTATTGCCCAGCCAGTGCATAGCGCTCATCCGGCGGGAAGGAAACCTCTTGCACCGAGCCCGGCGCACCCAGGGCCTTGGCCTGGCCCTTATATTCCGCCACCACGCCCCCGGCATTACCCGCAATCACCGTCACCCGGCTCTTACCCGCCCAGGTCTGCTGCTGGCCAGAGTTCATCACGCCCTCAAAGGCTTCTTTGCCATCAACCACCACCCGCACCCAGGACTCATCGGTCATCTTTAGACCGACCGTCACCGCCTTATCCGGGGAAAGGACCTGCTTGGGCGCCGAGGCCACGGCGTTGGGGCCAAGCCCAGATTTTTTGAGCTGCGGCCCCGGCGCATTCAAAGGATTAGGCAAACTGGCCTTAAACCCCTGGAGGGCCTCCGGGCTGACGGGAGACTGACTGACCGACTTGGCCGTCACCTGGGAAAGGCTATAGACCGCCCCCCCAATCAGCAACATATAAACCCCATACAGATGCACAGGCTGCAACTTCAGCCCAGGGATCCGGAACTTAAACGATCGCTTCGGCGCAATCTCCGGATCGATCGGAAACTCGCTAGCCAACTGCACCCCATTCAGGCCCAGGGCATTGCCGTACTGGCGAATGAAGCTCTGGATATAGACAGGTTCCGGCAACTTCATGAGATCCCCAAGCTCAATGGCCGCCAAAAGCCGCTCTGGGATGTGAGTCTTAATGGCCGCCTCCCCCAGGGAAAGTTCGCGCAACTCCCGGCATTGAGAAAGCTTCAGTCCGACTTCCTGTAATTTTTGACGCTGGATTTGCTGGACTTGAAGACTTCGCTTGTTCATAGATTCTGCTCCCTTATCCACGACGCACCCCAGGCCCTGCCTCGGATTGACGTTTCAAAAAATTGATCTCATAACGTAGTAGTGGTCGGTAGGAACCGCTTCGCACAGGCACATGTTCGTCCGAACGGAGATAAATGTTACCGATGGCGGTTCGATGCAGGCGTGACACTGGATGGCCGAGTTGCTGAGCCACTAAACGAATCTGACGATTCCGGCCCTCACGCATCACCACTTCCAATAAAGTCCTGTCGGTACCTGACTGCAAGACCCGAATCCGAGTTGGAAGAGTCCTGCGCCCATCTAAAATAACCCCATCGCGCCAACGAGACAAGACCATATTTGAAGGACTTCCCTCTACCCAAACCTCATAGGTTTTTTCAACCTCATGGCTCGGGTGGGTCATGTAAAACGTCAAATCACCGTCATTCGTAATCAACAGAGCACCGCTAGAATCCGTATCCAGCCGCCCCACGGGATGAAGCCCCTGGTGGCTAGCCAATTCCTCGGGGAATAAATCCAACACCGTCCGGCGTCCTTCCGGATCCCGACAGGTGGAAACAACTCCACGAGGCTTATTCAACAGGAAGTAGAGTAATTGAGGTCGGCCATCCGGCTTCAACAATCTTCCATCGAGTTCTATTCGATCGACCGTCAAATCCGCCCGCTGTCCAAGCTGGGCCAATTGACCATTGAGTTTCACCCGACCATCCACAATCATCAACTCAGCTTGCCGACGAGAGGCCAAACCCAGTTGAGCGAGGATTTTTTGTAGGCGATCTTCCATGGGGTAAGGCTAATCCAACTTTGCACTGGGCGCAATGAGAAGCAGCGTGACAATAAGAACAACCGATTAACCCTTCACGGCATTAAGTCTTTTACCCGGAAAAAGTGTGAGACAAATCACCGCTAGATTAAATCGTCCGTGGATTCACGAATCGTGACCATCATGGCATGAGTTTACCCAAGTAAACAATCCTTGACATAGACTTTGCGTAATTTTCTTACTCCCTTTGATAAGCGTGGGACCAAAGCCCCGGAAAATTAGCTACTACCTAGATAAATGGTTGATTTCGCACAATTCGTGAGCCAAATGGCTGGGTAAAATCACGGAAAATCTTTCTTGAATGAAAAGAAAGATCCGTAACTATTCTGATCACAAAAGGAGAATTTACAAGTATCAGACAATACAAAACAAGTTGGATAGACAATACAAAACAAGTTGGATTAGCTGGAGGCCGCCCGTTCCTGGATCAGCACATAGGGCTGAACAATCAAAGCCGAGAACTGGAAATTGGCATCCATTGCACTCCAGCGCTGTTTTTGGGCCTCGGAGGGCTTGGCAATCACCTGCTCGGCGATCCAATGCTGTACGGCCTGGGTTTGGTCCTGGGCGATGGCCATGCCCACTTCCAGGAGGTCAATGGACTGGTCTACCCAGATGATCACGTCGCGCTCGTCATGGGGAATCAGCCATTCCCATGTGGCAGCATCGATATTTTTTTCCAGCTCACTGCGGAGATCACGGATCGGTTCAGACATGGGCATTCCTGGATAACTCAACAAATTCGCACATCAGCCAGCCTGGGCTTGGGCCACCTACCGCCCCAATTCATGCAGGCCATTAATCACATCGGCACATTCCTGGGTGACCGCTTCTAGGGCCGCTCGCTTGGTGCTGGCGGGCGGTGGGATAGGTGTCCCCACTCGAAAGGTTAGGGGCGTAGAGCGGGGCAATTTCGAGCCGTTGGGGGGCCAGATCCCATGGCTGCCCCAGAGGCAGACGGGCAAAATCGTCGCCTGGGTGTGGGCCGCGATCCAGGCGGCCCCGAGTTTTGGATCATGGATACGGCCATCGGGGGTGCGGGTCCCATCAATGAATAGGCCCGTGGCCCAGCCGCTTTCGACGGCCTTAATCGCCGCCTTCATCGCCGCGCGATCGCCCGCCCCCCGATTGACCGGGTAGGCCCCATACATGGAAATAAACTGGCTCAGGCCCGGCACATCGAACAATTCCTGCTTGGCCATAAAGGCCACGGGCCGACCGACACAGCTCCCCACAATAAAGGGATCCAAATCACTGGCATGGTTACAGACCACCAGGAGTCGGCCCTGCATCGGCACCCGATCGAGGCCATGCCGCCGCCCCCGGAAATAGGTCCAATAGAGCGGCATGATCGTGGACCACTTAAACAGGCGGTAGAGCCAGAGGCTCGACAGAGGCTCACGCTTCTGGGTCGTTAAGGCAACCGATTGGGACATAAAAACTCCTGATGGATCCCCGGACTAAATTAGCTTCCTACAAACCACTGGCGTCGGCATAGTTGGTATAGGTCAGATCGCCGCAGGTGCGCTTCATGATCCCAACGAGCACCTTGCCGGGTCCCACCTCCAACACGCGATCGACCCCCAGATCCGGTAGCGCCAGCGTGATTTCCCGCCAGCGGACAGACCCGGTCATCTGCTGGGCCAGGCGCTGCTTCAGGTGCGATCCCGCCTGGGCGGCGTCGGGTCAACATTTGATAACACAGGCACCTGGGCGTCCTGAAAGGTCACCGTTTCTAGTAATTTAGCAAACTTCCCTGCCGGATCCGCCATCAAAGGCGAGTGAAAGGCCCCGCTGACATTGAGCTTCACGGCCTTTTTACATTTTACGCTCTTCAGTATGGCCTCCACGGCCTCCGGCGTCCCGGAGATCACCACCTGACCACTGTTGTTGTCGTTCGCCAGCACCCCATCCGGATTAGCCCCTAGGGCCGTCGCCAACTGTTCCCCATCAAACCCCAACAATGCCGCCATCAGGCCATCCTTCGCCTGACTCATCAGCTCCGCCCGCTTGGCAATCAGTTTTAACCCCGTGGCAAAGTCAAACACCCCTGCCGCATACAATGCCGCATATTCCCCAAGACTGTGCCCCGCCACAAAATCCGGCGTTTCACCCTTTGCCCGCAGCAGGTCGGCGATGGCTGTCTCCACCACATACATACAGGGCTGAGTATGGATCGTCTCCGACAGCACCGCCAAATCCCCGCCGCAAACCTCCGCCACGGACCAACCCAAAACCTGGGCCGCCTCGTCAAACTTTGTTTTCACGGAATCTCGATCGAGCAGATCGAGCCCCATGCCGACCACCTGGGAGCCCTGTCCCGGAAATGCCCACAATGCCTTCGTCATACCATCACCCTCAACAAGAACAAAACAACTATCTGCCCCACCGGACGATCGCACCGCCCCAGGACAGCCCTGCCCCAAAGCCCGCCATCGCCAGGATGTCCCCCGACTTCACCCGCCCCTGACGAATGGCTTCATCGAGTACGAGCGGAATCGAAGCGGCGGAGGTGTTGCCATACTGCCCCAGATTACTCAAGACCTTTTCACCAGGAATTTTCAGCCGAGTCGCCGCCGCATCCAGAATCCGCTGGTTGGCCTGGTGCAGCACCAGCCAGTCCACGGCCTCAGCGGTCAGACCCGCCCGAAACAGGGCCTTCTCCACCACCTCCGGCACCCGCGTCACCGCAAAGCGGTAGACCTCCTGGCCGTTCATGGTCACGGGCGTATAGTTGCCCTGGCCGCAGGTGACGTCTGGCACCACCGATCGCGGCTCGCCCTGGTGCACCAAGTTCAAATGGCTGTTCAACTGGCCATCACTGCGCATTTCAAAGCCCAGGAGCTGATCGGTGTCATTTTGCTGCATGACCACGGCCCCAGCCCCATCGCCAAACAGGATACAGGTGCGGCGATCGCTCCAGTCCACCCAGCGCGACAGGGCATCAGCCCCAATAATCAGCACATTCTGGTACACCCCCGTCCGCACAAACTGTGCCGCCGTCGCCAGGGCGAACACAAAGCCCGAACAGGCCGCCGTCAGGTCAAAGGCCACGGCACGGCTGGCCCCCAGTTTGGCCTGGACCTGGGCCGCTGTGCCAAACAGATCATCCGCCGTGGAGGTGGCCAGGACAATTAGGTCCAGATCGATCGCCGCCAAACCCGCCGCCTGGAGGGCGCGATCGCCCGCCTGGGCCGCCAAATCCGCCAAGGTTGCGGTGGGCGGCAGAATCCGGCGCTGGCGGATGCCCGTGCGAGAGGCGATCCATTCATCGGAGGTTTCGACAACTTGGGCGAGGGCCTCGTTATCGACGACTTGGTCCGGAACCGCCGAACCACTGCCCGTTAGGGCAATTCCTGTTAATCCTATTCCTAGCCCTTCCAATGCAGTGATCTCCATAACGACGGGACCCTAACCCAATAGCCAAGCCTAGACCGTAGAGGCCGCAGGCTCTGGCCTGTTTTCAGGCAGACTGTCTTTGATGCGCTCCAGGACATTGTTTTCCACGGCCTCCTGGGCACTGCGAATCGCACTGGCCAAGGTACCCGCATCGGAACTGCCATGGCCAATGATGCAGACCCCGGCCACCCCCATCAGCAGCGCCCCGCCATGCTCGGCATGGTCCACCCGTTCCTTAATATTGCGCAGGTTATGGCGCAGCACCATGGCCCCCAGCTTGCCCCGCTTACCCCGAGGCAGCTCCTCCTTGAGGATTTGCAGCAAAATCCCACCCACGGCCTCGGCAAATTTCAAAATCACATTTCCCACAAAGCCGTCACAGACCACCACATCGAAGTTCCCCGACAGAATGTCGCGGCCCTCGGCATTACCTGCAAAGGGAATTTTGGGGTTGTTGGCCATCAATTCATAGGCCTGGAGCACCTGCTCGTTGCCCTTACTCTCCTCTTCGCCAATGTTAATTAGCCCCACCTTCGGGTCGCTGCTGCCGAGCACATACTGGGCATAGACCGTCCCCATCAGCGCAAACTGCTCTAAATACTTGGCCTTGCAGTCCACATTCGCGCCCACATCCAGCACCAGCACCTGCTTGCCCGGAATCATCGTCGGGAAGACAGCGCCGATCGCCGGACGATCAATCCCCGGCAGGGTCCGCAGCTTTAGCAAAGCCGAGGCCATGGCGCCCCGGAATGTCCCGCCGACACCACCGCATCCGCCTTGCCCTGCTTGACAAGTCCCATGGCTAAATTGATCGAGGACTTAGGCTTGCGGCGCAGGGCGCTGACGGGATCTTCATTCATCTCGATCACGCCCTCCGATGGCAGGATCTCCATTTTTGGTGCATTGGGATGCAACTTCAAGCAGGCTTCAATCTGCTCAGGATCGCCCACCAGGATGATCTCAACCCCTAATTCCAATTGGGCTTGGATGGCCCAGCGACGATCTCTGCTGGAGCATGATCTCCCCCATAGC
>JAAUSA010000044.1 GCA_012031975.1 Alkalinema sp. RU_4_3 | reverse complement strand
GACTTAAACGGGTTGTCAGCGGCCCAGACCGCCACGCGATCGTACTTAGCACTGAGATAATTGACGATCGCCAGATGTCCCAGGGTAGGCGGGTCAGCGCTGGTGCCAAAAAGCGCGAGTTTGAGCATGGAGGTTCCCGGATAAGCCACTGCCTATATTAAACAGGGCAAAGGCTGTTGCTGATTGTTTTCGCTCAAGAGGCGATCGGTCAAAGTTTGCAGACCTCACTCACCTGGAGCGGGGCGTTTGTACCTACCAAACGGCGACAGTCCGAGGGTAGGGCCGCGACTGACGCAAGGGTGCGCGATCGAATCAACGACAGCGATTCAGCCGGGAGCAACCGTCGGCCATCCTGCATCACGAGTTGGAGCAGGGGGCGTTCGTGATCTTCTGGCGTTTCGGTGACGAGTCCTAGGCGATCGAACCCCGTTTCCAGATTACGGAAGATCTGCTTGCGGCCTGGGTAGGTGTTTTTGCCAGGGGATTTTTTCATGACGGGATGACCATCGAGTTCGACCAGTTTGTAAACGCCGTTGACCGGGCTACCTGTGACAAGCTGGGTGCCAATGCCGTAGTGGTCAAGGCAGGCTCCGGCGTTGCGCAGTTCCTGAATCCGGTATTCATCGAGGTCACCGCTGGCCACGATCGGCACCCCCGGCAAAATCCTGCGCACCTGCTGGGACAGCGTGACCAAATCCCCAGAGTCGATCCGCACACCGCTCAGGGTGGCAGCCTGGGATTGGAGGGACTGGGCGGCGGCGATCGTATCGTAGGTATCGATCAACAGCGGCGCATTCGGAAAGGTCTTCTGAAACGCCGCAAACGCCTTACTTTCGTCGCCCTCCAGGGTACTCAAGGCCATCACCAAAGCATGGGCCATGGTCCCCGCAGGTTTGACCCCAAGTTGCAGCGCCGCCAAAACGTTAGAAGTACTATCAAACCCCGCCGCCAGCGCCGCCCTAGCCGCCCAGAGAGACGCCTGGGGACCAAAGGCCCGCCGGGTCCCAAACTCCATCAACTGAGCATCGGGGCCTGCCACATCTCTAATCCGGGCCGCCCGAGTCGCCACTAGGGTTTGATAGTTCAGCGTCGTCAACAGGTAGGTCTCCACAATCTGCGCCTGCCACAGTGGAGCCTCGATCCTGAGCAACGGTTGGTGTGGTCCGATCGCCGTCCCCTCAGAGACTGCCCAAACGTCGCCTGTGAAACCACCCTGGGCGAGGATTTCCCAGAAGCGATCGGGGGCCTGGTCAAAAATCCCGGTATTCTGCAATGCCGCGATCTGCTCGGGAGAGAACCGTAGGTTTTCCAAATAGTCCAGGGCCTGGGTCAGTCCCATGGCGATCAGGTAACCATAGTTTTCAGGGCACTTTCTGACAAACAACTCAAAGGCAGCGGGGCGATCTTCAATGCCTTGCTGGGTGTAGCAGGCGGCCATCGTGAGCTGGTAGAGGTCAGTGAGCAAGCTGGTGTCATCAAGCAACAGGTCATTCATGGCTGGTTTTGGTGAAAGGTGGTTGAACCGATTTTTTATTTATAGTGCGAAACACCATAACATGTCAACCCATTCCATAAATTCTCCGGTAACGCTCCGATCAAGACATCTATCCCCTATTACGGAGCCTCGGAGTCCTGAAGGGACGGGGTTCAATTAGCCCGCAATTCATTCGCGGGTGGGTCGTGATGCCCACAGATCGCCCCGATATCTATGCCTTGCCCGTCGTTGGTATTGATACTCTTCCCATCGATCGCACAACCAATCCCCGCGAATGAATTGCGGGCTAGTCATGCCGTCCCTACAGGACTCTAAACAATCGACTGGGGCTATATTGGTGTATATTAACAAAACAAGCCAAACCTAAACATTTGATGCAGTTTCAACAGCCCCTCCAGAAACCATGAATAATGAAAGTAGATCGATCGCTTCAATCCGTTCTACTCCAGTCAATAAACGCTTCACTTATTTTTTCTGAGAGGTAACAGTATGAGCCTGCCCAAAATGTTCCGCGAAACCGTCGGCTTCTTCTCCGACGCCGTCAGCCGCGTCTTCGGCCTAGACGACGACAACTATCCCTCCACAGGCGTCCAACCCTTCAGCGGCGACGTCGCCGACAAAAAACACCGCTACGATCGATAAATCCGCCCAGGAAGTCCCTAACTCTTCTGTGCAAACCTTCAGAGTGGATGCTATAAGAGGTAGCGTCCACTCCCAACGTTTTAGGCGGCGCAACCTATGCCGAGCGAGTTTAATCTCCTAGTTCTGACCATCTACTTCCTCTGTGTGACCTACGTCCTCTACCAGATGGTGAACTCCTTCAGCGACGAGTACACGATCAAAATGCTCAAATCCGAACTGGACGAGCAGCTCGACAAACACGATCTCAAAGATCGCCTGGAAGTCAGCTTCAAATTCGACAGCCGCTACGAAATCAACAACGAAAAAACCAAGCTCAAGGAGCTGGCGATCACCGTCAAAAATAAGTCCCAGGACTACCCCATCTACGTCGATTGGGATCGCTCCTCCATGACCGACTGGTTCGGCGACGGCGCCCGCCGAATCATCCGCACCATCCCCGGCAGCCCCCTCGATCTGATGCAGGAGCAAGTCAGCAGCGTCGTCTCCCCAGGCCGCGCCCTCAGCGAAAAAATCGCCGCCGAAGACATCCAGGCCCGCAAGGGCGACAACGGCCCCATCACCGTCTCCAAAAACCTAATCAACATCTCCCAGCCCCCCAGCTTCGCCCCCGACGCCAAGAAAAAAGGCTACAAAAACTTCATCGAAGGCCAGGCCCCCATGTTCTTCACCCTCGATCTGGCCCTGCGCCTAATCGATCGCGACACCCCCGCCACCGGCTACCCCGTCCAAGTCCGCTGCAAATTCCAACTCGATCGCCTCCACTGGACAGCGGGTCTACCCTGGAACCCGAAGAAGTAAGAGGGAAGAGGGAAGAGAGAAACAACATCTTCTTTCTTCTCTCTTCTTTTTTCCTTCTTTCTTCAGCTACTCTGGTAGCTAGAAGAGTCAGCGAGGCTGTTGCGAGGGGCCTGCCCCTTGAGGAAAGTCCGGGCACCTGAAAGACCAGACTTGCTGGGTAACGCCCAGTGCGAGCGATCGTGAGGATAGTGCCACAGAAAAATACCGCCCTTGGTAAGGATGAAGTGTGAAGTAGGAAGTAGGAAACCGGAGGCTTGCTTTCCGCGTTCCGCCTTCCTACTTCCGCCTTCCCCCCAGGGTAAGGGTGCAAAGGTGCGGTAAGAGCGCACCAGCAACATCGAGAGGTGTTGGCTCGGTAAACCCCGGTCGGGTGCAAGGTCGAAGGGGCAAAGGTTGGTCTTTTTCCTGTCCCGAACAACCATTTGGCGGCGGCTTCGGCCAAACCCAGGTGGCTGTGTGTCCGCTGGAGGCATGGAGTAATCCCTGTCCTAGATAGATAACAAGCCCTAACCTGCGCTTGCAGGCTAGAACAGAACCCGGCTTATGTCTGACTCTTCTTCTACTATTTAGTGCAATATATTTAGTGTGATAATTTTAGTGATAATTATTCCAATTCCCTAGATTCAAAAGTTGTGACTTATCTAGTGGAAAATGCTTACCCGATCGAGATAAAAAGGCACAATCGCGTTCCAATATTGTGCGTTTCTTTAAACTACGGCCAGACAGTTTATAGATTCAGCAAAGAGGCTTAGGAAAATGGCCTATTCGGGCCACCCTACTTTAGGATTATTTCACAGGCAAAGTTCCCACGCTCTAGGGCATGGATGATCGTTTGTAGGGGGAATCAACGGGTTCTAAACCCCTGTGATTCTCGCTACCCGTAATTTTTCTATACAGAATGAAAGGTTGTCCTAGGTTTGAGTCCGTTGGGTTCTGGTTTTCTTCCGTAGCCACTTTAGTCTTTCAGATTGAGTCTCCTGATCGTGAACAGTGCAGTTTCCTCCCTCATCTCCCCAAATGTCGCTAGTCTGGTGTCTTCGCCGGGTCAACTGCTGGCGATCGATGAGCGACGCAAAAGCGGTTTAATTCTTTGTAAAGAGCACCATGCTGAGTTTGTGGGGCCGGGGTCGGCTATTGCTGTCCAGAATGAACAAAACTACAAAGCTATTATTGCGATCGGATCCCCTGAGCTGCTGGCGGTTAATAGCAGCAGCGATCGCGCCAAGGCCTACGGGCTGAGAATTCAATGGTCCAGGTGGCTGCACCGAATCGCCGACCATCCCGATTCCACCACCCGTGTGGAGCGTCTTTTTGCTGGCCTAGAGGGCTTCTTCAGCCGTCAGGTAGTGATGAGTCTGCCCGTGGAAGTACTTGCCTCCTTAGTGGGAGTGTTCCCCCAGACCGTGGCGCGGGTGCGGGAGGACTTTTTTGCCCAGGCGAACAATACGGCCTACCTCTTCCCACCGGAAAGTCTGAAGGTGACGGTGATTCTGGTGGAAAACTCCAATCCCAAGCTGGTGGAGATGCCCCTGAATCGGGGTGCCACCATGAAAGAGATCCAACATACCTATGCCCTGCTACGATCGGCGTAGATTCTGTTGATTCCTATGTGTGTCCATGGCCCTTCTTTACCTTCGTCGTCAGAAGCAGCTCCAGTCCCTGATGAATTCCCTGGGGCTAACCGTTGGTGAGGACTTTGACTGGCTGCTGCTCGATCGCGCCCTGATCCATGCGACCGCCGATCCCCTGAATAACTACGAGCAGCTAGAATTCGTCGGTGATGCGGTGGTGAAGATGGCAGCGGCAGAATTTTTGTACAGCGAGTATGCGCATTTGGGGGTGGGGGAGTTTACGGCCCTGCGATCGGTGTTGGTGAGCGATCGCATCCTGGCTCAGATCGCTGAAGAGTATGGCTTTGAGAGCTACTTGGTGGTGGCCACCAGCGCCCAGAGCGATCGGGCGGGGCGATCGACCCGGCTAGCGGACGCCCTAGAGTCGGTGTTGGCAGCGTTGTATTTGCAGGACCATACGCTGAAACTGATCCAACCCTGGCTCAATCCCCACTTCCACCGTCTGTCCGAGGAAATCCTCGCCGACCCGGCCAGACAAAACTACAAAGCAGCGCTACAAAACTGGACCCAGGCAAGGCATAAGATTCTGCCGGAGTATCGCCACCAGGAGCTGAGCCAGGTGCATAACGATCCAGCGCGGTTTGGGGCGGAGGTTTGGCTTCAGGGGGAGCTGTTGGCCAGTGGGACAGGGCGATCGATCAAGGCGGCGGAACAGGATGCGGCGCGATCGGCCTTTTTAAAATGTACTGAGGCAGAGGTCTTGCCGAGTTCGGGCAGTTAACGGGGCAATCTAGAATCGCCCCCCGCGACAAAACCACTATGATGCCCTTCGCCGAGCCCCTTGTTTCCTCTGGTTTGACAACTGCCACGGCCACCACAGGCGTGGCGATCCTGGGCCTGGGCCGTTGGGGCGTCCATTGGCTACGTAACTTTCGCCAGCATTCCCAGGCCCGCGTTGTGGCCCTCTGCGATCCCCATGGGCCGAATTTGGATCGGGCGATCGCTAGCTTTGAACGGCCCGAACCTGTTTTCACCACCACCGACTGGCGATCGGCGATCGCCCATCCCGAGGTCGAAGCCGTGATTATCGTCACCCCCGCCTCGACCCATGCCGAAGTCGTTGCCGCCGCCCTCGATCGCCACCTCCACGTCCTGGTTGAGAAACCCCTGACCCTGACCGTGGAGTCGGCCTATGACCTTTGTGCGAAGGCGGAGCAGGTCGATCGCCAGTTGATGGTGGACCATAACTATCTGTTCCATCCGGCGGTGATCGCGGGCCGCGAGGCGGTGGCTTCCCTGGGAAATCTGCGCTATGGTTATGCGACGCGATCGCATTTGGGTCCGGTGCGGGGAGATGTGGACGTGATGTGGGACTTGGCGATCCATGACGTGGCGATTTTGAACCATTGGCTGGGGATGATGCCGGAGGCGGTGGTCGCGGAGGGCCAAAGCTGGCTCCAGGTAGGGATCGCCGACAATGTTTGGGCAAGGCTAATCTATCCAGGGGGTTTGGAGATGCGGATGCATTGGGCCTGGAACAATCCTGACAAGCAGCGGCGTTGTGGTTTGGTAGGCGATCGCGGCACCTTAATCTTCGACGAACTGGCGACGAATCCTTTGGTGATTCAGAAGGGAACCTTTGGGATCAACTTCCAGCCGGAGCAGGTGGGAACCGAGGTTTTGGCGGTGCCCCAGGCGGAACCCTTGGCGGCGGTTTGTGACCACTTTTTGCGATCGGTGCGATCGAATAGTCCTTCTTCGGTGAGTTCGGGATGGGTGGGGTTGGAGTTGGTGCGGGTGTTGGTGGGGTTGAAGCGATCGATGGATCTTCGGGGGGCGCGGATTGAGCTGTAGGTTTGACTAAAATGGCTTAATCAAGACTCAGCCGAGGTTGTTTGATGAGTGTCGATGAACTCCTTAGGGCAGTGGATGATTTAAGTGAGCCTGATTTAGAGCACTTGCTCGATCGGGTACTGTTTACACGCGCCCGTCGCAAAGCTCCTGTCCTTTCCCATGAAGAGACAGTACTTCTACTGGAAATCAACCAAGGGATGCCCTCCGAACTTCACAATCGCTATGAGGTTTTGGCAACGAAGCGGGACGACGATGCCTTGACGGAAGCAGAACAGGCAGAGCTATTGGATGTTGGCGACCAAATGGAGGGATTTGGGGTCAAACGCCTTGAATCGCTGATCAAACTAGCGACGATCAGGCAGGTTCCTTTACCTCAACTGATGACTGATTTAGGTATTCAAAGTCCCGGTGTCCGGTAGGAAGATGGCGATGGCAAGGGTAAAGATTTCTGATGCCGTGAAGAAACAGGTCATAGATCGCGCCAAAGGGCTCTGTGAATACTGCCGATCGCAGCTTAAGTACTCACCAAATAATTTTGAAGTAGAACATGTGTTTCCACTCTTTCTAGGTGGCGCTAATACGTTGGAGAATTTGGCCTTGGCTTGCCCTCAATGCAACGGCCATAAATCTACCAAAACCCAGGCGATCGATCCTGTATCTGAGAAACTTGTAGCGCTATTCCACCCACGACAAATGGTGTGGGCGGATCACTTTGTTTGGCAGGATGACACTCTGCAAATGGTAGGTACTACTGCGATTGGTCGTGCAACAGTGTCGCTCTTACAGACGAATCGCCCCCATGTGGTGAACCTCCGCCAACTGCTCAGCCAGCAAGGTCTGCATCCACCAGACTAGATTTAGGAAAACTACGATGACGCTTCATACGACTGTTGTGTTGGCGATGAGTGCGGATGGGAAAATTGCCGATCGCGATCGCCGCGCCGCTCGGTTTGGATCAGCCAACGATAAGGCCCATCTGGAACGACGGGTGGCCGAGGCGGATGCCGTCTTGTTTGGAGCAGGAACATTGCGGGCTTATGGAACAACGCTTTCGGTGAGGAATCCTCAGCTTCTGGCCGATCGCAAAACCCGTGCTCAAACGCCTCAGCCCATCCAAATGGTCTGCTCGCGATCGGCAGTGTTCGATCCCAACCTGCGCTTCTTCTCCCAGCCTGTACCGCGTTGGCTAATCACGCGCGATCGCCAACAATGGGGCACGCCGGAGTTCGATCGCGTCCTTACCTGGGACTGTGAAGACTGGCGATCGCTACTGTCTCAATTGGAAGCCGAGGGAATTCAGAAGCTAGCGGTCCTGGGGGGCGGCGCGATCGTAGGCGAGTTGTTTTCAGCCAACCTCGTCGATGAACTTTGGCTAACAGTCTGCCCAGTGATTTTGGCTGGTGTAGGAGCACCGACACCCGTGGAAGGATTGGGGTTTGCGCAGGGATTGGGGCCGAGGTTGAGGTTGGAGACTGTAGAGGCGATCGAAGGCGAGGTGTTTTTGCACTATATTGTCGAATAGCGATATTTATTTCCTAGCGTAAACCCCATGATCCACGGCCTTCTTTGGTTTCCTTTGTTGTTTTTCTTCATCGCCCTAGCTGTGGCGGGCAAAAACGAATACCAAAAAGTCGAAGCCTACAAACTCTGGGCAGCGGAATTCGATCGCGCCAAGTTTGACATCAAAGCGGCGCTGGGACAGAAGGGCATGGATCTGACTTGGGGAAGATTCGATCGCAAAACCGGACTCCAGGATCCCCAAACCCTATCGCTCAACACAGTGAAGGAAATCCGTCTAGTGGTGGATGGTGAGACGGTCGATCCGATGAATCCGCCGAACAAAGGGAAACAGATTCAGCTTGAGTTGGTGCCGGAGGATGGACAGGTGGCGGCGATCGCCTTCACGGAGGTGCCACTGGCGGTGCGCTGGGGACAGGCTTTGGTGAAGGATTTACAGAAATTGGCCTTGGGTTAGTTCTTTGGTGTTGATTTAGGATAGGTTTTGTTCTCGTAGGTCTTGATCAGCATCAAAAGCAAGTCATACAAGGCATCTTCTTCGGGTGTGGGGTTGGACTTAAAATGGAGTAGTTCAATCACATGGAGGGCGCGATCGTATTCTTCCTTGGTATGAATTATCTTGGGAATCGCTTCTGCCAGGAGGCTGGCATATTGGATGAGGTTAAACGCAAGATTCATCTTTCTCTTCTCCTTGGAGGTCTATCTAAATGAAGCCTGACTTTACCCAGATGACACGTAAAGAACTAAAAGCCTACGTTCTGGTCAACCGAGAAGACGACGAAGCAATCTCCGAAATCATTTCACGCGTCGATCTCAACGCGCCTGGTTATTCCACCACGGACCCAGAAGAACTGAAGAAGATTTTCAACGACCAGATCGAAAAGCTCCGTCAACAAGAAGAAGACGAATAGCTACCCGCCTTGTTCTTGGACCCATTTCGGCATCCTGCTTCTCTGACATACCCATTTTGAACCCAGCAGATGTTGAACCTTTATTTATTGTGGGAAAAATATAGAAGTGTCTGGGTGGAAGAACTAATTGAACCGTAATGCTTGACTAATCCCATGCCCACCAATGCCCAGGCTCACGCCTGCCTCGTTGCATGCCAACTCCTCTCCAACGGATACCAACCTATCCATATGTTTCGATATAATCCGATTGTCGGGGATGTGTTCATCCTTGCGGGTGTCAATGAAGGTATACAAATTCTGATCCCACCAAATGGTCAATGGAGGTTCATCAATGAAACCGGATTTTAACCAGATGACGTATCAAGAACTGAAAGCTTATGTCCTCGCCAACCGTGAAGATGACGATGCACTCGCATACTTGATCACAAATCACGCCGATCCCAATATGCCCAGCTATCCTTCCGATAACGTAGAAGAGATGGCAAAAATCCTTAACCAGCACATAGAAAAGCTATACCCGAGGAAAGACGCCGCGTAGTAGGGTGCTGGGGTGCGATCGATGACGCAGCCCAGTAGTACAGAATAAAAACACCTACCCCCTTGAATCAGGTACAGGAACATGAAATAGTTAGTACGCTATTTGAGGTTCCCTGCATGCAATCTGCCACAACTCCAACCCCCACAGACCAGGACTTTGGCTTGCTAGAAAAATACCTCAAACACTACTTCGGCTACGACGCCTTCCGGCCCGGCCAACAGGACATCATTGAGGCCGCCCTCAAAGACCAAGATGTCGTCGTCCTCATCCCGACCGGCGGCGGCAAATCCCTCTGCTTCCAGCTCCCTGCCCTACTCAAATCTGGCCTGACGATCGTCGTCTCCCCCCTGATCGCCCTAATGCAAGATCAGGTCCAGCAGCTCCAAACCAACGGCATCCCCGCCACCTTTCTCAACAGCAGCCTCTCCGGGGCACAGCAGCGCGATCGCACCCAAAGCATTCTCAACGGCAAAATCAAACTCCTCTACGTCGCCCCAGAACGATTACTCAGCGACGAATTTCTCAACGACTTCCTCCCCCAGGTCCAAGCCTCCCTCGGGATTTCTGCCTTTGCCATAGACGAAGCCCACTGCGTCTCCGAATGGGGCCATGACTTCCGCCCCGAATACCGCCAGCTCTCACGCCTGCGCCACCTCTATCCCGCCGTGCCGATCATCGCCCTGACCGCCACCGCCACCGAACGGGTCCGCCTGGACATCATGCGCCAGCTCCAACTCAAGGACCCCTTCACCCACATCGGCAGCTTCAACCGCACCAACCTCTACTACGAAGTCCGCCCCAAAAGCCGCAACACCTACCGGGAAATGCTAGAGCAAATCCAGCAAACCCCCGGCCCCGGCATCATCTACTGCCTCAGCCGCAAAAAAGTCGAAGAAATCGCCTCCAAGCTCCAGATGGATGGCATCAAAGCCCTCCCCTACCACGCAGGGTTGAGTAACGACGATCGCGCCAGCAACCAAGATCGCTTCATCCGCGACGACGTACGGGTGATGGTCGCCACCGTCGCCTTCGGCATGGGGATTAACAAACCCGACGTTCGCTTTGTGATCCACCACGACCTGCCCCGTAGCATCGAAGGCTACTACCAGGAATCGGGCCGCGCCGGACGGGATGGGGAAGATGCGATCTGCACCCTGTACTTCGGGGTCGGTGATATCAAAACCGTTGAGTACTTGATCGCCCAAAAGATCGATCCCGTCACCGGGGAAGCCCTCGTAGACGAACAGCGCATTGCGACGCAGCAGCTCCGCCGGGTGGTGAACTACGCCGAAGCCATGGAATGTCGGCGGATTATCCAACTGGGCTACTTTGGTGAATCCTTCGAGGGCAACTGTGGCACCTGCGACAACTGTCGCTATCCCAAACCCATGGAGGACTGGACGATCGATGCCCAAAAATTCCTCTCCTGCGTGGGCCGCTTCTCCCAAAGCGGACGGAACTATGGTTTGGGCTACACCATTGACGTTTTGCGGGGCTCCAAGGAAAAGCGAATTCTGATGAACAAACACGATCAGCTCTCCACCTACGGGATTGGCCGCGATCGCACCCTCGACCAATGGCGGTCCCTGGCGCGATCACTAATCCACCAGGGTTTGCTGGACGAAACCAGTGACGGCTACTCGGTGCTGGCCCTCAACGACATGAGCTGGGAGGTGTTGAGGAAACAGCGATCGGTCATGGTGGCGATCGCGCCTGCGAAACAGCAGATCCAGGCGGTGGCAGCCACCATGGACAAGGAGGAGTCAGAACAGCTCTACCAGCGGTTGCAGCTCCTGCGTAAACGCCTGGCCGATGAGCAGAATGTGCCGCCCTACATCATCTTCTCCAACGCCACCCTGCGGTTCATTGCCCAGCGTCAGCCGAGGAACCGCGCCCAGTTTGCCCAGATCTCTGGGGTGGGGGATAAAAAGCTGGCGCTGTACGGGGAGATCTTCATCAAGGAGATCCTCAACTACCGCGATGAGATGGGGCTACCAAACGACGGAACGATCGATGCCCCCACGCCCGTGGCCTCGCCCCCCACAGAAATACTCCAACCCAACGTCACCGGGACGCACCTCAAAACCTTTGAACTCCACCGCGACGGGATGAAAACCGCTGATATTGCCGACCAGCGGAACCTACGACTGGGTACGATTACCAGCCACCTAGCCGACCTCCTGGAAAATGGCTATGCGGTGGACCTCGATCGCCTAGTCACCCCAGAACGGCAGCAGGAAATTTTGGCGGTGCTGCCCAAGGTGAAGTTTCTGTCCCTGCGGGGGGTGCGCGATCAGCTAGGGGAGGACTACGGCTATGACGAGATTCGGCTGGTGCTGGCCTGGTGGAAGCTCCATCAGGCGGCGGATGCTGGCGCAGCGGTAGAGGAGGAGGCCGACTTTTAAGCCAGCTAAGTAATTTCTCTGAAAATAAAAAATAATCAGGATTGCAATTGCGAAGTCTTGAATGATAATTTGGGCGGGCGATGTGATGTTTGGTTTAAAATAGAACGCATGTCTTAGGCTCGCCTTGTCTGTTTCTGTACGCTTAGGAGTATTTTCCCCAATGAATAGCTTTATCGTGATGGCCGAGATTGTTGAACCGCCACAGTTGCGCCATACCCAGGAAAATATGGCCCTTGCGGAGATGAAGGTGCAGTTTCCAGGGTTGCGTCCGGATGAGCCGATGGTGATGATGAAGGTGGTGGGCTGGGGGAATTTGGCCCAGGAGATGCCGACGAAGTTTAGTGCGGGCGACATGGTGATTGTCGAGGGTCGTCTGGGGATGAACACGGTGGAGCGACCCGAGGGCTTCAAGGAAAAGCGGGCGGAGATGACGGCCACGAAGATCTATCCCGTGGCTGGCGGCATGATGATGGAGGCATCGGTTTCGACTCCGGCGCCCCAGCAGGCAGCGGCTTCTAGCAGTGTGAAGGCAACAGCGACGGCCACTAAGACGAAAAAGGCTGTGGTGGAAGAGCCAGATTTTGATGACATCCCATTTTAAGAAGAAAGGCTGAAGTAGGAACGCTGAACGCTGAATAACTTCCGACTTCAGCGTTCCGACTTCAGCCTTCCTACTTCCGACTTCCCCTAACTTCCAAGCTTTGGCGCTCGCGATCCTCATCCAGCACCAAATCCTGCTGATTCACCCAAAGGGTCCGCCCCATCCGTGAAATCCGACAGAGATAGAAGGTCCGATCGCTATGTTCCACCCGCTCCACCTGGGAAATCTGCCAGCCCCATTGTCCCTGGTACAGGACTAAGTCTTCTACCATTGGCATCCAAGAATTCATTGCAGGCTTTGCCAACTGCCGATCGATCCACCGCGCGCTTTGGACCAAACCCCGCGCGACCCAAGGCGTTAAAGCATCGATCGCCAGGGCCAATCCAAAGGTGCCGACGACTGCAAACAATAGGCCCCAGTAGTAGCGATCGATATCCTGCTTGACCCACAGTCGGATCAAGCGATCGATCACAAAATTGTGCACCAGAAAATAGCTGTAGCTATGCTTGCCTAGATAAGTCATGCATCGGCTGGCAAACCCCAACCGCGCCATGGGTCGAAACAATGCCATCGTCACTAGGCCCAGACCCAGGGCGAGCAACCCATCGGCCACCACCCAGCCCCATTCATAGAACTGAAAGACAAACCCCACCGTATACATCGGTAAGCCCAAGCCAATCGCCCGCCGCCCTGACCAAAACATTACCCCGCGCCCCTGGGTATAAGCCACAGCCACGGCCATGCCGACCACAAAGGTCCCAAGTTTCGCGACAAAGGGCACAAAGGGTTGCCAGCCGGAGGGTGTCTCCTGCATTGCATAAGTTGGATGACCGCCCAGTATATATACAGCAAGCAGGCGATAGATCAGCGTTAGGGCGATCGCCACTCCAACCAACCGACCCATCCCCCATCTGCGCGACAGTTTCCACAGGATTGGAAACACGATCGCAAAACTGACAATCAGGGGCACAAACCACCAAGGCCCACTTGTGGCCAACAGCAGCTTTCCCCCAAATTCAAACATTAATGGGAAAGTCAACCCGGCAAAACTATGCCAAGCATCCGGACTGTAGGTCTCTGTCCAGCGACCGATCGCCCAGAGCACCGGATAGGCCAGCATCCCCGTCGTCCAAAAGGGTAACAAAATCCGCCAAAGTCTCTCTTTTAGAAAACTTTTGACGGCCAAGGGCTTCCCCTTCAACGACAGCACCAAACTAAACCCACTCACCAACACAAACCAATCCACAAACTGATACCCAAACCAACCGCCCAAACTCAACCCATAGCCACCCCAATGCTGCCCAAACAAGTGACTTCCCCGCAGGATCCGATCCCAATTCGCCACCCATCCGGCGCTTTGGGGTGCAAAGGCATAGTCCGAAAAAGGAGCTGAAAGTGGTACAATAGTATTGCAACAGCGGCGAAGAATCGGATCCCCTCTAGCCAGGCTAAGCGTTGAATTTTCGGAGGATAAATCGACTTCATTAGGCGGATATCAATAGGTTTGGGCTGGGTATATCGTCTGGCGGAGGGAAATCCCCTAGGCCGCGAACAATCCTAACCTCTTTCGGGAAAATCTGCCCGGTACCCTGTATCTCAACCCAAGGCCAGATTTTATAAGTTCCCCTACTCAAATCACGATCCATGGCGATCTAAATCACACCGTTTTCCGGGGGTTTCATGCTGTCTCCTATGCCAAATGGCTGAAATCAATGAATATTGCGTGTTCTCACTGAGGGCTTTACGGAATGTTCAAAGAAAATCGCGGAATACACAGTGCTCTTTTTGACATGGTTCCGCTTGAATAAGCTCAAGTCACTTAGTTAATCAATGCCCACTCGGGCGCCTTACTGAAAATATGTCCATACAACTCACCTATGATGATGTCCAACTCCTCCGCCAGCAGCGTATCGATCGCCTGCGGAAGGTATTTGTAAAACCCCTGGGTCTTTGCCGTCTGCAGTTGACCCGTCGGGATAAGCTAGTGATTCACTGCCCTGAGCCTTGGATTGTGGATGCTTTGATGGATGACCTCGATCGCCTGATGGAAGCTTCCCGGATTGTGGTTGGTGCCCAGTCGCTGTCGATCTGCTTTGTGGGTGAAGAGATTTTCCGCTCCCGTACCTTGGCGACCTCTGTAGAAGGCCGTTGTGCATAATAGAAGAGACGTCCTTTCTTCGTGCATATTGAGTTTTTGTTATGAATACCGCTGCATTTCGAGTCCCTGTTGCCATGACGATCGCAGGTTCTGATAGTGGTGGCGGAGCAGGGATTCAGGCTGATTTACGCACGTTCGCTTTCCATCGGGTGCATGGTACGAGTGCAGTAACCTGCGTTACGGCTCAGAATACGTTGGGTGTGACTAGAGTTGATGCCTTGCCTGGGGAATCGGTGACAGCTCAGATCGAAGCCGTTTTGGATGATATCGGCGTCCAAGCAGTCAAAACAGGCATGTTGCTCAATGCTGAAATTATTGCGGCAGTGGTGGATCTCGCAGATCGATTGCCAAACCTAGTGGTGGATCCGGTGATGGTGTCTCGGGCGGGGGCACAGTTGATTGATGATGATGCGGCGAGGGTGATGCGCGATCGTTTGATTCCCAAGGCCAAGATTTTGACGCCGAATCGCTATGAGGCCCAGTTGCTGAGTGGGCTGGAGATTCAGGATTTAGATTCGATGCAACGGGCGGCGCGGGTTTGCCATGCCCTGGGAGCCCAGGCAGTTTTGGTCAAAGGCGGTGGTTTCGCTGGAGCTTTGAAGGGTGTTGATGTGTGGTACGACGGAAGCGTGATGCAAACCTTGGAGACCCAGGTGGTGGATACGAAGAACAGCCACGGTACGGGCTGTACATTGGCGGCGGCGATCGTGGCTAACTTGGCCTTGGGGTACTCGTCGTTTACTGCGGTGGCGAATGCGAAGGACTATGTGACAAAGGCTTTGGGCTATGCCCTAGATATCGGCCAAGGCCAAGGCCCCGTGGGGCATTTCTTTCCGCTCTTTGAAAAAGAAGACTAAACAAAAAATCCCCAACCTCAAAGGCTAGGGATATTCAAACCGCTAATTCATCTAGGCCATCCGGGCGATAATCCGCTGCACGATGTCAAGGCCGCTGACTGCCTGCCAGCCAAACAATCCCGTCAACACCGTATTCAAGGCAATGTGGGTGATGCGCGCCCATTCGGAACCCTTCTGCATATAGGGCACCAGAGAGGCCGAAACCGCTATCAAGCCAGCCATGCCGAGACCAGCGATTAAGTGCGGCCCCACAAATAGCTTGCCATTGTTGATGTAGGTCACCGCCATCCCGCCAACGGTACCCAACACCATCAATGCCAGGAGATCGATCCGGCTTGGTGGTGCTTGATGTTGAACCGCTTTTGGATCAGTGCCTTCTTCTCTTCGCCCGAACTACTTCTCACCTGACGCCACTTCCAACCCGTATAGCCGGCATACAGGGTCAGCGCTAGCAAACACCACATCAACAGCGGATGGGCAAACTGACTATAGACTTTCACAGATTCAGATAGGGCCATGGCGGACTGCTCTCTTCAAATAATCGGGGTTCAATCGTTCCATTGTAATAAAACTTTGCAATAAAACCGAGTCCGAAACGAGCTACTTGCCCAGGAGTTTGACAATTCCGATGCCTAGGAGGTAGAGACCGACGATCGCACCCCCCAGCAAACTCTGGGTCAGCGGATCCGTCGAAGGCGTAATGATCGCCCCAGCCACCGCCGCACCCACCAAAACCACCCGCCAACCCGCCAGCATCTGCCGCGAACTGACGATGCCGAGGAAGCCCAGGAGCGCTTGGACGATCGGCACCTGAAAGGCAATCCCGGTGCTGAACATCAGTAGGAGGACGAACTCGAAATACTTCTCAATCGACCAGGTCTGCTCCACCACATCGGCTCCGTACTCGATGAAGAAGTTTAGGGCCGCTGGAATCAGGCTAGCGTAGGCAAAGGCGAGGCCAGCGAGGAACAGTAGACTCGATCCGCCAACGATCGGAGCCAGGATAGACTTCTCCTTCTTTGTCAGCCCCGGCGTCACAAAGGCAATGATGTGATAGAGGATCACCGGAGCCGCCAGCACCAGTCCGCTGTAGCCTGCCACCTTCATCGACACAAAGAAAAACTCTCCAGGATTAAGCTGAATGAACTTGACATCCCCCGCTGGAACCTCCAAGAAAGCCACCAAAGGCCGCACCTGGGTAAAACAGCCGACGATCACCACCGCCACCGCCCCCAAACTGTAGAAAATTCTCTGCCGCAGCTCTTCGAGGTGATCGAACAGCGACATCTCCAAATCCTCACTCTCATCTAAGTCCACAGCTTCCTCATCCCTGGGATAGGGCTCTCCAAGATCGCTTGTCTGATCCACGATTTGCTCTGTTTGGGGGTCAGCCGTGATGGTGGTGTCGAGGTCAAGGGGTGCGGTCATGGCCTAGAGGGTGGATGGGCTGAATGTTAACTTTGGGCGTTATTTTATTGTATCGGTGCTGTTACCCGATCGGGCCGTCGAGTCTCGGCAAATCCAGCGCGCCGATCGCCGATCCCGAGGGTAAACTTTGAAACATAATTTACCCTACAAGAAGCTAGCAATGGCACTGCATTACCCCGAAGATCTCCGCTATACCGAAACCCACGAATACCTGCGTATGGACGGCGAAGTCGCCACCATCGGCATCACCGCCTTCGCCGTGGACCAGTTGGGGGACATTGTGTTCCTGGAATTGCCCGAGGTGGGCGCGAAGGTGAGTAAAGGCGGCAGTTTTGGCTCCATTGAGTCAGTGAAGGCCGTTGAGGATCTCAAGTCCCCGGTGACTGGGGAAGTACTCGATCGCAACATGAATATGGTCGATGCCCCGGAAAAACTCACCGAAGACCCCTACCTGGACGGCTGGCTCCTGAAGGTCAAACTCAGCGACATGAACGAAGCCACCTCCGGCATGATCGCTAGCGAATACCGGGCCAAGGTTGAGGGCGCATAATCGCTGAGGCCCCCTAGGCGAAACTCCGCCAATGTACGGACATCCTACGCAACTACATAGGATCTCCATCGTAAATTTACGGATGCTTCACGGACCCCCATCGCTTTGATGGGGTTTTTTGTTAGAGAATCTGAGGAGATATAACGTTGCAAAAATTGACAAAGCCTCGCACAATCGAGCTGTATCTGATCTGAACCACTACTACTTGGGTCATTAAAGTCCTATGTCAGAGCCTATTTCCTCTTTGGGTACTGTGATGGAGTCCGTCACTGAGTTTGAGACCACGAGCACTTCGGGTACGGCAGCGCAGCAGTTTCCGTCCAATGATCGCTTTGTCGATCGCCACATTGGGCCGCGCACGTCTCAGTACCAGGCGATGCTGGATCGGCTGGGCTACGGCCAGCTCTCTGACTTGATCGACCAGGCTGTGCCAAAGGGGATTCGCTTGAGCCGCGCCCTGAAGATCGAAGCAGGTCGAACGGAATACGAAGCCTTGACGGATTTGAAGGCGATCGCCCAGAAGAACCAAGTCTTCCGCAGCTTCATCGGCCAGGGCTACCACGGCTGCATTACGCCCCCGGTGATCCTGCGCAATATTTTAGAGAACCCCGCCTGGTACACCCAATACACGCCCTACCAGCCGGAGATTTCCCAGGGTCGCCTGGAGGCCCTGCTCAACTACCAGACGATGGTGCTGGATTTGACTGGGATGGAGATTTCTAATGCGTCTCTGTTGGATGAAGGAACCGCTGCGGCTGAGGCGATGGCCTTGAGCTATGGGGTTTCTAAGTCCGATGCGAAGGCTTTCTTTATCTCCGATGGTTGTCATCCTCAGACGATCGAGGTGGTCAAGGGTCGTGCCCTGCCTCTGGGGATCGAAATCATCGTCGGCGACGCACTGAAGTTTGATTTCAGTACGGCGGTGTTTGGGGTCTTGGTTCAGTATCCAGCGACAGACGGGCGGATTGAAAGCTATCAGGCGTTTGCGCAGAAGGCCCACGAGGCTGGTGCGTTGGTGATCGCTGCCGCTGATATCTTGAGTTTGACGCTGCTGACGCCTCCTGGTGAATGGGGTGCGGATATTGCCGTTGGGAGCACCCAGCGCTTTGGCGTGCCCATGGGTTACGGCGGTCCCCACGCGGCCTACTTTGCCACGAAGGATGCGTATAAGCGGCAGATTCCCGGTCGGTTGATCGGCGTTTCTAAGGACAAGCGCGATCGCCCAGCGCTTCGTCTGTCGCTACAAACCCGTGAGCAGCACATCCGCCGGGATAAGGCGACGAGTAACATCTGTACGGCGCAGGTGCTCTTGGCGGTGATCGCCAGTATGTATGCGGTTTACCACGGGCCTGCTGGATTGAAGGCGATCGCCACCCGTATCCATCGGATGACCAATACCCTGGCTACCCATTTGAAGGGCTTGGGCTTTAGCCTGACCCATAGCCAGTTCTTCGACACGATCAGTGTGGAGGTCGGTACGGATGTGGCGGATCAAATCCTGGCGCGGGGGCAAAAGCAGAAGATTAACCTGCGGCGGATTAGTGCGGGGACGATCGGCGTGACCCTGGATGAAACCGTGGGCGATCGCGATCTGCTCGATCTGATTGAGGTGTTTGCAGGGCGATCGGGCCTGACCCTCAAGTCCGTGGATAGTTCAGCGCTGCCCGAAGGGCTGTTGCGCCAGAGTGAGTACCTGACCCATCCGGTGTTCCAGACCCATCAGTCGGAGACGGAACTGCTGCGCTACATGTACCGTTTGCAGCAGAAGGATCTGTCCTTAGCCAGTGCGATGATTCCGCTCGGGTCCTGCACGATGAAGCTGAATGCCACGGCGGAGATGATTCCGGTGACCTGGCCGGAGTTTGGGCAGATCCATCCGTTTGCGCCCGTGGATCAGGCCGAAGGGTACCAGTTGCTGTTTACGCAGCTAGAGGGCTGGCTTTCGGAGATTACCGGGTTTGCGGGGATTTCCTTGCAGCCGAATGCGGGTTCCCAGGGTGAGTATGCGGGCTTGCTGGTGATCCGCCAGTACCACTTGAGTCGGGGGAATGGCGATCGCACCCTATGTTTGATCCCAACTTCGGCCCATGGCACAAACCCTGCCAGTGCTGTGATGGCTGGCATGAGTGTGGTGACGGTGAACTGTGATGAGGATGGCAACATTGATATTGCTGACCTGAAAGCAAAGGCCGAGCTGCACAAGGACAAACTCGCAGCACTGATGGTTACCTATCCTTCGACCCATGGGGTGTTTGAGGAAGGGATTACCGAGATCTGCCAAATCATCCATGACAACGGCGGCCAGGTCTATATGGACGGGGCGAATATGAACGCCCAGGTGGGATTATGCCGCCCTGGTGACTTCGGCGCAGACGTTTGCCATCTGAACCTGCACAAGACCTTCTGCATTCCCCATGGTGGCGGTGGTCCTGGTGTAGGTCCGATCGGTGTCGCTTCTCACCTCGTGCCCTTCCTGCCGGGCCATGGCGTGATCGCACCGGGTACGACCCAGGAACGATCGCCGCTATCTCTGCTGCACCTTGGGGTAGCGCCAGCATCCTGCCGATTTCCTGGATGTACATTGCCATGATGGGCAGCGAAGGCTTGACCCGCGCGACGGAGCTGGCGATTCTCAACGCCAACTACATTGCCAAACGTCTAGAAGGCCATTACTCGATCCTGTACAAGGGAGCCCATGGTCTGGTGGCCCACGAATGCATCATGATCTGCGGGAATTCAAGAAGTCCGCTGAGATCGAGGTGGATGATATTGCCAAGCGCCTGATCGACTATGGTTTCCATCCGCCCACGGTGTCCTGGCCCGTGGCGGGTACGATCATGGTGGAGCCGACGGAGAGTGAATCTCTAGAGGAACTCGATCGCTACTGTGATGCGATGATCGCCATCCGCGAAGAGATTCGGGAGATTGAAGCGGGGAAGGTCGATCGCACCAATAACCTGCTGAAAAATGCTCCCCATACCACGGCGGATTTGGTGGATGCCAACTGGGATCGGCCCTACAGCCGGGAAACGGCGGTCTTCCCGACGGAGTTTACCGCGCGGGCAAGTTCTGGGCGACGGTGAATCGGATTGATAATGCGTACGGCGATCGCAATTTGGTTTGTTCCTGTCTGCCCTTGGATGCCTACAAGTAGGTTAGGCCTTATAGGTCCGACCTTTCCAACCGCCGCCCCTGCCGCGCCAATGTCTGATGGCTGAATCCCAGGTCATCAGGCTATAGAGCAACGCAATGGGCGGCAACGCCATGGCATAGATCCAAGGTAACTGGTAAAACCGGACGATCGCCCCGTAGGCCCAACTCATTAAACCGTAGGTCAGACCGCCGATCGCCGCCAGTTGCCAATTTTGTGTGATTAGACCACCGACTAGGGCGATCGGTCCCGCGAAATAAACCAGGCCCATCCCAAAAATTGTGCCGATTAATAGAAACGGTGAATAGTAAAGCTGGCTGTAGGCCGTGCGCGCCACCATGTCCCAGATCGTTTGCAGATCGTCGTAGGGTCGCAGGCTGTGGGTGCGATCGCTCAAGCCCAGCCAAATATTGGCATTGCGCGGTTTATGCCGACGTTTGATCTTAGCCGCCAAGGTGCAGTCGTCAATCAAGGCGTTTTGCAGTGCTTGGATACCGCCCATTTCTTCAAGAGCCGATCGACGGATTAAACTACAGCCCCCGGCGGCGGCGGCGGTGTTGTTTTTAACTGTATTGACCCATTTGAAGGGGTAGAGTTTGGCAAAAAAGAAGACGAAGGCAGGGATGAGGAGCTTTTCCCAGGCGCTATCGCAGCGCAATCGCACCATTAGAGAAACCAGATCGCAACCCGTTTCAGCTTTACTCACCAGCATTGCCAAACTCTCTGGGCTGTGACAAATATCAGCGTCAGTGAGCAGAAAATAGTCGGGGTTTAGATCAATAGTGGCGGCGTTAATCCCTTGGTCCAAGGCCCAGAGTTTGCCCGTCCAGCCGGGAGGTAGGGGTTTCCCTTGGAGAATTTGCAGCGGGGTTTTGGACGAAATGGCGATCGCCCTCGCGACTTCCCCTGTCCCATCCAAGCTCCCATCATCAATTAGGTAAATCCCAACCTTTCCAGCATAGGTTTGGCCCAACAGCGGCGGCAGCGTTAGGGGCAGCATATCCGCCTCATCCCTTGCAGGAATGACGATCGCCACCGTCGGCAGCAATTCCGGCAGCAACACATCGCTTCCTAACTGCTGATCCGTCCGCCAAAAGCCCCCCCGAAACCCAACAAGATAAACCCAAACCACCAGGGACAAGACTGCGATCGGCACCATATGCTCCACAACCAAAACCCCATTCTATTGGTTCATGGGAATCCGCAGAATAAACACACAGCCTTTGCCGACTTCAGATTCGCAGGTCAGACTGCCTTGGTGATCCTCGGTGACGATTTGATGGCTCATGGCGAGGCCCATGCCAGTCCCCTGGCCGATCGGCTTGGTGGTAAAGAAGGGATCAAAAATCTGGCTCAGGGTGCCTTGATCAATCCCCACCCCATTGTCCTGAATCCGAACTTCTACTTTGTTATCGACCTGGAGCGTTTGAATCACAATCTGTGGATAGAGTGTGGGATCCAGTTTGTATTGGGTAATAATCGCATCGATCGCATTGCTCATAATGTTCAAAAACACTTGATTCAGTTTCCCGGCGTAGCATTCCACAAAGGGCAGACTGGCATCGTAGTTTTTAATCACGCGGATTCTGGGGGATTCGTCGGTTTCCTGGAGGCGATTGTCCAGGATCATTAGGGTGCTATCGATGCCATCGTGGATATCCACGGGTTTGACCTCGGATTCATCGAGGCGAGAGAAGGTCCGCAGGGAGAGGACAATTTCGCTGATGCGATCGGCCCCCACTCGCATGGATTCGATCAATCGCCCCAAATCCGTCATCACGAATAGCAAGTCCACTCGATTAATTTCCGCTTCAATCTCCGGCCCAGGATCCGGAAAACAATTCTGATACATGGCGATAATCCGCATCATATCTTCGGCATAGGTGGCCGCAGGCTCTAGGTTTCCATAGATAAAGCCAATGGGATTATTAATTTCATGGGCAATTCCCGCCACCAACTGGCTCAGGGAAGACATTTTTTCCGTTTGCAGCACGCGCAGATGCTGGCGGTGAAATTCCTTGAGCTGCCGTTCTAGCTGCTGCTTTTGCGCCTGGATTTGTTCCTGGGCTCTGGCATGATGTAGGCCCGTGGTCAGCAGTTCGGCCACGGATCGGACCAGGGTGATTTCATCCTCGCGCCAGGCTTGGAGACGGTGCGATCGCAGACCAGCATCCCCAATTGTTCGGTTTGCATCTGTAGGGGCACGAGCAGGCGCGATCGAATGCCGTTGCTCTTCAAATAGGACCGCAGGGATGGATCGGGCCATTGGCGAGCATCATCAATTTGAATTACCTCCCCTTGGGCCAAGGCCGTTTCAATGGAGCCAAACAGCTTAGCCGGGTAATTCCCCAGAGCTGAATTCACTCCGCTGGAGCACTCTTCTTGGATGGTTTTCCAGGTGCTTGTCTCCGGATTTGGACAGAACCAGGCCACGCCACAGTAGTCTAGATCGAGAAAGTGAAAGATCGCCTGAATCGATTCCTGAATGACGCCGTCAGAATTAAGAGAAGCGTAGATCTGTTTTGTCAGATGGTTGAGCAATAACTGGCGATCGGCATATTCGCTAATTTGGGTGACAACGGTTTTGCGATCGGTAATTTCAGTTAAGGTCCCAATAATTTGAGTAATCTGCCCTTGGTGATTTTCTACGGGATTGAGACTCAGCAGCCACCAGCGATCCTTTCCCTGGTAGGTGATGCGCTCTTCCACCATGATTGGACCGCGACTCATGTAGCATTCGCGATAATGCTGAAAACAAATCTCTGAAAATTCACCTTCCGTGGATAGGGTGAGGGCAGATAGCTTGTCCTTCGGGATGAGGGGATGCTGGTGGAAAAAGGGATTGCCCTGGACAAACCGAAAAACTGTGCCGTCCTGGGTGACTTCTAATAAATAGATACCGTAATTAGCCCTGTGCCAAATGGTCCAAAGGGGTGAGAACTCTGGGGGGGTGATGCTGGCCGCCGATTCAGCGGGGACTAAATCGGAAACCAAGGGAGTTGCGACCTCTAACATAGCAAGAATACTGTCAAGGGACTGTGACATTGTGGGGACTGTATTAACAGGATGCCCGGCTAAGATGTTAAGGTGTCATCCCTTTTTTACTCCAAACGCGTAAGCTTCTGAAAATCGACGCATATCGGGCAATTCATCCGACAAGCTCCAGCTTATCCAGCACTATCGCAGGGGCGTTTCAAACTGCTCGTAGGCTTCTACAATCCGCTGCACCAGGGAATGGCGTACGACATCGGCGCGGGTAAGGTGACAGAAAGCAATACCTTCGACGGTGCCCAAAATTCGTTCCGCCATATCCAATCCAGAACTTTGGTGGGGTAGCAGGTCAGTCTGGCTCAGATCGCCTGTGACAACCATTTTGGACTGGTTGCCGAGGCGGGTCAGGAGCATTTTCATCTGGGCGGCGGTGGTGTTTTGGGCCTCATCGACGATCACGAAGGCCCGGTTGAGGGTGCGACCGCGCATGTAGGCAATGGGCGCGACTTCAATCACCTGCCGCTCCATCAGACTGGTAATTTTTTCCGGCTCAATAAAATCATGGAGCGCATCGTACAAAGGCCGCAGGTAAGGGTCCACCTTCTGCTGCAAATCCCCTGGGAGAAACCCCAGTTTTTCCCCCGCTTCGACCGCTGGGCGAGTCAGGATCAGCCGCTCGTATTTGTTAGAGAGTAGGGCCTGGACTGCCAAAACCGTGGCTAGATAGGTTTTTCCCGTTCCGGCGGGACCCATGCCAAAGGTCAAATCATGGGTGCGGATCGCCTGGACATACTGACCCTGTTTCAAGGTCTTCGCGCGGATCGGATCCCCCCGGCGCGACTTGGCGAGGATGTCCTGCTGGGAATCCTGGAGTTCACGGGAGCGATCGCTATCGATCGCATTAATTGCCGCCATAATATCCACCTCCCCAAAACCCCGGCCCGATCGCCAGTAGGATTCTAGGCTGGTCAGAATTTTTGAGACCCGTTGAACTTGGCGGGTGCTGCCGGAAATGGACAATTCCTGGCCGCGTAGGATGAGTTTTGCACCCGTTTGGCGGGCCAGGGTTTTGAGGTGGGATTCCTGGGGGCCACAGAGGGCGATCGCGCTTTCGATGGAGGGCAGTTCCAGCAGTTTAGCGGTTTCAGTCATGGGGTTTCGGTCGGAGGGGCGGCTTTGCTTGATGGGGTTTGGGGGCGGGGGGGGCGGGTCGCCTGTGCGGGGTTTTACCGGGGGCGCGGCTGGGGATGGACTTTCTTCTCGACCGGGGGCTGACCATTGCCATAGACATCCAGGTAGGCCGTATGGCCCGAGGCCTCCGCGACGCCTTCGAGGACCCTTCGCACGGCCTGGATATTGCGGCCTCCGCGACCGAGGAGACGGGTGGAATCCTCCCCATCAAAAGCAACCCGCACCCAAATGCGGGCGCGGGTGCTCGAAAATTCTGAATTGACCTTGAGATGACTTTCCACTTCTACAAACGGCTTGAGTAAAAAAGTCACAAGGCCACTGTAGTCAGGCAGAGGGCCACTGGATGACACAGTGGGGGTTTCGGGAAAGTCAGACATAGGAATTGCGCTTGAGGAATAGCCCAATTATAAAACCATCCCTCGGCGATCGTGCTTCTTTCAATTAGTTCGCGGCTGCCGCAGACTTCTTGAGCAGGTGCGCCACGATGCTGGTGGGCTGTGCGCCTTTGCTGATCCAATCTTCGATCTTGGGTAGATCGAGCTTGATTTCCTTGGTGATCGGGTTGTAGAAACCCACTTCATCGATGGGCAACCCATCGCGGCGGGAGGTGCTAGGTGCGACGACGACACGGTAGCTGGGAGAGCGCTTCTTACCCAAGCGCTTAAGACGCAATTTAAGCATTACAGAACGGTTTACTCCATGAATCGGATTATAGGTCGGGGGGTTTGGGGAAGTGCTGGCGCACTAGGACCCATAGTCCATCGCCGATTTATCATCATACTCCATTGCTTGGATATTTTGAGGTCGAGCTGGGTTTTTCGTGATGGTTTGGTAGGCGGCGATCAGGCGGGGGGCGATGGCGGTCCAGTTGTAGTGGGTTTGGGCGTAGCGTTGGGCGTTTTGGGCGCGTAGGGTGCGATCGCCTGCGTCGGCCAGGGCCTGGCGGAGGGTTTCGGTCAGGCTTTCGAGGCTGCATGCGCAAACCCAGCCGGAGGTGGATTGGCTAATGTCGCTGTGGATGTGAACCTGGTCTGAGATCACGACGGGGGTGCCGACATGCATGGCTTCGGCGACGGCAATGCCAAAGTTTTCGTAGTAGGAGGGCAGGACGAACAGGTCGGCGGCGTCGAGGAGCGCGGTTTTGGCACCGCCTGAGACAAATCCTAGGGTGCAGGTGCGATCGTTGAGGGGTGAGTTAGAGAGCGATCGCGGATGTTTGCCTCGTAGCCTGGATCCTGGGGGTTGCCGCCAGCGAGTACGAAATAGAAGGGAAACTCCTGGGCGAGCTGTTCTAGGGCAGGGATCAGCAGGTCGAGTCCTTTTTTGGGATCGATGCGGGACATGAATAGGACGATCGGCCAGTCTTTGTCGAGGTTGTAGGTTTCGCGGGGGTTTCCTGTGGGATCTGGGAGTTGGACGCCGAGGGGATAGATCCAGTCGGTGGTAGTGGCTCCGAAGCGCTCTGAGGTTTTGGCTTCTTGGTCACTGGTGAAGTGGACGGCGGCGCTGCCCTGAAGATTGGGGCCTTCGAGGACAGCTGCGTAGAGTTGTTTCAGAACTTTTTTCTTTTGGAGGTCGGCGGGATCGAGGGTGCCGAGGGGGCGGAGGATGTAGGGGACGCCGATCTGGCGGGCGACCCAGGCGCCCATGGAGCTGATGGGGGAGAAGAGGGCGTGGATGTGGATGATGTCGTAGTCACGGCCATGGCGATAGAGCCATTGGAGGAGTTCGATCGAGAATTTATAACGTCTAAAGGGGCGGCAGGCGAAGTGGATGACTTGGTAGCCGTCTTGGTCTATTGCTTTCCAAGGGGTACGTCAAGGGGGGCTGGCCGGAGTCGCCGTTGGCGTTGGTGGTGAGGATGGTGACTTGGGCTCCGGCTTGGGTGAGTCCGGCGGATAGGCCTCGGATCATTTGGCTGGGGCCGCCGTAGATTAGGGAGATGCTGGGGACGATTTGGAGGATTTTCATGGGGGTTATGACAGGGATTGGTAAAACGCTAGGGTGGTTTTGGCGAGGGCTTGGTTGGTGTAGTGGGCGATCGCGCGCTGATACCCCGCCTGGGCGATTTCCTGGGTGGTGGTGGGGTTGTCGATGAGCTGGATGAGCGATCGCGTAGGGCCTCAATGTTGCCTTCGGGGAAGACTAGGCCAGCGTCCTTGATGACGTTGGGAATTTCGCCGGAATCGGAGCCGATGACGGGGATGCGGGCGGCCATGGCTTCGATCAGGACATGGCCAAATTGCTCTTTCCAGCCCGTGGCGGTCATGGTTTTAAACTCATAGGTGGTTTCCGATGGGAGCACCAAGGTGTCCATGGCGGCGATGTAGCGGGCAACGTCGCGGTGGGGGACGCTTTCGACTTGGATTAGGCTGACACCGAGTTCTGCGGCCTTGGTTTCGATCGCTTCCTTCTGGGGACCGCGACCGAGGAGCAGGAGTTTGACGGGGCGATCGCCCAGTTTCGCCACAGCCTCCAGCAGTGTCATCAATCCTTTTTCGGGGACAAAACGCCCGACGAAGCCGATTACGAAGTCGTTTGGCTCAATGCCGAGATGCGATCGCAACTCCGGTTGGGGTTCGGGAGTGAAGAGGGTTTCATCGACGCCGAGCTGGGGGGAAATCGTCATGGCTTTGGTGTAGCCGCGATCGCGCAAAATATCGTAGCCTGCCTGGTTGCCGACGATGATGCCGTCGGTGTTGGTCAGGTTATAGCTTTCAAGGAGAGAGAGGGGAAACTTCAGTTCGTAGGGGAGGTTCCACCAGGTGAAGAAGATGTTTTTGGCCTTTAGACCGAGCGATCGATTCAAACTAATCATCTGCGCGTAGGCCAGGGACTTGCTGCCCTGTTCGACCTGGATGATGTCGGGTTTGAGGCGTTGGAGGAGGGGGACGATCGGCGGGGCAAAGCAGAGGAGGCCCTGGTTGTTTTGGCTGAAATTAGGGACGGGGATGACGCGGAAGTTGCCTTCTTCGACCGCTTGGGTCTCGACCAAATCCTTCATGACGCCGCCGGGCTTCCATTTGGCGGGGACGACTATTGTTACGTCGATCTCCGGGGACAGTTTCGCCAAGGCCCGGAACTTTTCACGGTTCAGGTCAACGATGTAGGAGTGGCTGGCGACGAGGATTTTCATGGGTTAAGGATAACGGTTAGGGGTCAACTGGCAATGCGTCCCATGGTTGTAACCTTAAAATTCCCGCGATCGTCGGTGGATGAACAGGAAGAGGCCCCCTGGCCCCCAAGTTTGGGGGACCGGAGTCGGTTTGAGGTTGAGTCTCAATCACTGCAAAG
>JAAUSA010000247.1 GCA_012031975.1 Alkalinema sp. RU_4_3 | reverse complement strand
GGAATCTGAATGTTGTTGTTCATAAGATCTGATTGGCTGCAGAGACTTCTATCATCACATAATTGCCTGCACCAAGGAACCTATGACACTAGATATGGACAAGACTCACGGGAGATCCGGTAGAGCCACTAATTCTTTAACTCGCGATCGATCCCTTGATACCCCTGCCCTAGCGACCAACTCGATTTGTTTTTTCTCATCCTTCTGTGCTTGTTTGGTGTAGAGCAACGTCCAGATTACCATTCCAACTCTCGATCGCCCGTTTCAACCGGAGTCGCTAATAAGATTCATGTACCTGCCCATGCTCCATCACACCCCGATCGCCTCCGGCAACAATACCAAAATCGCTGTCCCCTTGCCCAGCTGACTCTCCACCTGAATCTGCCCTTGGTGATTCTCCACGATCGAACTCGCGATCGCCAGCCCCAAGCCCGTGCCACCGGAGGACTTCGATCGCGCCAGCATCAAAATCGTCCGCACCCAAACCTCCACCGCCCCCGACCCCAGCGGCACCCAGCTTCGCCAAGGCTACGACCTATTGATCAAACCCATCGCCGACCTCTTGCCCAAAAACCCCGACGATCGCATCATCATCATCCCCCAGGGCTCCCTCTTCCTCGTCCCCTTCCAAGCCCTCCAAAACGATCGCGGCCAATTCCTCATTGAAAACCACACCCTCTCCCCCTCCATCCTCACCCTCTCCCTCACAAAACCCGCAGGTAAAACCACCGCCCAACCCCTAATCGTCGGCAACCCCAGCCCACTGCCCAAAGGATTTAGCCCCCCTACCCGGCGCTGAAATCGAAGCCAAAGCGATCGCCGCCATACTCAACACCCAACCCCTCCTACGAGACCAAGCCACAAAACAAGCCGTACTCGATCGCATCACCCAAGCCCCCATCCTCCACTTCGCCACAGAGCGATCGCCCAATAACTGGGCCGGATTCATGCTGATCGGCAGCGCCGATTAAGCCGAAACCGCCATCAACTCCAAATAACGGTGCAAATACTCCGTAATCACCCCATGGATCAGCAGTCGCCTCGAAGCCCCAAACGGGCTATCGGGGGCCAGCGGATTGCGATTGGTAATCACATTATTCCAGCGATAATCATCCATCAACCGACTCACATGACAACCAATATTCTCATCAAACTCCAGCGACAAAACCGCCCGCTCAAACTCATCACTCGTCAAACACAGCGCATAGAAAATCTTAAATAACTCGATCGCCGACTCCAAATCCAACAGCCGCAAACCCCGCTTTGTAAAGTCCACCTCCACCTCCACCGTACGAATACTCGAATAGTCCAATTTCCCCAGCATCTCCCGCCAGTCAGGACATGCCTGCTCCCCCCGCGCATAGTCCAGCAGGAAATTATACAGAATCAAATCATGCTCTAAAAAAGCATTCTTTGCCAAATCATCGATCGTCCTTGGGTAGAGCGTGGATTTCGGAATACCGCGATCGGGACCATTATCAATCAAAAAATTGACAATATTCGACCCAATACAAATATGCCGCACAATCAAATAACAAGCCTCCGGCGACACAAAGTGTTTTAGAAAAAACGCCGACGATCGATGCATCAACCCATAGTGATGGAACTGAAACGGCAATAGTCGTTTCACGATCATAATCACCGCCAGAGAGAGGTTCGCGATCGCCTTAATCGGCAGCAGCAAATAGTTCCGCGTCCAATTGCGCAGATCCTTAATCATGTAATCCTTTGCCACCATATCCACCGGGATCGCCTGGTCAGCATACAGCGCATCCCAATGGCCGGGGTCCGTGCGATCCTGCATCATGAAATCTCCTCCAGTTGCAAACAATACAGTCGAACCGTCACCTGGGCTGTCTTGACGATGCGAGCCGCGATCTCCGCCGTCATCCATTCCGACTCAATCAATCCCTGAAGCTTGCCAATATGCGCCACATCATTCACACCGTGGTAGGCCAGGAAAGAAACCTGTTCATCACAGAGACCCAGCGTCGTTTGAATCTGCTTCGCCCATTGTGCCGCCAGTTGATTGCCCAGTCCTTCAATGATAAAGATACTGCCAATTAAGTCAACGGGGTTTTCCTGGGAAGCTTGGTGGAAGATGAAAGCCGATAGGGCCTCACTGCCAAGGTTTTTTCCCGCATTGGCAATTTCATCAAAGGCTCCACCGACGGAAACGTAATTACGCTCCAGCATTTGGAAATCCCGATGCTCCTCCTGGGCATGGCCGATAAAGGTCGATCGCAATCGAAAATCCGTCATATGGGAAGCCGCCCGCGCAATCCACCGGGCACCCTCGACCACCTGGGGCCGCAGGTTTCGCAGCAGCGCTTTGTAGTCGTCGATCTCAAACGCCCCTCGATGCAGCTTGCGAATAATCGGCACCGATCGCAGCGATCGCTCAAAGTCCAACCAAACCATCGCCAGTTCCCGCAGTAATTTCTCACTAACGGTTTCCTCCTCCGGCACAGGCATTAAACTGGGGGCAAACATCGCCTCGACCGGAGCCACCTCCCGTTCCGGCCCCACTACCTTCAGCATCATATAGGCCGTGGTAAAACGACCACTTTCTGGGATGAAACAGAAAATGGTTTGACCAGGTTGGAGCGATCGCTATTAAACAGTTCCTCCAGCATCACATAGATCGACGCACAGCCCGTGTTGCCGCGACTATAGAGGTTTGTAAACCACCGTTCCTCGGGAATCATGCAGCCCGCCTTCTCCAGCAGTTCCACAATCTGGCCCTTGAAAAAGTGCGAGGAATAGTGACAGCAAAGCCAATCGATCGACTCTGGTTTTACCCGCCCCTGATCGATCAAATTCAACCAACCTTCCACACCCAGCTTAATCACGTTATCCAGCAGCCGAATATTCTGGCGAAGATTCAACGCCCCCGATCGCGCCGCCTCCGAATAAGAGGGATAATCCATCCACCCCTTCACCGCCTGCTCATCCTCTGCCCCAGCATACATACAGACCGGATAGGCATTCGCATGGGAGGTCAACTCAATCCATTCCACCTTCAGGCTCAAACCCCTTGCATTGGGCCGATTCTGCAACACCATCGCCCCCGCCCCATCCGACAGCATCCACCGCAGGAACTCACTGTCAAACCCCAAATTTCCACCGGACTCGATCGCAGCCTCCGCCTCAAAGCGACTCGATTTAAACAACCGTGAAGGCATTTCTGACGCCGTCGCAATCGCCGCATACTTCTCCCCCAACTGAATCTGCGACGCCGCATACTTCAGCGCGGAAACCCCAGCACAGCAGACGCCCTGGGTGGAGATGGTCTCGATCGCCCCCAGCTCTGGCAAATCCCCATGCACCATACTGGCAAACCCAGGGACAAGCAGATCGGGCCAGGTGGTACTGGCGGCCAAGAGATCGATCGCCTCCGCCTCTAAATTCAAATGAGATAACGCATCCTGCACAGCCAACGCCGCCATTTCACTGGTGCGATAGGTGGGGTTTTGCGCTTGATCGATCGCATAGTGACGCTGCAATATCCCGTTGCTTTTGAGAATGCGGGACTTCACACGGGAGGCCTTACCATTGATTTTGCCCAGGTAGTCCTCCATGGCTTCGTTGTCGATCGCTTCCCCTGGAAAGAATTTCCCAATGCTATTAATAAAAACGTCATGCATGATATAGCCTCATAATTGTGAATAAGTTTAATCCCAGGCACCCTGATTTTCAATGCCATAGCGCTGGCGGAGTTCTGAGAGTGGGCGATCGAGCACCGTTGCCGGATCGAGGTAGGCATTGATTTTCAGTCGAACCGTTCTACCCTGTTGTACACCCTGAAAGTAGTTTGTCCAGATTTCTTTGGGACTGTAATAGACCGGACCTAGGGACTTGCCTCGGATGGCTAACCCAAGCGTCTCTAGAAACACCCCAAAACTTTGCAGGTAGTAGTACCAAGGTCGCCGCCAGGTCACGGCGGTCAAGAGAAAGCCTAAGAGCCGCATTTCCTGATCGAGGTCGGTATTGTAGCCCGTGACCACATGTAAGGTGTCATGGCGATACAGATCCATCCAGGGAATATGCAGATAGCCAATTTGCATATCTTGCTGCTGGTTGAGATCTGGGTTGCACTGATAATAGCGATCTAATCCTTGACGCAGGGTGAGGGACATAGCACTGCTCTCCGTGGGTGGAATGACTGGACGATGCGCCTGTAGTTCCACCATTGTGCTTCGCGGGTCCAGCGATCGCCAATGAGCAACTGGCAATGCTATCAGGGGACACAAGTGCTATGAACTGCTATGAAGTACACTTGCCCTTTGATGCCGATCGATCCGAATGTTTTACAGTTGGCGAAGAAATTTCTATCGGACTGCGACTGATCGATGGTTAGAAGTTCTGGCATTGTTGGGCAGCAGGAAATCACGGGGCGATCGAAGGAGATTGTACTTAAGGATGCAGTAAATGGCTCGTATGCCATCTTTCCATCCGATTTTCTTGCCCTGCTCATAGGTTCGTCCATAGTAGGAAATCCCCACTTCGTAGATACAGCAATTCAGCTTAGAAATCTTTGCCGTAATTTCTGGCTCAAATCCAAAACGGTTCTCTTCAATTTTGATAGACTGAATAATATCCCGGCGGAAGGCTTTATAGCAGGTTTCCATGTCCGTTAAATTAATATTGGTAAACATATTGGACATCATTGTCAGAAATCTGTTGCCAACGCTATGCCAATAATAGAGAACACGATGGGGGCGATTTGTTAGAAACCTAGAGCCATACACAACATCCGCCTTCCCTCTCATAATTGGCTCAATAACCACAGAGAATTCCTGGGGGTCATATTCCAAATCCGCATCTTGGACAATGACAATCTCTCCAGTGGCAGCCGCAAACCCCGATCGCAACGCTGCTCCCTTACCCTGATTCCGACTATGGTAAATCACCCGATCGACCTGAGGCTCAATATACTCCATCAACAATTCACGGGTCCCGTCCCTAGAAAAGTCATCTACTATGATGATCTGACAGTCTATCTGGCAATCCTTGACCGCATTAACGACCTGCTGAATGGTTTCTATTTCGTTGTAGCAAGGGATAATCACTGAAAGCTTCATTGGCTGCCCTCTTACAGAAGTATACAAATGGCACGGAGATTGTACCAGAAGAGGGCTTGGCGCTACTCCAAATCTTTACATTGCCTGTCTCCAGCATTGGATCTGCTCTGGGCCGTGGAGCTTGGGTTTCTAGGAGATCAGCCCCCGAGGCACCACTTGGCGACTGATCATCTATCGTGAGATAGGGTTGAACGATCCTCCCCAAGAGAGAGGCGACGATCGCCCTATCCAGTATAAAATGAACCATACTTTCTCCCTAACCCACGCAAATCACTATGCATTTTGATGCCAAGACCTTAGTTCAATCCCTGGGATTCTGGGGTGGGCATCTCGCCATCTGGGCGATCGTCTTCGCCGAGTCAGGCCTGTTCTTCGGCTTCTTCCTACCTGGGGACAGCCTCCTGTTTACCGCTGGGTTCCTAGCCTCCCCCAAGGTGGCCCTGCTCAACATCGGCATACTCGCCACGGGCTGCTTCATCTGTGCGGTCCTTGGCGACACCGTCGGCTACTTCAGCGGCAAGTGGTTTGGGGAGAAGTTAATGAACCAGAAAGATACCTGGTGGTTCAAGCGCAAGCATTTGGCTGCGGCCCAGAAGTTCTACGACAAGAACGGCAAAAAGACGATCGTACTGGCTCGGTTTATTCCGATCGTGCGGACCTTCGCGCCGATCGCCGCTGGCATGGCCGCCATGAACTATCGCTATTTTCTCACCTACAACCTAGTCGGCGGATTTGTCTGGAGTGTGGGCTTAACTTTCCTGGGCTATTTCCTCGGCAGCATTATTCCTGATGTCGATAAGTACCTGCTCCGATCGTCCTTACAATCATTATTATATCTCTGCTGCCTTCCATCTGGCACATCTACCAAGAAAGCAAAAATCCTTCCTAACCTACACCATCTCCACCACAACAGACCTCACTCTCCTTACTAAGGAGAGTGCCGGGGTGAGGTTTCAGCCATTGCCCCAAACAATCTACTCCTCATCCAACCCCAACAACTCCCCATCGATCGCCTTCAACCTAGCCTTAATCACCTCCTCCGACAGCAACCGCTTCCGAGCCGCCTCCACAAGCGCACTCTTCTCCGCCAGCAAAACCTGCCGCCGCACCATCTCCACCGTCTGACTATCCCGCCGATCTCGCTGATTATAAAAATCCCGCAATTCCCGCTCCGACGCCGCCACCTTCACCTGATAGCGCGATCGCCACTCCTCATAGACCGTCTTCGACACCAACCCATTCTTCATCAAACCATCCAACTCCTCCTGAGCCGCCTTCGCCGTCAGCAATTGCGACTGCAAATGGTCAATCCAAGGAAAGGCCACAGCCTTCGCTACACCCAGTTTTCGCACAATCCAGGGCAGACTCACCCCCTGCACCAGCAGCGAAACCAACACGGTACCAAACACTAGGGCAATCAACCGATCGCGCCCCGGAATACTACTCGGCAAACTCAAGGCCAGCGCCATCGACAGCGATCCTTTGATATTGCCTAAAAACAAAATATGCTGCCACTTTAGCGGGACAGGCCGATCGAACCGTTTGACGATCGCCAGCAAGGATAGACCGACAGTGCCCGGCCCACCTGATAACACAGCACCGTAAACACCACCGCAGGCAGCGTCATCATCAGCGTACTCAGATTAATCTCCAACCCAATCAACAGGAAAATAAACGTATTCACCCCAAAGCCCGCATATTCCCAAAAACTCAGCACCGTAATCCGGGTCGAAGCCGCCTGCGATCGCTCCAAATTCCCCATCATCAGCCCCGCAATCACCACCGCCACAATCCCCGACACCCCGAGAAACTGGCCGACCTGAAACGTACTGAGGGCGATCGCCACCGTCAACAAAATACTGCTCAGCGGATCAGATTCCGACTGCCGCGCCAGCCCCACCCCCACATAGCCGATCGCAAACCCCACGAGTAATCCCC
>JAAUSA010000246.1 GCA_012031975.1 Alkalinema sp. RU_4_3 | reverse complement strand
TGTTTGAATCGATTCTCACTCAAGTCGGTGAACTTCCCCTGCCTAGAAAGTCTAGGAAGTCTTCTCGAACACAACTGGCTTAAGTCCCTACACTGAGGGTATTTCCCGCCTTAAGCTGAGACCCCGACGAGTAGTTTTGTGAACATATGTTGCCTCCATGGCGACTCTCCGACTGAATTCAAGCATAGCTGAAAAAGTTGAGGATTTTGTGAAGAGCTGAGCCTCTGGTGCCATAGCTAGATCCTTAACTGGCGGCGCAACAGAGCTTTACGAACTTCCTCTGCGGCCAGCAAGATCACTGGACAGCACAGCAGTAATAGCCATTGCCAAAGACTCAAAGGAGCCGTCGAGAAGACTCGGCGCAAGGGTGCAATCTTAATGATCGCAATAATCAACATCCATTCAGTGGCGATGCCCAGCCAGATATAGGGATTGGAAAAGAAACCTAGCCGAAAGATCGAACGCTGCTCCGATCGACAGGCAAACACATTCCCATCTTGGCAGGCCACAATGATCGCCAGGGTCATCGTCGTCGCCTGGGCGTAGATGAAAGTAACCGTGGGATCGCCAGTGCGGGCCAGAATCGTGGGTGCGATCGCCTGCAAAGCCGCAAAGTCATAGCCATAGGATCGCCAAACCAGGAAAAATCCCAGCATCCCTAAGGTGGCTTCGATCAGCCCGAGAAAGCAATAGGCTCGGAGGAGCAAGGATCGATCGAGGAGGGGTTTTGACTTAGCGCGCGGGGGCAGTTCCATCGTCCCAACCTCAGCTCGCTCGGCACCCAGTGCCAAGGCTGGCAAGATATCTGTGCCCAAGTCCACAATCAAAATCTGCATGATGATCAGGGCTGGGGGAATCTTGAACACCACCATCGCCAAAAACGGCACCAGTTCCGCCACATTCGAGGCCAGAATGTAGGTCATGAATTTGCGAATGTTTTGATAGACCGATCGCCCTTCTTCTATAGCCATGACAATCGTGGCAAAGTTATCATCGGTCAGCACAATATCCGCCGCTTCGCGGGCCACATCGGTGCCGTTCTGCCCCATGGCAATCCCAATATGGGCCGTCCGCAAAGCAGGTGCATCATTGACCCCATCGCCCGTCACAGCAACGACTTCTCCAACGTCTTTGTAGGCTTGTACCAGGCGCAACTTGTGCTCCGGCGACATTCTGGCAAACACCAAACCCGCCCGATATTTTACAATTTGTTGCAGTTGGGCATCGGAGAGCCGACCCATGGCCTCCCCTGTCACCACCCGCACCTGATCTGTGACCAAGCCAATGCTTCGGGCGATCGCCTCCGCCGTTAGTCCATAGTCCCCCGTTACCATCGTCACCTTGATCCCCGCTCTGTGGCAGGCCTCGATCGCCCCCTGGACCTCCGGACGGGGTGGATCGAACATGGCCACTAGCCCAATAAAAATCAGATCCTGCTCCAGCTCTTGAGCCTTGAGATCAAGCAGTTCGTGATCTCCCCGCCGAGCCGCCAATCCCAACACCCGAAATCCCTGGCAAGCTAAATCATCATTGGCTTTCACCACGCGATCCCAGGCTTCATGGCTCAGGTCCTGCACCTTGTCATCCGATAGGATGCTATGGCAGTGCTTCAACAATTCCAACGGTGCGCCCTTCGTAAAGGCCAGATAGGGCAGCGCATCAGGCCATATTTCCGAGGCTTGCCAATTCAGTACAACCGTCATCATCAGGCGGCGAGAATCAAACGGGATCTCTCTGCGGCGGGGTAGCTTTTCCTGTAGCTTTTCTAAATTGAGTCCAGCCTTGGCAGCAGCCACTAGCAAGGCCGCTTCGGTGGGATCGCCAATCTCCTGCCAGCGGCTCGGGGCCGTGAGATGGATCAGACGCGCATTAGAACAAAGGGCAGAACCCAGGAGTAGAAGATTAGATTTCCAGGCGCTCGCCGATCGGGCAGATTGACCTGACCCAGCGTCGGATCGTAGCCCGCACCAGTCAATTCAATCAGTGGATTTGCAGCCTGCGCCTGGGCTAGCCAGAGATAGCGCACCGTCATTTCGTTCTTGGTCAAGGTGCCAGTTTTATCGGTACAAATCACCGTTGTGGCACTTAGGGTTTCTACCGATGAAAGCCGACGGACTAGGGCATTGGCACGGGCCATGCGACCGACGCCGATCGCCAAAGATAAGGTCACTGTAGGAAGTAATCCCTCTGGCACCAGTGCGACGATGATCCCGATCGCAAAAATGAAACTTTCCTTAACCTCGATCCCCACCAGGAAATAGGCCAGTAAAAACACAATCAGGCCCATACTGATAGCGATCGCAGTAATAATTCGCACAATCCGAGCGACTTGAATTTCCAAGGTACTGGGTTCGCGCTTGACCACCGTTGTCAAATGTGCAACCTGACCAAACTCCGTTTGCGCACCCGTTGCATAGACGACAGCCGTAGCCCGACCAGCGGCGACGGTGGCCCCGGCTAAGATCAAGTTGGCAATTTCCGAGGGATTCACCTGTTCTTGTAGGGGTTGTTCTCCAGGACGGAGCAAGGTTTTTCCGCCCCGAATGGGTGCAGATTCCCGCAGACTTACTGGGTAGGCGTTCCGAGCAACAGGCAGAGACTCCCCTGTCATCACGGACAGATCCAGATATAGACTCTCAGCGGAAATTAATCGAGCATCGGCGGGGATGCGATCGCCCTCTTCAACCTGCATCACATCCCCCCGCACCAGTTCCCGCGCGGGAATTTGCTTTAGTTCACCATCGCGCAGCACTTTCACCTGTCTCGGCAAGACCTTCTTCAAGGCAGACAATGCCTGTTCCGCTTGAAATTCCTGCCAAAAACTAAAGGCCCCATTAATCCAAATCACGGCCCAAATTGCCCAGCCCAGTTCAGGCGTCCGCGAAACAAAGGCCAAAACCCCCGCTACCCATAGTAATAACGCCATAAAGTGTGTCAACTGATCGGCAAACCTCAGCCACAGCGGACGATGGGCGGGTTCAGGTAGCTCATTGGCCCCGAATTGGGTAAATCTGGCGATCGCTTCGGCTTCCGTCAACCCCTGGGCAATGCTTCCAAGGGTTTCATAGACTGCTTCGGTGGGTAACGTCCAAATTGGCTGATGGGGCGATCGCATGACTTCATCCAGTGTAGAGGGATAGGTGTAGAGGGATAGGATTGATCTTAAATATACAGCTAGCTCTGAACGGTATAGCGCAAATTTGAGGATCTTGTGAAGATGGCCTTAAATGTAGAAATGTCAACAGTTGGTCGATTGGTTGCATTACTGCCTGAAGATTGCTAGCTTAAGGGAAAGCGATGATGTTTAGTTAGAGGGTATTGCCGATGACACTTTCTACAAACCTTGAGATATCTTTGGCTGAACAGAATCACCCATCCGGGCTAAATCTAGAAGAACTGCATCGAATCCATGCCTACTGGCGGGCCTGCAACTATCTAGCCGTCGGCATGATCTATCTTCAAGATAATCCTCTCATCCAGCAACCGCTCAAATTAGAACATATCAAGCCCCGACTTTTGGGGCATTGGGGCACTAGTCCAGGTCTAAGTTTTATTTATATTCATCTAAATCGTCTGATTAAAAAATATAATCTGAACATGATTTTTATGGCCGGGCCGGGCCATGGGGCACCGGGGGTATTGGCCCCCATTTATTTAGAAGGCACCTATTCCGAGGTCTATCCCGATAAGAGCCAAGATCTGGAGGGCATGCAGCGCTTCTTTAAGCAGTTTTCTTTCCCAGGGCATATTGGTAGCCATTGCACCCCGGAGATGCCTGGATCGATTCATGAAGGCGGAGAGTTGGGCTATAGCCTATCCCATGCCTACGGTTCTGTATTGGATGCGCCTGATTTGATTACGGCTGTGGTGATCGGTGATGGTGAAGCCGAGACGGGTCCCTTGGCGACATCCTGGCACTCTAATAAATTCTTAAATCCCAAACGAGATGGAGCTGTTTTGCCCATTTTGCATTTGAATGGCTATAAGATCGCCAACCCCAGCATTCTATCGCGGATTTCCCATGAAGAGTTAGAGTCACTGTTTCGGGGCTATGGCTACAGTCCTTATTTTGTTGAGGGTGATGATCCAGAGATCATGCATCAGAAAATGGCTGCAACGATCGACCTCTGTATCACAGAAATTCAGAGGATTCAAACCGAGGCGCGCAATTCGGAGGCACCACCGACCCGTCCGCGTTGGCCAATGATTGTATTGCGATCGCCCAAGGGTTGGACAGGCCCTGTGGAAGTGGAAGGCCATGCGTAGAGGTAGCTTGCGATCGCACCAAGTACCCATTAGTGATATGACCCGGCCCGGCCATCTCCAAATCCTCGAAGACTGGCTTTGTAGCTATCGACCCGAGGAATTATTTGATTCAAATGGGACACTACGCCCTGAGTTAAAGGCGTTGGCTCCCATCGGGGAGCGGCGCATGAGTGCCAATCTCTATACCAACGGTGGCAGACTTCGCAAACCCTTGAGGATGCCGGACTTCCGACAACATGCTGTGGATGTCCAGAAACCGGGCCAGGCCCAAGCTGAAAATACCCGTGTTCTGGGGAAATTTCTGTGCGACATCATGGCTAATAATATGACGAGCTTCCGTCTGTTCGGCCCCGATGAAACTGCCTCCAACCGACTCCAGGACATGTATAGCCTCACAAAGAAAGAGTGGATGGGGGACTATTTACCGGTTGATGCCGATGGTGGGGAGCTATCGTGCGAGGGTCGTGTGATGGAAATGCTGAGTGAGCATACCCTCCAAGGCTGGCTAGAGGGTTATCTCTTAACAGGTCGCCATGGTCTGTTCAATACCTATGAAGCCTTTGCCCATATCGTCGATTCGATGGTAAATCAGCATGCAAAATGGCTGGATATTTCTAAAAATCATGTGTCTTGGCGTGCTCCGATTTCATCCCTAAACATTCTACTATCATCGGTTGTATGGCGACAGGATCACAATGGCTTTAGCCACCAAGATCCCGGTTTTATTGATGTCGTGACTAATAAAAGCCCCGATGTGACACGCATTTATTTACCACCCGATGCCAACTGCCTACTGTCCGTGTCCGACCATTGTCTGCGCAGTACAGATTATATTAATGTAATCGTATCTGACAAACAAATGCACCGCCAATATCTGACCATTGAGGAAGCTACCAATCACTGCGCAAAGGGCATTGGAATTTGGCCCTGGGCTAGCAATGATAATCGCGCCGACGATGAGCCAGACGTGATTATGGCCTGTTGTGGGGATGTCCCGACCCTAGAGGCTTTGGCAGCAACGGCCATCCTGCGGGAACATTTGCCTGACTGAAAGTACGGTTTGTCAATGTGGTGGATCTGTACAAACTGATTCATCCGAAGGACCATTGTCATGGTTTGTCGGAGATGGATTTTAATACGCTATTTACGCTTGATCGGCCCGTCATTTTCAACTTCCATGGCTACCCTTGGTTAATTCATAAACTAACCTATGCCCGCAGCAATCAAGATCGAATTCATGTTCGAGGCTATAAGGAGAAGGGGAATATCAACACGCCAATGGAGTTGGCCATTCGGAATCAGATCGATCGATTCGATCTCGTAATCGATGTGATCAACCGTGTTCCCAGCTTGGGGGCCACTGCGGCCCATCTGAAGGAGCAGATGAAAGATGCGATCATCGAGAATCTTAACTATGCCGTTGAATTTGGCAAAGACAAAGATGAGTTAGTCAACTGGCAATGGCCATTTTAGCCTATGAAGATTCTTGTACTCAATGCGGGGTCCAGTAGTCAAAAGAGCTGTCTTTACGAAATCACAGAGGACTCCAAGGAACCATCCCAGCCCCTATGGTCGGCAGATATTAACATGCCCCCGCAGATGACCCGCTCCGATCGCCGCTCCAGCCTCGAACAAATGCTCCAGACCCTCTGGGCTGGCGATCGTCCAGTGATTGCAGACCGCTCTGCCATCGATGCCGTCGGCCATCGTGTGGTGCATGGGGGGCAATATTATGATCAAACCACTCGAATTGATGCCCAGGTCAAATCGACGATCGCATCTCTGACTCCCCTAGCCCCTGCCCATAACCCAGCAAACCTGGAGGGCATTGAGCTGGTTGAAACCTTACTCGGTAAGCAGGTGCCACAGTTTGCGGTGTTTGACACAGCCTTTCATCGCCAAATGCCTGATGCTGCGACTATCTATCCTGGTCCCTACGATTGGATTAAAACCGGAATTCGTCGCTATGGATTCCATGGGATTAGCCATGAATATTGTAGCGATCGAGCCGCGCAGTTGTTAGGCCGAGATTTAAAGGAACTTCGATTAATCAACTGCCATTTAGGCAACGGTTGTTCCCTCGCGGCCATTGAGTCCGGCATCAGTATTGACACCACCATGGGATTTACGCCCCTGGAGGGTCTGATGATGGGGACGCGATCGGGGTCCATTGATCCCGGTATTTTAATCTATCTGATGCGAGAACGAGGCTATGACGGGATAACATTGGATCGCCTCCTGAACCAGGAATCAGGTTTGAAGGGGCTGTCTGGCGTTTCCCATGATCTTAGGGAGATTCAAAGAGCAATAGAAGCAGATAATCAGCGGGCAAAACTAGCCTGGGATGTCTATATTCATCGAATTCGATCGGGGATTGGAGCGATGCTGATCGGGTTAGGGGGCCTCGATGCATTGATTTTCACGGCTGGGGTTGGGGAGCATCAGCCAGCGGTGCGATCGGCGGTTTGTGCAGGGTTGGGTTTTTTAGGGGTTGTGATTGATGAAACCTTGAATCGATCGGGGCGGGGCGATCGCGACATTGCCACAGCAGATAGCCCGGTCCGAATCTTAGTGATCCAGACCCAGGAAGATTGGCAGATTGCAAAAAACTGCTGGGATAGTCTGCATTAGTTACATTAGTTATCAAAATCATGGCTGAATCATAAACTTATGCTGAGAATATCTTGGCTTATGGTAACTACTCAGGTTGAGCAAGAAGGGGAATAGACTGACCCGAGAACAAGGCAACGAGTGCTTCCACAACTGAATGACCCTGTTTACGCAAAGTGGAAAAATAGCCACGAATGCGACAGAAGACC
>JAAUSA010000043.1 GCA_012031975.1 Alkalinema sp. RU_4_3 | reverse complement strand
GATCATCTCTATCGCATGGATTACCGCGAGTTCGTGCAGCGCCACCGCGAGACGGGGGCCGATATCACCCTGTCGGTGGTGCCCATGGACGATGCCCGTGCCTCGGATTTTGGCTTGATTAAGATGGATCCATCTGGGCGGGTGATCGACTTTAGTGAAAAGCCCAAGGGCGACGCCTTGAAAGAGATGCAGGTCGATACCACCTTACTGGGATTGACGCAGGAGGAGGCCAAGGCCTCCCCCTACATCGCTTCCATGGGGATTTACGTCTTTAAGAAAGAAGCCCTGATCAAACTCCTGCGCCACAACCCCGAACAGACTGATTTCGGCAAGGAAATTATTCCTGGGGCCGCGAAGGAACTGAATATTCAAGCCTTCCTATTCAAGGACTATTGGGAAGACATCGGGACCATTGAAGCCTTCTACAATGCCAACCTGGCCCTGACCCAGCAGCCCGATCCACCCTTTAGTTTCTACGACGAAAAGGCACCGATCTATACCCGCCAGCGGTTCCTGCCTCCGAGCAAGTTCCTCAACTGCAACATCACCTCATCGATTATTGGGGAGGGCTGTATTCTGAAGGACAACTGCCGCGTGCATCATTCGGTATTGGGTGTGCGGACCCGGATTTCCCAGGGTTGCACCATTGAGGACACCCTAATCATGGGGGCCGACTACTACCAATCCTTCACCGAGAAAAATCCCCCCAATTACGGCGGCATTTACATTCCCCTCGGCATTGGCGAAGACAGCGTAGTCCGCCGGGCGATCGTGGACAAAAACGCCCACATCGGGGCCAATGTGCAAATCGTCAACAAGGATCGGGTTGAAGAAGCCGATCGCGAAAGCCTAGGCTTCTTCATTCGCAGTGGCATCGTCACCGTGTTGAAAAATGCTGTGATTCCCGACGGGACGATCATCTAGGCCCGTGGTTTCGGGCAATTGTCTGTGGCAACTTCTCCCCTAGATTCACTCCATGCGGGTCAATGGTGCAAGCTGATTTGCGGTGCAAGCTATCAGCACATTCCATCTATTCGCAGCCTCGCTGTGGTCTATACCCTGGCGGGGGTGGATTGTATTGACGTGGCGGCAGACCCGGCAATAATTGCCACGGTCCGGGAGGCCATGGATGTGGCCCAGGGATAGGGGCCACATCCACGCCTTGGCTGATGGTGAGTTTGAACGATGGGGAAGATCCGCATTTTCGGAAGGCGACGTTTGATATCACGCGCTGTCCCATAGATTGCGATCGCCCCTGTGAAAAAATCTGTCCGGCGGCGGCGATCGACTCAACGGGGGTACTGAGCGATCGCTGCTACGGCTGTGGACGCTGTTTATCCATCTGTCCCTTGGGTTTGATTGAAGAGGCGGCCTATGTCTATCAGCCGGAAACCGTGGTGCCGATGGTGATGGCAGCGGGGATTGATGCGGTGGAGATTCACACCCAGGTCGGGCGGCTGGAGCCTTTTCGTAAACTTTGGGCGGCCCTGGAACCTGTGAGTGCGGGACTCAAACTCATTGCAGTCAGTTGCCCCGATGGTGGTGAGGGGATGATCGATTATCTCTGGGCCTTGCAGGATTTAATGCAGGGCTACAAGGGCGCGCGGATTTGGCAGACCGATGGCCGACCCATGAGCGGGGACATCGGCGGCGGTGCGACCCGTGCCTGTCTAAACCTCGGAGAAAAAGTTTTAAACGCCGGATTGCCAGGGTTTGTCCAGCTCGCCGGAGGCACCAACGACTCGACGGCGGCGAAGGCGCGCGATCGCGGGTTGTTTGCAACCCCAGTTCAAACTTCAGTTCAAACTTCAGCACAACCTTCAGGCTTGGCCGGGATTGCCTACGGGAGCTATGCCCGATCGCAGCTCCAGCCCTGGCTCAGTCAGTTGGAACAGCCGGATGGCAGCACAAGATCAATCGAAACGGATCCAGAATTACTTTGGGCCTGTGTCGCTAAAGCCAAGGCTCTGGTTTCGCCCCTAAAAGATTTTGCCGGGCTGTAGCAAAAGCAACGCCCATGAATCCTAAAACCTAGCTTAAACTCAGATATAGGGATCGATCGATTACTTCCTGTGGAAGCCGTCCCAACTGCCTGCGTTGTTGTTCTCCTTTTAACGAAATGACCAACCCGATCGAACCATCGACTCTAGATCAGACCGTCCTAGAACCCGCTGAGACGACAACGCCCGAAGATAATCCAGCTAAGCTGCGACAGCTTCAAAGCCCCAATGATTTACAAAAACTCCTCGCGATCCTGCCCGAGCAGTTGCGCCAGCGCATTGAGAACCATCCGAAGAAAGAATATCTGATCGAAGTTGTGATGGATCTTGGACGTCTCCCGGAGGTCCGTTTCCCAGAAGGCCCCGAGGATCTCTCCGACCAGGTCATTACCCTCGATGACCTCAAGGAAAGCATCACTAAAGTAGGCGATTTTGGCGGTGATAATCGGGCGGGCATTGAACGCACCCTCCACCGGATCAGTGCCATCCGCAATCGCCGAGGGGAAGTGATCGGCCTGACCTGCCGGGTTGGGCGGGCGGTGTTTGGCACGATCGGCATGATTCGCGATCTGGTCGAAAGCGGCAAGTCCATCCTGATGCTGGGCCGTCCAGGTGTCGGCAAAACCACGGCCCTGCGGGAAATCGCCCGTGTACTGGCCGACGACCTGGGCAAGCGCGTGGTGATCATCGACTCCTCCAACGAGATCGCCGGCGACGGGGATGTGCCCCACCCGGCGATCGGACGGGCGCGCCGCATGCAGGTGGCCCACCCCGAGCTGCAACACCAAGTGATGATCGAGGCCGTGGAAAACCACACGCCGGAGGTGATCATCATCGACGAAATCGGCACGGAACTCGAAGCCCAGGCCGCCAGAACCATCGCCGAACGCGGCGTCCAACTCGTCGGCACCGCCCACGGCAACTACCTGGAAAACCTGATTAAAAACCCCACCCTATCGGATCTCGTCGGCGGCATCCAATCCGTCACCCTGGGGGACGAAGAGGCCCGCCGTCGGGGCAGTCAAAAGAGCGTGCTGGAGCGCAAGGCCCTGCCCACCTTCGAGATCGCCGTGGAAATGCAGGAACGCCAGAAATGGACCGTCCACCCCGACGTATCCCAGACCGTGGACATGCTGCTCCGAGGCCGGATCGCCAGCCCCGAAATCCGCAGCGTCGATGCCCTGGGCAAAATCGTCGTGGAGCAAGGCCCCGGATCGCCCGTAGCCACGCCCCCCAACGGTCGCCGCAATGTGCCCCTGGGCAGCCAGCCCCCAGCGATATACCATGGCAAACCTCTAAGTCCTGTACCCGATCTGCCCCAGGGTTGGCGATCGACCGGGCGGATGTCAGTACCCAGCGTCGCCCCGGCCAGAACCGCCGAGAGCCAGGCCTTTGAACAACTGCTCGATCAATCGATCCGCAAGGGGTTTGACCTCAAGGACGATCAGCCCCTCAGCGATGCGGTGGCCGGACTCAAAACCGAGTATGGGCCAAACGGGGAGGAGCTGCCTGTCTACGTCTACCCCTACGGTTTGGGTCGCCACCAGTTGGAGCAGGTGATCGTCACCCTCAATCTGCCCGTGGTCCTCACCAAGGACCTCGACGGGGCCGATGCGGTGCTCGCCCTGCGCTCCCATGTGAAAAACCACAACAAGCTGCGCCACCTGGCCAAGGCGCGCCAAATTCCGATCCATACGCTCAAGTCCAGCAGTCTGCCGCAGATCGCCCAGAGCCTGAGGCGTTTACTAAATCTCGATGACCTGGGCCTGCCCGAGGTTCCACCGGATCTGAGCATCTTTGCCAAGGGCGGCGGCGAGGACGAAATCGAGGCCCTGGAAGAGGCGCGCCTGGCCGTGGAACAGATCGTCGTCCCCAAGGGCCAGCCCGTGGAACTCCTCCCGCGCACGCCCCTGGTCCGCAAGATGCAGCATGAGCTGGTGGAGCACTACCGCCTCAAGTCCCGCAGTTTTGGGGACGAGCCTAACAGGCGATTGCGGATTTATCCCGCGTAGGAAACGAGCGAATCAACTAGCGAACTGGCTCTCTTGGGGTTGATCGTTGGTTCCATGGATTGCGGGCGCGGGATACGCGCCCCTACCAGGCCAAATTTCAAACATCGCGATTGCCACCGCGCACCGATCGCACCGTCGGTGGCAATACGCCCACTAGCAGCGCAAAAATCTCATCGGGCAGGCCATTGACGGTCCGCAGGTCGAAATAATTCTCAAATTGATTCAAAATCATCCGCACCCGCTCCACGGGCTCCGGATTATCAGTAATTTGCTGGGTCAGACGAATCCACTGGCGCCGAATCAAATAGGCCTTCTGGCGATCGTCCGAGGAATCTGGCTCAATTAGCGACAGATTGCCCACCGGAATCGCCTGGAGACAACTTTGATCGAACAAACCACCCACCGCCGCCCCAGGCCCTGCAAATTCTGCATGAAAGGGCTTGAGCAGGATGAGGCCGCTACGCTTGCGGCTATCCACCATGAGCAGTTGCCCACGGGTGAGCTGGTTGGTGAGAGAATCCGCCACGATCGGAGTTTTTAATAACGTCAGGCTCACAGGTGCGGTTCTTCTAAGGAAAGGATAGGCAATTATTACAGCGCTACAACCAACCGCCATCAACATCAAATCACAGGAACAACAATAAGCCAGGAACACCGATCCCACAACATAGGAAATTCTAATCCCTTCCTATTGTAAAGGATTCCACCCAGACGGAAAGGCTCCCGGACAATCGGCTTTACGATTTATGACGGCAAATCCAAGGCATCCACCATCAAGGCCTTCCGCATCAACAGTTTTTCCCCTAGCCACAGCCAGCCGCGATCGCGCCGCACGATTTCGTACCCCGCTTTTCCATACAGCGATCGGGCCGCTTGATTATCGGCCATCACGGTCAAGTAGATCTGGCCGTAGCCCCAGGCCTGGGCTTGCTGCTCACAGGTGGCCATCAACTGCCGCGCCACCGATCGCCGCCGAGAAGACTGCTCCACCGCCAGGTTCGCCAAATAGGGGGCGCGATCGCTCCTCCCCTGCCACAGCCAGCCATAGCGCCCCTGCACCGGCCGCAAACTCAATTCCGCCGTCCCCACGATCTCCGCCCCCAGCACCGCCCGATAGCAGCCATAGTACTTGCCCGCATTGCGCAGGCGCTGCCGCAGGTCCTCCAGCACGCCCCGCTGTATCACAGGCGTCAGCCAGCCCATCCCTGGCGGATAGAGCTGAAAATTCCGCACCAGCAGACCAGCGATCGACGGCAGATCCGACTGTGCCGCCACCACCTGGGCCAAATCCGTAATCACAACAGCGGGCAACGATTGAGCGTCGGAATCCATGAAAACCTACCTAAAACTTACCCAACCCCAAAAAAGACCTGCCCAGCTCCTATGGCAGGAACCGGGCAGGTCAGACCGCCAGGGCAGGAATTACTTCCCGATTCTCGGCGGCTCACGAAAGGCAATGGCGAAAAAGAGCACGCCCAACGCCAGGGTCAAAATCAAAATGTACGCAACACTTTCCATGGGAAAACTCTCTTCATAAATGGGTGGACGGCCTGGGACAGCCAAAACTGCCCCAAACCCAATCAAAGCAAGATCTGCCTAACCTACACCTTACGGGTAGATTTGTCCCCAATCTTCTGATAGAAGCCCCACTCCACTTGGCTTTCGCTCATCTCAGGGTCAACCCCAGCGAACACATCCCGGAACAGCGTACGGGAGCCATGCCAGATATGACCGAAGAAGAAAAAGAGCGCAAACACCAAATGACCGAAGGTAAACCAACCACGAGGGCTGGTGTGGAACGTACCGTCCGAACCTAGGGTCTCGCGATCGAAGGCGAAGGGCTCTCCCAGCTGCGAGGCACGGGCATAACGCTTCACATCCGCCGGATCCGAGAAGGTCTGACCATTCAGCGATCCACCTTGGAAGCTCACGGTCACACCGTTCTGCTCAAAGCTGTAGCGCGATTCAGCCTTCCGGAAGGGAATGTCGGCCCGGATGACGCCATCGGCGTCCACCAAGACCACGGGGAAGTTCTCGAAGAAGTTCGGCAGACGACGGACGGTCAGCGTACGACCTTCGCCATCGGTGAAGGTGGGGTGCCCCAACCAACCCTGGGCAATCCCATCGCCCTTGACCATCGGACCTGTGCGGAACAGACCGCCCTTCGCGGGGCTGTTACCCACATAGTCATAGAAAGCCAGCTTCTCAGGAATTGCGGCCCAAGCTTCGTCGAGGCTCGCGCCTTCGGCTTCAGCATTCTGGACACGGCGGGTAATTTCCTGCTTGAAGTAACCGCTATCCCACTGATAGCGCGTCGGTCCAAACAATTCCACGGGCGTCGCCGCATTGCCGTACCACATGGTGCCCGCCACGATAAACGCCGCAAAGAACACCGCCGCAATACTGCTCGACAGCACCGTCTCGATGTTACCCATCCGCAGCGCCTTGTACAGACGCTCCGGCGGACGCACCGTCAGGTGGAATACCCCGGCAATAATCCCCACCACTCCCGCTGCGATATGGTGCGCCACAATCCCACCCGGATTGAAGGGGTTAAAGCCCGATGGACCCCATTCCGGAGCCACGGGTTGAACATGGCCCGTTAGACCATAGGCATCGGACACCCACATCCCCGGACCCCAAAGGCCCGTCAGATGGAAGGCGCCAAAACCAAAGCAAAGTAGACCAGACAAAAACAAATGGATCCCAAACATCTTGGGCAAATCCAAGGCAGGTTCGCCCGTACGGGGATCGCGGAACAGCTCCAAATCCCAATAGACCCAGTGCCAGACGGCAGCCAGGAACAGCAAACCCGACAGAACGATGTGGGCTAGGGCCACACCTTCGAAGGACCAAAAACCAGGATCAACGGCGGTCTCTCCCGTAATGCTCCAGCCGCCCCAGGATCCGGTAACCCCGAGACGGGCCATGAACGGCAGGACAAACATGCCCTGACGCCACATGGGGTTCAAAACGGGATCGCTGGGGTCGAAGATTGCCAGCTCATAGAGCGCCATCGAACCTGCCCAACCCGCAACCAGTGCGGTATGCATCAGGTGAGTCGCAATCAAACGGCCCGGATCATTGATCAAGACGGTGTGGACTCGGTACCAAGGTAGTCCCATGTGACTACGCTCCTCCTCTAAACAAGTGACGGCAACGCCTGTGACAGCGCGATTATCTTAAAAAAAATGCAAGGCTACTGATAAATCTACCAGACCCGAGCGACCCCACGGATCTCTAACCCCACCGACAAGTCGGCATTGCTAGAAACATTATGAGAACGTATAACGAAGTGTAACCAGTGTGAGAAAGCATTTGCAAGCCATTGGCCCAGGGAATTTATTGTTAAATATTGGTATACTTCTTAACAAATCGTAATGCCCAGCCAAAACGACTGCCTCGATGCGATCGCCCAGCGATTGCCCAGCCAATCTGCTAGGCTAAACGTCACTGATGGCCTGAGCCGCCCACCCTAAACCCTTTTACAGCACCCACCTTTATGGACTCCCAACAGACCCCGATTCCCCCAGCGGAAGAACCCGTCAAGCCCACCTTCACCACCGCCAGCGCCAACTTCGTCAATGAGAACAAAGAGATCCTGATCGCCGGGGGCGCCAACCTGCGCCTCAAGGCCGTCGAAAACAACATCGACCTCTACACCATGATGGGCAAGATGATGAACTGCGGCGGCTATGGCCAGTGCGGCACCTGCGTCGTGGAGATCGTCGAGGGCGCTGAAAATCTATCGCCCCGCACACAGATCGAAGAAAGACGCTTCAAAAACAAACCCGACAACTATCGCCTCGCCTGCCAAACCCTGGTCAATGGCCCCGTAGAAGTCGCCACCAAGCCCAAGAAAAAGTAGTCGGAAGCTCGGAAAGGGACCTGGGGAATGTAACAGTTCGTAACGCATTCGCCCCCGACTCTCTCAGGTCCGCAGCAGGCAGTGATATTCTAAGAATGTAATTTGTGCAAACCATCAAACATTAGGTTTTAGAGGGGTTAGGCGGTTATGCAGGTCAATGATCTCGGTTTTGTGGCAACGCTTTTGTTTGTATTTGTGCCCTCAGTGTTTTTGCTAATTCTTTACATTCAGTCCGCTGGAAGAGAGAGCTAGAACCGATCACTTAACGCACGCTTAACGCACGCTTAACGCATTAGTGCGATCCATTCCATACCGACAAAACCCCCTAGGAATCTATGTTCCCAGGGGGTTTTGTATGGCGCAGATTGCGCTTACTCGGCCCTCTGCTCCGCCGCCGTCTCCTCCGCAAACACTGACCCCAGGAAGGCATGGAGCTGCATCCGGGGAATATGGGGCCAGCCGCCCTGGGATTCGATGTCCCGCAGCAAGTCATAGAGAGCATGGCGCGTATCCGGCAACGACGTCAAAAACGCCGACTCCGCAATGTCGCGATGCAATTTTTCTAGGGTCCTAAGCAACGTCAAGAGGGCCAAACTATCATCCCGGCTAGCCTCGGCCATGGACATTACCTGCTGGGCGATCTCCGTCAGACCAGACAGGGGCGCGCAATCATCATCCAATCTTTCCATCCCATCCCCCATGTAGTCCGCTCACAATACTTACTTCCTATCACGGCTAGGCTCCGGCGCCATAGTATAGAGCTCCCCCTCGGGCAATATATTAAGCATTTTGTTAAGAAGATTTACTAAAAGTAACAGGTTAGCCGTTTCCTGAGAACGAGATCCAGTAAGGGTCAGACACCATGTAATAATGCTATGGGGGTTTGTGGAACCTCTGAATTTATAGGCTTTTTACATTGATTTTGAGGTTGACCATGCGGTACCGCGCTCTTCTCTCCACATTGTTGGCATTTTGCCTGAGTGTATTAATCACAGCTTGCAGTAGTGAAGCCCCCAGCACTGGGGAAGGCCTGACCTACGAAGAAATCCGGAACACTGGGCTGGCCAATGTTTGCCCAGAAATTGATGTCACGGCTCGCGGCTCCATCGCCCTAGACAACGGCAAGTCCTATCGTCTGACGGGCCTTTGCATCCAACCCACTGACTATTTCGTCAAGGCAGAGGAAGAAGGGACCAGCAAGAAGCGCAAGGAAGCACAATTCGTGCCCGGTAAGGTGATGACCCGCCGCACCTCCTCCCTGGATGCGATCGAAGGATCCATTACAGTGAATGGCGACGGCAGCCTGACCTTCAAGGAAGAAGACGGCATTGACTTCCAAGCGATCACCGTGCAGTTGCCCGGTGGTGAGCAGTTCCCCTTCCTGTTCACGATCAAGAACTTGGTGGCCACCACCCAGCCGGGTCTGAACGCCATCAACGCCTCGACCGACTTCCAAGGCGAGTTCAAGGTGCCTCCTACCGGACCTCTAACTTCCTAGACCCCAAGGGTCGGGGTTTGACCACGGGCTATGAGAGCGCCGTCGCTATTCCTTCTATCAGTAGTGACGACGACGAACTGAAGCGGGAAAATGTCAAACGCTTCCTGACGGGCAAGGGCAATATCTCCCTGCAAGTGACCCAAATCGACGGAAGCTCTGGGGAAATTGCTGGCAACTTTGAAAGCTTGCAGCCCACGGAATCCGACATGGGTTCTAAGGAGCCCAGCGACATCAAAATCCGGGGGATCTTCTACGCTCGGGTCTCCGAAGCGATCTAAGGTTCTCAGCTAGTCGCCTACGGCTAAACAAAAACGGACAAAACCAACAAAAAAAGCCGCCCTAGGGCGGCTTTTTTGTTCAAAAAGAATAAAACTTCATTGAAAAACACAGAATTTTCGAGCCGTTCGCATCTAGCTTAGGGGGAGTGATCCTAGACTAAAAGAACTGTCCCAAGGCCTATGTCTCAGGATAGAGAAAGCCCCGTAGAATTGGGGCATCTCCGGGGGCGCTGCCCTTATCCGTAGAACTGCGATTGCCATTACCCTGGGGCGATCGATAGCTTGGGCACAGCCCGAGACCCATCAGTAGTTGCTTCAACTACTTTTATCCCTGGTGTGATTTGCTCTACCGGCTAAATGCTTGCAAAACTATGTCTAATGTCGTTGCTTCCGCTGATTCCAAGGTTGAACTGAAGCAGGAAAGCTTGCAAATCCTGCGGGCTTACCAACAGACCCCCACGGCCAAGCTGCGCAACCAGCTGGTGGAGATTAACTTCGGCCTGGTCCGGCGGGAGGCCCACCACTGGGTCGGCCAGTGCAATGAGAGCTATGACGACTTGATTCAGGTCGGCTGCATTGGGCTGATCAGGGCGATCGAACGCTTCGAGCTATCCAAGGGCGTCGCCTTCAGCTCCTTCGCCACCCCCTACATCCGGGGCGAAATCCAACATTACCTGCGCGACAAGAGTCCCTCCGTCCGCATCCCCAGGCGCTGGCAGGCCCTCCACAGCCAAGCCACCCGCTTGATCCACGAAGCCTCGGCGGCCAGTCTCCCCATACCCACCGATGCCGAACTGGCGATCGCCCTAGAACTCTCCGTCGCGGAATGGCAGGAGATCAAACTGGCCTTTAAGAATCGATCGATTCTCAGCCTTGACACCCCCATGACCGATGACGACGAGGGCACTGCCTCCCTGGGGGATCTGATGCCCGATCCGCAGTACCGCAGCTTTCAGTTGGCCCAGGAAGATCAGATCCGCCTCCAACAGGCGCTGGTCCAGTTAGAGCATGTCACCCGCCAAGTCGTGGAATTCGTCTTCCTGTACGATCTGACCCAGAAGGAGACCGCAGAACGCATGGGATTGAGCTGCGTGACGGTCTCTCGCCGTGTCAAAAAGGGCCTGGAGTCTTTAAAGAACATCATGGGCAGCGAACATTAGTTATCCCGGCTGGGGGTGGACCCACAAAATCTGCCCTCCGACAGAAAAAGTTCTAGTAAAATTGTGCTAAACCTCCAAACCTGTGGCAAATTAAAATGGTCAGCGTCGATGTCAGGATCCGGAAGGCTCCTTAAGCAGCGATCGCTTGACAAGAATTTACCTTAGGTGATTGTGGGGATTGGAAATGCCAAAGCGTTCTCTCATGCTGGTTGCAGGGCTGTCGGCCCTGCTGGTTGCGGGATGTGGTGGCTCTGAAGAGGGTGGAGATACCGCAAGTAAGGATGGCGCTAGCCCTACGCCTTCGGCATCTCCTAGTGCTTCTCAGAGTCCCACGGGTACACAGAGTTTTGACCAGCCTTTGGTTTCTGAAAAGAAATCCGATAAGGACAAGACGAAAAAAGATGAGAAGGATCCAAAGAAAGCCAAAAAACGCAATGCCATTCCTGGGTTGCTGGCTTCGACGGATCCCGATGAGCGCGCGCGCCAGGTTCAGCAGGCCATTCGCAAGGGCCGCACGGTGGCTGACCCCTTCGCCAGCCTACCGCCCATTTTGAGCTTCAAGACCCCCGTGGTGAGTTCCACGACCGATGATGGCACCGATGCGAAGCGCACCTTGCCGCTGTTGCCACCCTTGCCCGGTGGGCTTGAGCTGAAGCCGATTCCTCGGATTCGCACGGTTCCGAACAACCAGATCGCAGGTCGCCCCGGTGGCAATAGTGGTCGCCCCGGTGGCAATAACGGTGGCTTCCCCAATACCTCCCGACCCAATGCGCCGAACATTGCCCTGCGGCCACCAGTTGCTCCGGGGGGTGATGGCACCTCTAAACCTGTACCAGTACCCGCTGAACCCCTGAAGCCCCTACCGCCCATTCCGGATCCAAGCCTGGCCAAGGCCGTGGAAGTGACGGGTGTGGTGGTGATCGGTGGCGTGCCTAGGGCGATCGTCAAGGCCCCCAACGAGCCCACCAGCCGCTATGTGACCGTCGGCCAACGCCTGTCCAACGGATTGGTCCTCGTGAAGCGCATTGAGGTGAACTCGGGTTCCGATCCAGTTGTGATCCTGGAGCAAAGTGGGGTTGAAGTATCACGGCCGTCGGCGACAAACCTGCCGCACCGGGTAGCCCAGGTCAGCCCCCTGCACCCCCTTCGGCTTAAGTCGATTCGACTCTAATCAAGTGAAAAAAGCACCCCTAGGATCAACTAGGGGTGCTTTCATCGTTAGGGCCGTCGTAATCAGGCCTTTGGCCTAGTCCAACTTCAGAACATCTTGGGTCCCTTGGCGACGCTTTGCATCCTTCTCTCGGTAACTGTCAATGCAGGCATCTTTTTTGTACATCACACAGGAAAGATACTCGGTACTTTCAATCAATGCAGCGCGCAGGGCTTTACCCACGGGCGCTTTTTTCTCTTCCGCCGAATTGCTTCTATTGCCGATGCCAAAGACTGAAAAATTGCTGTTTTTGGATTCCGAGGTATCCGTCGCCCGGCCTTCGACCGTACGAGAGTAGGCAACTTCCCCAGTAGTCGTATCCACGACTCGCAGATCGATCGCAATGTAAGCCTCGGCCTCACTCTTCTGTTTGCCGCCGCCCACGCAGACCCCGAGGAAACAGCCACCACTGGAATTGCCGCCGGATTTCTTGCTGACCCCTTCCTCAAAGGCAGTCACTTTCCCCAAGATCACATATTGTGCAGTCGTCAACTCACCCCGCTTTGCTCCGGTGCCCTTTTTCACGAGGCCGAGTTCAGCGAGTTCCTGCTCAGATAGCGCTGCCTGCAAGTTCTGCCGTTCAACGACTTTGAAGTTGCCAGTGGCAGCTAGCTCGTTACTGAGCGCATCTCCCAATTCAGTCGCCGTGCTGGATTTCCACCACCACCAGTTGGTTTCATTCTTAAAAGACGGGATCGAAATGGTCGGTTTTGTTGGTTTTGCCTGGGCTAGGGCGGGACTATTCGCCATTTCAATAGTGGAACCCACAATGGCTAAGGCCATCAATCCCCGGAACAATAATTTTGTTTTGTGGGATGAAATTTTCATAGAAACTATTGACTCCGTAATACTACTTAGTTATAGGGCGTACTTTGGGGTCCGTCAAGATAGATCCTGAAGACTTCATGTTTAGGCCCTATTGTCTTTATTTTATAGGGTCAACTTCTGGGAACTATGCATAGGCCCGTAAAAATATCTCACCTTTGCAATCAATCCCAGGACTTAGCAATAACTTCTTGCACAGACCACAGCATTCAGCAATCAAGACCAGAGGGGTTTGCTTCAAGGGGGGGGTGAAACCTCTGGCGGGGAGACCTGGGAGAATGGGGTGTCTATTGTCACAATGTCCTCAGCACTTCAGGCGGACTTCAACTGACGATCGCCCCCGAGCCGGTCAGGGAGATCCACCTGCCCAAACAACTCTAGATAATACCGGAACTGCAACTGCTTCACCTCCGGCTCAACGCCGACGATGAATTTGACGCGCTGGGCGCCGAGGTGTTTGCCTTCGTGATCGGGGGTGAAACGATCGCTACGGTAGATCGCATAGTCATGAATCTCCGCCGATTCAAGGTTGCCTAGGCTTTCTAGATCCTTGACCTGGCTGCCCGGTGGAACCAGCAACATCTCCCCCGGTGACCAGGCCGGGAAGGGGACTTGCTCCTGGGTCTTGGGGAGAATACTCACATCGACCGAGTACCACTTGAGCTGGTGATAGCGCGATCGCAACTCTGCAAACTCCGCCTCATCGGTATCAAGATCCCGCATCAGCACAGGCATCCCAATGGTCTGCACCTGATGCACCTGCACCCGCGCATCCTGCAACACCTTTCCCTTCGCCTTAAACGGTAGTAAAAACGCCTGCTTCACCGCGAGCTTCACGCCCCACCGCAGGAGCAAGGCACCCCCCACCAGAATTAATATCAACGCCCACCAAGGCAGGTACTTGATCGCCAGAATTGCGATCACCACCAGGGCCACTAGAATCCAAAACGCATACTTCATAAGGTATAGGCTTTCTCGCAATAATCATCGGCGCAAACAGCCTCCATCATGCCCGAAAATCGGCCTAGGGCTGCCATCGATCGCGCCCCAAGTTCACTTTGCCTAATGCGTTGAACTCAATGCCCTCGGATTCTAGGAGCGATCGCTGTAAATAGTCATTCCCCTGCCGAAAGAGAGATTCCGAAACCTCACCTTTAAAGTTGATCACCCGATGCCAGGGCACATCGGCCTCGGGAGCGACTCGAAACAGGGCATAGCCAACGAGCCTTGCCTTGCGAGGCATCCCGGCTAGATCGGCGATCTGGCCGTAGGTGGCCACTTTCCCGTAGGGAATACGCTTGACGGTGTCGTAGATCCGTTCGTAGGCGTTCATGGCGATCAGCGGGGCACGAGGTCGGAGCTGGTGGCGGGGGGTTCGGCGAGGAGGACTTCGCGGATGAAGCGGGCGAGGGCTTTTTGGGCCACACCGCCAACGACCTGCTGGCCGAGCTGCTGGGTCTCGGGGCGGGCGAAGATTTTCGGGACGAGGGGGAGGATATGGTTGATGTCTACACCTTCGGTTTCCTGGAGGAGGCCCCAGATGCGCTGGATGTGATCGAGGGTTTGGGTCGAATCGGCGGCGATCGGCCGATCCTCTACCTTGGCTAACCCCAACCGCCGCCGCAGGGACTGCTGGATCCGATCGACGGTCTGCTGGCCGAAGGTGTCAAGGCTATTGATCAGTTCCAGGGCGACGCGATCGCGAAGGAATTCACCCCGCTCGGAGAACAGGAAGTCGATGGCCTGGTCCAGGGATCCGCTCAGATCGTATTCACGGCTGCCCTTGGCGTTGCGCAGCAGATTCTCCAGGCGATTCCAGCGGAACTGGTCTTCGCGGAACAGGAGGTTTTTCAAGGAACTGCGCAGCTCTGGGGCGGGGTCGGTGAGCAGGCGTTTTGCCACGTAGGGGTAGGCTTTGCTGAGGACTTTGAAGTCGGGGTCCACGTTGATGGCGATGCCCTCTAGGGTGACGAGGGAGCGAATGATCAGGGCAAAGTAGGCGGGTACCTTGAAGGGATACTCGTACATCAGCTCGGACAGCTTGTCGGTGATCACCTTGATGTTGATGTCCGCGACGCTGGCGGTCATGGCTTCGTTGAACACCTGGGCAAAGGCCGGAATGATCGGGGTCAAGTCTACATCGGGATCCAAAAACTCCAATTTCACATAGTCACTGGCCAGGCCCTCAAAGTCCCGGTTGACGAGGTGGACGATCGCCTCAATCAGACCATAGCGCTGGTAGGGCTCCATCTGGCTCATCATGCCGAAGTCCAAGTAGGCCAGACGGCCATCTTTCATCGCCAGTAAATTGCCAGGGTGGGGGTCGGCATGGAAAAAGCCATATTCCAGGAGCTGCCGCAGGGAACATTGCACGCCCACTTCGACCAGGGCCGTCGCATCAATGCCCTGGGCTTCAATGGCCTCGATTTCGGTCAGCTTGGTTCCTTCGATCCATTCCATGGTCAGCACCCGTCGCCCGGTGTAATCCCAGTAGATCTTGGGCACGTAGATTTCGGGGATGTAGCCGTAGAGGGCGGCAAAGCGCTCGGCATTGCGGCCTTCGTGGTTGTAGTCCATTTCTTCGAAGATGCGGGTGGCAAATTCGTCGAGGATGCCGACGAGGTCGCTGCGTACCATGGGGAAACGCTTCATCACCCACTGGGCCAGACCCCGCAGGATATAGAGATCCTGGGTGATCGTCTGGGTCAGACCAGGGCGCTGGACTTTCACCGCCACGGTTTCGCCTGTCTTGAGTTTGCCCTTGTAGACTTGGCCCAGGGAGGCGGCGGCGATCGGCTTCTCCGACAGTTCCTCGAACAGTTCCTCCGGACGGGCACCCAACTCCTCTTCGATGAAGCGGTAGGCTATTGCATTATCAAAGGGAGGAATCTGGTCCTGGAGTTTTGTCAGTTCTTCGAGCAGGAGGGGCGGGACGATGTCGGGGCGCGTGGAGAGAGCCTGGCCGATCTTGATCGAGGCGGGTCCGAGCTGGGTGAGGAGTTCGCGCAGTTCGACGGCGCGCTGGCGGCTGACGGCGTCGCTGGTGAAGCTCTGGCGCTTGTCCCACCAGACGCGGGTGATGTAGCGGGCGAGGGGCACAAAGAGCTGCTTGGTGCGGGCGGCGATCTGCAGGGGCCGGGCGCGGTAGTAGTCAGTGATGGCCTGGGGGTCGTAGCGCAGGAACTCGCCGGGTTCCAGCTTGGGGGGGCGCTACGGTGCGGGCGGCGTTGTGGGCCGAGACAGCGCGGGTGGTGGTGGTTTCGACGGTTTGCATCATCTGTGGTTGCTACTCTCGACCTGAAGGTTCGACTGCCGTTTGCCCGGATCTGATCTGTTGCCCTATGAAGTTCTAATGTAACGCATTGTTACGAACTACGGGAAGAGCCCATGGCTACTAGTTAATCATTTCCTTGGACCGGACGCAGGAGAGGGATCCCGAATCAAAACCGGACAAGGGGCGATCGGTTGGCGAAAGTTTAGTGCAAATCAACTATTTGCATTGGTCAAAGGGTTCCCGGATGAAGTAGAGGGCGTCACGGCCTTGGATCTCAAGTCCCCCTCGTTTTGGGGTGCCCCAGCGGGTGACGAACTTTTTGCCGCTGCGGTTTTCGATCGCCACCGTAAAGTTATTGCGCAGTTCCCGGTAACAGCCCTCCAGGCGACTGAGCGTTAAATCGAGTGTGGGAATGTCAAACTTACCTGCACCTTTATTCTCGACAAAGAACCCTTCTGCCCCACGTTCCATCAGCAGAACGGTTGGGCTATTAAAAACCTTGAGGATATTTTCGTTGACGTTTTTACCTTCTTTTTCGCGCTGGGTGATGATCTGACGGAACTTAACGCCAAAGGGAATATAGGGCGCATTGAGATTGTCTTCGTTAAAGACTAACGGCGTGCCATCTTTTCTAGCCAGCACATAGGCCGTGGCCAAGTAGGAATCCGTAATGTCATCGTAGGGATTAATCGCCTGGGAATTCAGCTTGCGGATCGTGTCGTGATTGGTGCCGAAGGTGACGCTGCGGGGGGCGTTGACCGCATTGGCTGGCATCGATCGCAGATCTCCCCCAAACGTGAACATCGTTTTCATTGAATTATAGAGAACAAAGTCCGTGACGGCTGCAATACCATTGTAATCTTCAGCCTTTGTATCACCATCAGAGATGACTTCTAGATAGTTCCAGGCCTTACCTTGACTTTCTTGATTGACATAATCAATATATTCCTGCATCACATTCTGCGGCATATGTTTTGCCGCATCAAATCGGAATCCATCAATGCCTAGGGAGAGGAGTTTTTTTAGATGGGCTTTTTGTAGTTTTTTGACATTATCTGTGAATTTCAAGTCGGGCAGGGAACCCAGCCAACAGTTGACTTCTGTGTTTCTATTTTGATCGCCATAGTCAATCCCACAGCGTGGTGTGGTAAAGTCACTCGGCGACAGTCCTGGGAACTTTGTGATGTCGCCGTTGATGTCGGCCATATGGTTAAATACGACATCCGCGATCACCTTCACCCCACAGCCATGGGCTTTTTGAGTCAATTTGCTCAAATCCTCAGCAGATCCCAAACCCTCAATCACACTATAATCCACGGGCTGATATCTAGCCCACCATTCTGAACTGGGGTTGGATTTCTGGGTAGGGGAAATTTGCAGATGGGAATAGCCTTGGGTCCCTAGGGTACAGACGAAGGTTTCGACATCCTTGTAGGGCTGATTAAAGGCGTGGAAAATGGCGATCGGCTGCTCTGCCGCCAAGGCTTTAACGGGAACGGTAACCAATGAGACAGACACCAACAGGGAACCCACCAAAGATTTGCCAAAAAACATAAATTTTGCCTTGCCCCTTAGAGTTTGGTCTAGTGCTGATCAAGCATTTGCTGTGATGAAACTACTTTGATCGTACTGAAAAAAATCAGATGTGCTGGATTTATTGTTAATTTTTATTGCAAGCAGCCATTGATTTACAAAAATAAGCATTCCAGAGATTCAAACCTCTGATGGTCAAAGGGATGGGGGGATACTGTATGATCGACCCTATTAATCATTACAAGGGTTTTAAAATCATCCATCATGCCCAAAACAAAAATTGCCGCCGCCGCTGAGGTCTCCGCTGACAAGGTTCTGAAGGCCAGTGCCAATGGTCAATCAGTGCTTGTGGCCAAGGTTGGGGATAAATATTGTTCGATCGCAAATAAATGCCCCCACCTAGGGTTGCCGATGGCGAAGGGAAAGTTTGAGAACGGGGTGGTGACCTGTCCGTTCCATGGTTCTAAGTTTGAGATCTGCACGGGGAAGAATGTTGAATGGGTGGATTCTGTGGTGGGGATTCCGCTGCCTGGGATTGCCAAGAAGATGATGGCCATGGGGAAAGGCCCCACGGATGTGGCAAGTTTTGCGGTGACCCAAGAGGGGGAAGACCTGTTTATTGACGCTTAATGATCTCGACGGTTCGTTGTAATGGTTTGTTTTAGCACAGGCTGAAACCTCACCCCGTCCCTCTCCTTGCTAAGGAGAGGGAGGTCTGTTGGTGGTTGGTTGGTAAAGGCGACTCTGAAATTTCTCGAAACGGGTTGCCTTTACTAATCCTCTAACCAGCTAAACAGTTGCCCCACAGTCAGTTGAAAGGAGGCTGCAAATCCGGGGACAGGTAGCAGTTCATTCTTTTCTTCGAAGACCGCGATCGTTCGATCGGCGAGGTAGACAAATACGAGTTCTTCATCAGGGTCAATCAGCCAGCCCATTTGGGTGCCATTGGCAAGGCAGTGAAGAATATTACGGACAACTTTGGTTTGGCTTTGGTCGAGCGAGAGAATTTCGATCGTCCAGTCTGGGGCGATCGAAAAAACATTAGCGACTTTGCCATCTTCATCGCGGGGAATCCGTTCCCAGGTAAACACCACCACATCGGGCACAGTGGAACGCCCACCGAAGGTGCAGCGCAGTTCCGTGTAAGCGCGGGCAACCCGTTGTAGCTTCAAGCTGTGGTTAATACTGGCACCGAGATCAAGCTGAACAGTGCTGTGTTTTCCTTGAGGCATCGGTTTCTGGATAATTTGGCCATCAATAAATTCGCTCGCCGGTTTGGTCTCTGGCAGCTTGAGGAAGGCTTCGAGGCTGAGGGGTCGAGTGGGGGTTTGAACCATTGCCGGCTGGGGAGATGGGTTGTCAATATTATAGCTTGTTGCTGGGTTTCCATGGATTTGCATGGTCCACGGGCTGAATTGGCACAAACCCCGGAAAATCGGTATAAATACCCCTCTCAGCAGGCATAAACGACGGAGATGATAGGCATGGTTTTACACTCATTTCTCCTGTTGATTCACCATGCCTGATTCCGTTGGGAACACCCTTAGTACCGCAACCGCTATCTCCGTAAACCCCGGTAAATATACCTTTGATCGCCCAGAACAAGTCGGCAGCGGCGATCCGTTAGACATTTACAAATTTACTCTCGCCGGGAAAAGTTCCTTCAGCGCAGCGGCAGTGGATTTGACCGGAGACGTTAGTCTGACCCTGTATTCCGGCACAACTGCATCGCCACTAGCAACAACGGCAGCAAAGGCTCCGAAGCAATCTCTGCCGATCTTGTCGCTGTCGGAAGACGGTTCGAAACGCCGATCGAGATTCCCTGGATCCCACGACCATGGCGGGGGTTAGACAGTTACCAACCAGCAATTCCAAATTCAGACCACAACCGATCAATCAGAGTCCTGGAGGGACGGCCCCGATTAGCCCGCAATTCATTCGCGGTGCGTTTAGGCAGCAACGAGTTAGTGCTCAAAGGTTGGGGTGATCTGATTGCCTCAGGGAGGGCCTGCGAATGAATTGCAGGCTAATCAAACACCGTCCCTCCAGGACTCCGATCCTCCGTGACGGCCCAGGATGCGCAACCAGAGAGTCTCTTCGGTTTTGGGGAGCATCCAAAAGCTCCCCAAGCAGTCCCAGGCGCGATCGCTCTGAGGAAAGCTTTGGATCGAGTTCAAACCACAGGTCGGCAAAGTGAGTTTCGGCCTTTAGGGGACGGTTTGGAGCTGCTTTGCCGATGACGCTGAGGAGTTCGGTCAGGTAGGTTTTGCTAAAATCGTCATGGGGGAATTTGGCATGGGATTTGAGCGATTGCTAATTCCATGATATGCCTGGGCGATCGCGGTTTGTATCTGTCTGGGGAGGGGTAATTAGGCGGCGCAGGTCTTCCTTTTGGAGAATTTTGCAGACCTGTAATGAACTGAACGTAACCCCTAAACCGCCAAGAACTTCTGCACCACCTCATTACTCAGATCGCTCGTCGCCCCAGACGCCACAATTCCACCCTTCTGCATCGCATAATAACGATCGGCCTGCCGCACAAAATGCAAATGCTGCTCCACCAAGAGTACCGAAATCCCCTTCGTCTGAGTGATCCGCCGCACCGCCGCCTCAATCTCCAAAATGATCGAAGGCTGAATCCCCTCCGTCGGCTCATCCAAAACCAGCAACCTAGGCCGCCCCATCAGCGCACGGGCGATCGCCAACTGCTGTTGCTGTCCCCCCGACAAATCCCCCCCCATCCGCATCAGCATCGTCTGGAGCACCGGGAATAGCTCGAAAATCTCCGCCGGAATGCCATCGGCCTGCGCTCCCTTAGGCAAAGCCTCTAACCCCAGCAATAAATTATCCTTCACTGTCAACCGAGGAATAATCTCCCGACCCTGGGGCACATAGCCAATCCCCAACCGCGCTCGCTGATCCGTAGATCGACGATTGAGCAATTCATTGTCAAAGACAATCGAACCACTCTTCGGCTTAATCAACCCCATAATACTTTTCAGCAGCGTCGTCTTTCCCACCCCATTGCGCCCAATCAGGCAGACCATCTGCCCCGATTCAACGGTCAAATCAATATTGCGCAAAATATGGCTCTCACCATAATAGGTATTGAGATCGGAAATCTTCAGCATGGCTTGGGGAACTTGGGGTTGGCGATCTTTAAGATCAGAATTTGTCGTCAGCATAGGTTTAAGCAGCGGCGGGTTCTGACCCGAGATAGACTTCAATTACACGCGGATCATTCTGGACATCGGACATCGGACCTTCGCAGAGCACCGTCCCCTCATGGAGCACCGTCACCTGCTGCTTAGCAATTTGGCGGACAAATTCCATATCGTGCTCAATTACGACGATCGTATGGTTTTCGGAGAGCGCCAATAGCAATTCCCCCACCTTCTCCGTCTCCTCATCCGTCAATCCCGCCACAGGCTCATCCACCAGCAGCAAATCCGGTGACTGCGCCACCAGCATACCAATTTCTAGGCGCTGCTTTTCCCCATGGGAGAGAAGACTGGCGGGGCGATCGGCCTTCGCCGCTAGCCCAACGGTTTCGAGTAAGCCCCCGAGTCTCCTGGTTTGGTCACTATTCAAACGCCCAAATATCGTGTTAAACACCCCCTTATCGCTATTAAACGACAGGGCCAGATTATCCCGCACCGACAGATTGAGATAGACACGGGGGGTTTGAAACTTACGGCCAATGCCCATGCGAGCGATCTGGTGTTCGGGCAGCTTTTTAAGATTTTTACCCTTGAAATACACCTGACCCGTCGTCGGCTGAACCTTGCCCGTAATCACGTCTAAAAACGTCGTCTTCCCGGCCCCATTCGGCCCGATCACCACGCGCAATTCCCCAGGGGCCAAGGCAAAATTGAGACCATTCAGCGCCTTAAACCCATCAAAACTAACCGTCAAATCCTGAATTTCTAAAATATTATCCATGACTATTGCTCCGTCTTATCCGGTTCAAACTGCTGACGTTCGTAATCCACCTCTTCATTGACCGCGAGGCTGGGATAGGTATTGACCCCCTGCCGCCCGAGCAGCCACCGCACCCATTCCTTCCCCTCCGTCCGCAGCCAGCCCACCAGTCCCCCCGGCAGCACCGTCACCACCAGCAAAAACAACGCGCCCTGGAAAAATAACCACACCTGCGGGAAACTCTCACTCAAAAAGCTCTTGGCAAAATTCACGCCGATCGCCCCAATGATCGCCCCGACTAAACTAGCCCGTCCCCCCACGGCCACCCAAATGACCATCTCGATCGAAAAGGCAATATCCATGGCCTTGGGTGTAATAATCCCGGACTGTACCGTAAACAACGCCCCCGCGATCCCAGCCAGCCCCGCCGACACCGCAAAATCAACACCTTAAACCCCGTCGGATCGTACCCCGAAAACCGCAGGCGACTCTCATCATCCCGCACCGCCACCAACAGTTTCCCCAGGCGCCCCGTGGTCAGATAGCGACAGAGGGCATAGGCCCCTACGAGGGCGATCGCCGAAAAACTATAAAACATCCCCTGCACCTCGGGCGATCCGACCACCCGTCCCAGCAGCATCGTCGTATCGGTTTTCAATCCATTGGTGCCATTAATAATCTTCTGCTGGCCATTGAAGAAATTAAAGAACACAATCAGCGCCGCCTGGGTGAGGATCGAAAAATACACCCCCTTCAAGCGATTGCGAAACACCAAATAGCCCAGCACCCCGGCAATAATCGTCGGCAAAGCCACGATCGCAAACAGCGTAAACGGCAAAGAACTAAACGGCTGCCAAATTCCCGGCAGTTCCGTCACCCCGTAGAGCGGGAAAAATCTGGCAACTGGCCCGGCACCTGCAACTGCAAATACATGGCCAAGGCATAGCCACCAAGCGCAAAGAACAACCCATGGCCCAGGCTCAAAATCCCGCCATAGCCCCAAATTAGATCTATACCCAGGGCAGCGATCGCCAAGGCCATATAGCGCCCCATCAGCCCAATCCGAAACCCTTGACCGATCGCAATCAACAGCGGCGGCAGCACAAACAGCACAAACACCGCAATGATCCCAACGAGCCCCATCTCCACCCGACGGGACCGGGCCAGCCGGGCCAAGCGGGAAACCTTCGATACTGGTGTGGGTTTATCTTGAAGCAGCATTTCTAACCACCATTAACGCAATTAAACAATCCAGAAACACTAAGCATCAACCGTACGACCCTTCTGCGGAAACAACCCCGCTGGCTTGTACTGCAAAAACACAATAATCAAAGCAAACACCAACACCTTGGCCATACTAATGGTCGCGAAAAACTCAAAGAACTTGGCGATCGGCGGAATCCCCGCAAAAGCCGTCACCAGCAGATTAGACCCAATCAGGTAGTTCATCACGCCGATCGCCATGGCCGCCACAATACTGCCCGTCAATTTCCCGACACCCCCCACGACCACCACCATAAAGGTATCCACAATATAGTTCTGCCCCGTATCCGGCCCCACGGAGCCAATCAAGCCCACGGCACAGCCCGCGATCCCGGCCAGTCCAGAGCCTAGGGCAAAGGTCAAGGCATCAATTTTATTCGTCGGAATCCCCAGACAGGCACTCATATCCCGGTTCTGCATCACCGCCCGAATCCGCAGTCCCCAACGGGTCCGATTCAGGAAGAAATAGACCGCCAGCAGCGCCAGCACCGTCACCACAATAATAAAAATCCGCGCCGAGGAAAACTGCGTATCCGCGATCTTAATCCCCTCCCGCAACCAAGTCGGCGCCGTCAATTCCTGATTCTGTGCCCCAAACCAAGGCTTCGTAAAGGCCAGCTTTTCAATGGAGCCCATGCCCATTGCCACGCCATCCACCACCTTCCAGGTGATCAGCATCGCCAACGGCACCCAAAGACCGATCGCCAGATTTTTCAACCGACTATGCAGCGACTCAATCAACCCCAACCACCACCAGCCCAACGCGATCAACCCCGACACCATCACCGCCCCGACCACAAACTGATTACTCACACTGCGCACAAACTGCTGCAAAATCAAACTCACCCCCCAGGTCGCCAGCAGCGTCTCCAAGGGCCGACCATACAAAAACCGAATCACGCCCCGCTCCAACAGCAGACCCACCAAGGCCGTCACCACAAAGGCCGCGATTAACGCCGGAAAAATATACAGATCCGCCAGGGGCGTGCCCTTACAAAGGTTTTGCACCACCACCGTCGTATAGGCCCCAAGCATCATCATCTCGCCGTGGGCCATATTGATCACGCCCATCAATCCAAAGACGATCGCCAGGCCCAAGGCTGACACCAACAGCACTGAACCAATACTGATCCCACTAAATAAAGCGTCAAGTAAGACAGATAGCACAATCTCTTCCCCCCATATCCGGAAACACCATCCAATCCATATGATCAAAGGGGGCAAGGAGCGATCGCTCCCAACCCCCTAATCTATACCGCGAACCTAGCTCGTTTTGTACTTGCTACCCTTCGCCGGATCGGACCAGTCACAGGCAAAGCCCTTCGTCTCAGCCACGAACTGGTTCCAAGGTACCGGAGCCACGGCTTCCTTGGTTTCGTAGACAATCTTGAAGAGACCGTCGTCGCGGATTTCCCCGATGCGCACGAATTTCGAGAGGTGATGGTTGGTATTCATCGTCACCGTCCCTTCCGGTGCCTCAAAGGTCTGGCCATAGGCCGCCTTCCGCACTTTGTCGAGATCGTCGGCGGTGCCAGCTTTCTCCACGGCCTGTTTCCACAGATACACCATGATGTAGGCCGCTTCCATCGGATCGTTGACCACCCGATTGGCGCCGTATTTGGCCTTGAAGGCTTCCACGAACTTTTTTGCTGGCTGGATTTTCCACGGTTTGGAAATAGTTCCAGGCGGCATAGTGGCCCTTCAGGTAGTCCACACCGATCGCCTGCACCTCTTCCTCGGCAATACTCACGGACATCACAGGATACTTGTCCGGACCCATGCCCGCTGCCTTCATCTCCTTAAAGAACTGCACGTTGGTGCCGCCGTTGAGGGTGTTGTAGATCACGCCGCCGTCGGGGAGGGCCGCTTTGATTTTGGCGATCACGGGTTTGACTTCGTTATTGCCGAGGGGAATGTAATCCTCACCCACGGTCTCGCCGCCCTTGGCCTTCAACTGGGCTTTAATAATTGTATTGGCCGTCTGGGGGAACACATAGTCCGATCCCACCAGGAAGAACTTCTTCCCTTTGTTGTCCAGCAGCCACTGCACCGAAGGCTCGATCTGCTGGTTCGGGGCGGCTCCGGTGTAGAAAACGTTCTTAGAACATTCCTGACCCTCGTACTGCACGGGGTACCAGAGCATGTGATTCTTGGTTTCGAAGGTCTGGAGCACGGCCTTCCGACTGGCCGAGGTCCAGCAACCAAACACCGTCACCACCTTGTCTTGATCGATCAGCTTCTTCGCCTTTTCGTTAAAGATCGGCCAATCCGAAGCGCCATCTTCCTCGATCGCCTGAATCTGCTTGCCGAGCACTCCACCTGCTTTATTGATCTCCTCGATCGCCAGCAGCTCCGCATCCACCACGCTATTTTCCGAAATCGCCATGGTGCCACTGCGCGAATGCAGAATCCCCACCTTCAACGTGTTACCCCCCGCCGCTGGGGCTGCCCCCCCCGCCGCCGGAGATCCACTGGCTGTCGGAGTACTCGGTGGCACCGTGGTACAGGACTTGAGCAATACACTGCCAGCCGCTGCTGACCCGAAAATAATAAACTGACGACGACCCAAATTCTTAGCCATGGCGATCGAATTACTCCTCACAGAGAAAATATTAATACCGATGCAGTATTAGGCGCGGCATCGGCTACGAAAACTCGACATACCGCAGGTCAGGAAACAACAACAAATCTCCAAACCATGCGTTTATTACATCGAGGTATTCAATGCTATCTATCTAAAACGTGATGACCCAAAAGAAATGTATTGTTCGATACATTTTTACAGAGTCATGTTGGAAATCACACATCAACTATGTAGAGAATTACGAACTAAACCGGGTTTGTCTTTAGGATATCTTAAGAAACCACGGGATTAGGCGCGCCGGGATGGAGGTGGAGGTGGAGGAATGAAAGAACCGTATCGAGGCCGTTCTGGGTTTTGAGGTTGGTAAAAACGAAGGGTTTGGGGCCACGCATGGTGCGACTGTCGGTGGCCATGGTTTCTAGGCTGGCGCCGACGTACGGTGCCAGGTCTGTTTTATTGATCACGAGCAGATCGGACTTGGTGATCCCCGGCCCCCCCTTGCGCGGAATCTTGTCGCCCCCGGACACATCGATCACGTACAGCGTAATATCCACCAGCTCTGGACTAAAGGTGGCCGCCAAATTATCCCCGCCGCTCTCCACAAAAATCATATCCAGCCCCGGAAAGCGCTGCTCCAGGGATTCGATCGCCGCCAAGTTCATCGAAGCATCCTCCCGAATGGCAGTATGGGGACAGCCTCCGGTTTCGACGCCCAAAATGCGATCCTGGGTGAGGGCTTCACTGCGGACTAGAAATTTCGCATCTTCCTGGGTGTAGATGTCATTGGTGACGACGGCCAGATCGTAGCGATCGCGCAACGCTTTACAGAGGGCATCAACTAAGGCGGTTTTACCGGAGCCGACGGGGCCAGCTACCCCCACGCGCAGGGCAGTTCGAGAAACGGTCATGGGAGCCATGGTTTTATTGCAGAGAATGCAAAGGAACGTTTTGGTTTCAGTGTAGCGGCTCCGCTAGCTGCGAAACAGCCGACTATACTGAACTTCATGGTTGAGGCTGGCGAGGGATAGGCCCCAGGTCCAACTTTCTAATTGGTGATCTTCGAGCTGCAAATATTGGGGATCACGCCTTCGATCACTGCGCCCAGGTCCAATAGCACCTGCTGTCCAGCGGTCTGGCCCAGGGGAATGAGCTTGATCCCCGCACTGACCATGTTGCTGGTCCAGCTATGCAGGTAGCCCAGCAATGCCTCTTCCAAGGGAATATTCCACCGCCAAGCCGCCCGACTAAAGGCCACCGCCCCATGGCAGTCCGCCGCCATTAAGGGCTCAATCTCTTCCCAGTCCGGCTCCAGGGCTTGAAACAACCGCAGCAGCGATCGCCCCATCTGCAGGCTCTGGGCCAGCAGTTCCGCACTTTCCCGCGAGGCCGTTAGCCATTGGTTCCAGGCGATCGGGTCCTGGCCCTGGTAGGTGCGGCAAAGGATGGCGCCGTCCAACCGCACGGAGCCCGCCGTCAATTCGTGGGTCAACCAGGATTGTAGGGCGGCGCGATCGCCCATGACACCCTGTTCGCAGAGGGTTTCGAGGCCCTCGGAGTAGCTGTAGGCGCCGATCGGCAGGCTGGGGCTGGTCAGTTGCAGCAATCGCAGGAGCGCGGTTTGCATAGCTTAGTGGTGGTGGTGTTCGGTGGAGCCGTAGGCGCCGAGTTCTGGCTGGAAGGGGGCGACTTCGTCGTGGAGTTTTAGGCCGCGATGGGTCAGCATGTCTCGCAGTACGGGATCGGGGGCGAGGCGCAGATAGTTGGCGGTGATTTCTAGGGGGACGTGGCGATTGCCCAGGTGGTAGGCGGCCTGGAGCAGGGCCAGGGGGAAGTCCGCCATGACGGTCAGTACGGGCTCGGCCTTGGCCCGCACTTGGAGAAATTGGCCTTGGTCCGTGCGCAACCAGTCTCCATCCTTGAGGGTCAGCCCTCGGGGCAGTTGGAGATAGAGGGGATGGCCTTCATCGCTTTTGCAGTGAAGCCGAGATCGCGTACGCTCTTCGGCGCTAAGAGACAGGCACCAGTAGGGTGCGATGTCTGGCGGAGTATCAATGCGCTGGGTAAAAACAGGAACCACGGGGACGAAATCTAGGCTTACGACAAGTCTATTCAGCATATCGGTAATCGGAGATTTGTACTTGAAACTGTAAGGATTTACATAGATCCCAAGGCCCAGATTCATGGGGTAGAGGCGGGCACCTAAGTTCCGAAATGCCACGGAGTGAGTGCTCCCCAGTTCCTGTGCACCCTAGGAGATGAGCCCTATACGAGCTTTTTGTGAATATCCAGAGAAAAATTCAGCGGGCGATCGCGCGCATCCATCCCAACGTCGATCGCCACCTATGGCATTGGCGGGGGCCTTGGCTGGTGGCGCCTATGGTGGCGGCGGTGGTCTGGGGAGGGCGATCGCTCGGGGCCTTGCAGGGCTTGGAGTGGGCCTGTTTTGACCAGGGGATGCGGTGGCGCCTGGATGAGGGGCGCGATCGGCGAGTGTTGATTGTGGAGGTGACGGAGAAGGATTTGCAGCGGGCTCAGCAGTGGCCTCTGTCAGGCCAGGTCCTAGCGGAGTTGATTAACCGGATTAAGCAGGGACAGCCAGCGGCGATCGGTCTGGATATCTACCGCGATTTTCCTGTGGAGCCAGGACATCAGGCCCTAAACGAGGTGTTCAGAACAACACCCAATTTGATCGGTATCCAGAAGCTGATCGCCAATGATGGCGGATCGGCTATTCTTCCTCCGTCGGAGCTGGCCGATCGCGATCAGGTGGGCAGCAATGATCTGTTGCTGGACCTAGATGGACGACTAAGGCGATCGCTGCTCTATCAAAGCGTGGGAGAGACGACCCATGAAAGCTTTAGCCTGCGGCTGGCGGATCTGTACCTAGCCCATCAAGGCATTGAGCCGGATTTGGAGGCGCCTGTGCTGACTTGGCGGGGGCGATCGTTTCCACCCTTTGAGCGCAATGATGGGGGCTATGTGGGGGCGGATGCTTCGGCCCACCAGATGCTGCTGAACTATCGCAGCGGCGCCCAGCCCTTTGAGCGGGTCTCCATGGGGGCGGTGCTGGCGGGGCAGGTGCCGAAGGCGGCGTTTCGCAACCGGGTGGTGATGATTGGGACGACGGCGGCGAGTTTGAAGGATCGGTTTTTGACGCCGTTGAGTCAAAGTCGGAAGGGCGTTTCAGTCCTGATGCCGGGGATTGAGGTGCATGCCCATGGGGTGAGTCAGATTTTGGGGGACGGTGCTGGATGGGCGATCGCCACTGCGCGTCTGGTCGGAGGGCTGGGAGTTGGCTTGGGGTGGTGGCTTGGTCGGGGTCTTGGTGCGGGGGCTGACCTGGGGGCAGGCGGCGAGGCCATTTGGGCTGGGTGGGTCGCGGGCTGTTGGG
>JAAUSA010000245.1 GCA_012031975.1 Alkalinema sp. RU_4_3 | reverse complement strand
AGGTCTTCTGTCGCATTCGTGGCTATTTTTCCACTTTGCGTAAACAGGGTCATTCAGTTGTGGAAGCACTCGTTGCCTTGTTCTCGGGTCAGTCTATTCCCCTTCTTGCTCAACCTGAGTAGTTACGTGCCAACAAAATATGCTTGAGATCGCCATCTTCCAAGACAACCTCCAAGTAGGCCGCAGCTTCTTCTGGGTCTTTCAAGGCTTCGATCAAGGAGGAATGGTAGCTCTTATGGGTTAGCATTTGCCCAAGACTCGCCGCATAATCATCCAACAATTCATCAATTCTAGCCATAGCTTGCCTACCTAAAATCTCAGCCACCGCTGTCATTGTACGAGATCCGTCGTATAACGTCATACGATCACCCCCACCTACTCCCGCCCATCCCCGATCACACTCACCACCTCGATCGCCAACCCCAAAGCACTCGGCACAGCCCCAATCCCAACAATCGCGGCACCGCCTCCTGAATTGCTAAATCTGCCTGAGCCGCCAACAATCGCGCCTCTTGCTGCTTAAATGCGAATGATCCAGGAGGCCAATAAATTGTCTGAACTCCTCTAGCAATCTGCCCCAAGTTATGGGTGAAAAACTGCTAAAAAAATATGTCGTATGTCGATTCGATACTATAATGTGGACCAAGTTGAACAGACAATGTCTTTCTACTTACCCAAAACGTCGTATAACATCATCCGACAAAGCCTCACCCCAAAGATGGCAAACCCATGGCAAAAACCATAGCAAAATCTGCTCAAAAGACCGCTGCCAAAACAGGACCAAAACCCATCACCGTCGCCATCCTCGCCAATGCCGGAGGCGTCGGCAAATCCACGATCGCCACCCACATCGCCTACGGTCTGGCCCTCGAACACCATTCTGTCACGATCTTAGACCTCGATCCCCAGCGATCGCTAGATGTCTTCTGTGGGCTCGATAGTGCCCCCTACGATGAGTCCGTGGTGCGAGCCTTCGCCAAGGATTTTAAGGGCGACTGGAATCTAGTGCCCGCTTGGAACGAGTTCTTGGTCAAAGTGGGTCAAGGTCATCCCGCCATGGCTCAGATGGCCGATGACCTGGTGATTCGGCGGCGCGGGGAATACGTACTCGCCGATCGCCTAGCCCAGTACCCGATCGATAGCGAAGTGATTCTGCTCGACTGTCCAGCCACCCTCGGGAAGATGTGCGAAAACGCGATCGCCGCCTGTACCCATGTGCTGATCCCGATTCAGTTAGAAATGAAGTCTATTGCAGGCGTGGCGGAACTGCTCACCTGGTTCGATGGAATTGTCGAGGACTTGCAGCTGTCCCCGGTGCCCCAGGTGTTGGGATTGGTGCCGAGTTTGTACGACAAGAAGCGGGCCATGCATCGGCAGTATTTAGAGGAATTGCCGACGATCGCCGAGCAATTGGGGATCAATGTCTATACCCATGTGCCCGACTCCACGGAGTTTATCAACGCCAGTGCCTTTGGTATCCCTTTGCAGCAACACCGGGGTAAACACCCAGCCAACCGGGCCTTTGATGAGATTGTTGCCGACCTATCAACGCTAATTAAAGGAGCAAAGTAAATGGCCAGAGCCCTTCCCTCCCTCGCAAAACGCTTTGATACTCCAGTACAAAACGCCCAGCAGACCCAGGCGATTGCCGACCTCCAGGCCGAGATCGAACGCCTACGCATTGCCCAGTCCCCGGACCTCGAATCGGAGCTAGAAAAACTCCGGGCTGAACTGACCCAGCAGTCTGGCGAACAGTCGATCGCCGTTGCCCTAATTGATCCCAACCCCGAACAACCCCGCCAAACCATCACCCAAGAAAGCATCCTCAGCATGGCGCGGAGTTTGGAAAAGGATGGGCAGATTGCGCCGGTGATCCTGGTGCCGAGGGGAAAACGCTACCTGCTTTGGGATGGCCAACGCCGCTACGAAGGGACAAAACACCTGGGCCGTGAAACCATCCGGGCTGTGGTAGCCGCCATGCCGGAGAATCTGCACCGTCAGGCATTACTCACCTTTATTCACCATGAGGATCTCAATACCCTGGATAAAGCGGAGGCGATCGTCCGGGAGATTGCCATGGCCTCTGGCTTAGAAGAGAGTGAAGTGCCGACGATATTGTCCACGGTTTTGCGGCGGCTCGATCGCCAGAAGAAGACTGTGCAGTTGAGTGGTTTGGTCACGCTGTCGGGGGAGGAGCAGCGATCGGGATTGAAGACGTTGGAGCTGAGTCCGGCGGAGTTCAAAACTCTGGAGGTGCTGTTAGATTTGACCTTGAATCCGGCTTCGGTGAAGGCAAATTTGGTCTCGGTTTTGTCCCTGCCGAAGGACCTAAAACAGGCGGTGCGGGAGCAGGGTTTGAAGGCTGCCCATGCGTTGGCTTTGGCGACGCTGACGGGGAAGACGCTGCAAATCGAGGAGCGGGTGGCGACGCGTGAGCGACTGGAGGCGACCCAACAGGCGATCGCCCAGGATCTCAGTGTTCGGCAGACAAGGGAAATGATCGCGGCGATTAAGGCCAAATATCTCAAGGGCAACAGCAACGAGGAGCAATCGATCAATCTCCTGACCCGCTCCCTAGAAAAACTAACCGACGAAGCCCTAGAATCCGCCAATTCCGAACAACTCCGCCTCCTAGAATCCGCCCTCAAAACCAAACTTGCCGCTGTCCGAAAACAACTCACGCATCATAATTTCTAGACCTGTCATATAACGTCATACGATGTGGGCAAATCTTTCACTGCGCTGTTGCCCCGCCTTGGGTTAAAACCCGAGGCTAATAGCTAAAACCAGCTAAAGCAGGTTGGGAGAGTGGAATTTGACCCTTTGATAGCTGAAATGCTTACCATTAAAGGATTTAACCCGTTTCAACGGGTTTGAGTTGTTAGCCTGGGGTTTTAACCCCAGGTGGGCCATGCGATCGTCAAATAACACCCAAATTGAATTCGCCAACAGAATCATAGATTTTGATCATGTTTAACAAAGAGCCAGGCCGAACGGTCATAATCCTTATCCTGATGGTATTCACGTCGAACGTGACAACGATATTGTTGATCGAATTGCAAAATTTGATATTTCGGAATACCACTGGAAGTTTTCTATGGTTTGTTCCGCCGATTTTGGGTTGCCTCTGGGCGAATTTGCTTTGGTGGAGTAAGCGCGATCGCATTATGCTGGTAATCGTTTCATTTCCAGCTTTGGTTGTATGGACTGGATTTAGTGCCTTGTTACATGTATGTCACCGTTTTGGGTAATGTTTGTGAGATAGGGTAATCGCCCTCTAGACTTGCTTCTCCATCTCCTAATCGTCATCGCACTTCTTCAATTAGCTCTGCTCTAGCATCCAGCCTAAAATCCCCAGTAGATTCTCCACGGGCATCAGGAAGTGATCTGTTAGATCGATCGTCACAGTCTTCTGTTCAAGTTTAAGAAAGGTCCAGATATTCCCAGTTGTCACGGTCCCATAGATCGTCTCCAAGGGTTTATTGGCACTAGCATTAAACTGCTGGGCCGCGATCATCTCCGCGATACATTGCCCAAAACCACCCTTGATGTTGTCCTTTTTTGCCTCCACAATCACCACTGCCGGGGCTTCAATAATCAACTGTTCTGGCGATCGACTCAGCAGAAAATCACAAACCCCACTCAATCCCTGCTCTGGGTCAACGGTAAAATCTTCCCCAGAAAAAAAGCTCATCTGGCGATCTAAAAATCCGCCTTAGTTCAAACAGCACTGGACTGATTAGCAGCTCCGATCGCGCCTTCTCCGAACCCATGGCGATCGCCAAAGGCAAGCTCTCGTGCAAAACATCACTCAGATAGGGACTCGTCAAGGTCGCCGGAGGAATATTGGGCAAGAAACGGCCTCCCTCGACTAAGGTCAACCCAAACTTTTCCTTCACACTTTTTAAGCTAAAGTCGCTGTAGGCCATTGAGTTCTCTCCAACTGCAACTAGGACGCTTGTCTAGTGTATGACGCTACTGTGATCAATAACAGCGATCGCTGCTCTGCAAGGATCGTATAACGTCATACGATATGTACGATCGATCTTAAAACCCCCCTCCTTTCCCAAGCACTATGGCGAAGCCTTCCCTTGTTCCAGACAATTATGGTGCTGTCCTGCAATCCCTCAAGCAACGGATTCGACAGGCGCAGCTGCGGGCCACCCTGGCGGTCAACCAAGAGCTGATGATGCTCTATTGGCAGATTGGTAGTGAAATTTTGATGCGGCAGCGATCGGAGGGCTGGGGTACCAAAGTCGTGGAGCGGCTGGCGAAGGACCTGAAGGCGGAGTTCGCGGATGTGCAGGGATTCTCCCGGACCAACTTGCTCTACATGCGGGCCTTTGCTGAGGCCTATCCTGATATTCAAATCGTCCAACGCTGCGTTGGACAAATCCCCTGGCGTCACAATATAGCCTTGCTGGAGAAGTTAAAGCTGGCCTCGGAACGGCTTTGGTATGCCGAGCAGGCGATCGAGAATGGCTGGAGTCGAGATATCCTCGTCATGCAGATCGAAACCAACCTCTACCAACGGCAGGGCGGCGCGATCACCAACTTTCAGCAAACCATGCCGGACCTTGACTCCGAGATCGCTCAACAGCTTACCAAGGACCCCTACAACTTTTCCTTTCTTTCCCTAAGTCAAAAAGCAAAGGAGCAGGATCTAGAACGTTCCCTGGTGGAGCGCATCCGTGATTTTCTTCTAGAACTAGGTGTGGGCTTTGCCTTTGTGGGGCATCAGTACCCCATTGAGGTCAGTGGCAAGGAGTATCGCCTGGACTTGCTCTTCTATCACACAAAACTCCATTGCTATGTGGTGATTGATCTGAAGATGGGCGAATTTGAACCTGAGCATTCCGGCAAGATGAGCTTCTACGTCACCGCCGTGGATAAACTCCTCTGTACTCCTGGGGATAACCGGACAATCGGAATCATTCTCTGTCGCAGTAAGGATCGAACCAGGGTAGAGTTTGCGCTTCAGGATCTCGATAAGCCTATCGGTGTTGCCTCCTACCTGCTGCGTGAAGATTTGCCCTCGGAGCTACAAGGGAGTTTACCCACGACGGAACAGCTTGAAATGGAGATGGCGACGATCGTGGCTGAGATTGAAAGTTCAGTCGTATAACGCTCACCATACCTGCTGTGCTAATTGGCATCAGCATCACCAGCGCACCCACCATAGGTGTCGCACAGGTCGCCAGTGATGGACAGCTACCCACGCCATCTGTTGTAACGGGCTGTCCCAAGGAATGCAGAGTTTCTGGCGGTACAACAGCAGGGAATAATTTATTCCATAGTTTGAGATCTTTTTCAGTGCCGACGCTGGGCTCCGTGATCTTCGAGTCTAGCCCAAGCATCCAAAGAATTTTCAGCCGCATCGCAGGGGGAGAACCCAGCCAGATAGACGGCGTGATTCAGGCCAATGCCGATCTTTTTCTGATTAACCCAGCAGGGATTCAGTTTGGGCAGAATGCCAAGCTCGATATCAAAGGTGGATTCATTGGGGCGACAGCCTCTGCCCTAGGGTTCATCGATCATCTACATAGGAATCCTACAACCAGAACTTAGCACCAAACCATCCCCCCCTCTCTCTATCAAAAGGTAGATCATGGCCCTAATCTAATCAGCAATTTGACTCTGAAATTAGGCTGGCTGATCAAGGATCCAAAAAATTAGGCTGGCACTTTGCTTTGAGCCAGCGTTACAATCGGAGTCCAGTATGCGAATAAATTGTGACATCCTATGTCTTTTTGGTGGTGTATGCAGATTACTACGCATAAATTATTTCCTCCGGCACTGCGCTCTAAAAACTATCGTTTATTTTTTGCTGGGCAGGGTATCTCTCTAATCGGTAGTTGGATGACGCAAATCGCAACGGTGTGGCTTGTCTATCACCTGACGAACTCAGCCTTCATGCTGGGTGTCGTCGGATTTACTAGCCAAATTCCCAACCTTTTGCTGGCCCCCTTTGGGGGAGTGTTGGTGGATCGTTTCCCAGGCCGTCGAATCTTAATCGGCACCCAGGTTCTGGCCATGGTACAGTCGCTCACCCTAGCAGCTTTAGCACTATCGGGTGTGATTCAGCTCTGGCATATCCTCGTTCTCAGCCTGTTGCAAGGACTAATTAATGCCGTGGATGCTCCGGCGCGACAGGTCTTTGTGATCGACCTGGTTGAAAAAAGAGAGGACTTAGCTAGTGCGATCGCTATCAACTCCACAATGTTTAATGGGGCTCGATTGGTTGGACCTGCGATCGGGGGATTGCTGATTGCTCAGGTTGGCGAGGCCTATTGCTTTCTGGTTGACGGGCTGAGTTATATTGCTGTGATATGGGCATTACTGGCGATGAAACTGCCGCCTAAGGCAATTGTGCACAGTGAGGGGAGTCCATGGCAGAAAATTAAAGCAGGCTGGAGCTATACTTTTCGATCGCCACCGATCCGCGCCATTTTATTGCTATCTGCCTTGGTGAGCCTGATGGGGATGCAATATACGGCCTTGGTTCCCGTGGTTTCCGACAAAATTCTCCAGGGCAATGCCCAAACCCTAGGTTTCTTGATGGCTGCATCCGGGATTGGGGCATTGTTCGGGGGGATCTATCTGGCTACTCGGCAAACCGTAGTTGGTTTGGGTAAATTAATTATCCTCGGCCCCGCAATTTTGGGCATTGGGTTGATTATATTTGCCTTTTCGCGCTGGTTACCACTATCTCAATTGGCCATGGGTTTGGTGGGCTTAGGCACAATTTTACAAATTGCAGCGGGCAATACGGTGCTACAAACGATCGTCGATGATGACAAACGGGGTCGCGTTATGAGTCTATACACAATGTCATTTTTGGGCATAACACCCTTTGGGAGTTTATTGGGAGGTGCCCTAGCCAACCAAATTGGTGTGACTGACACCCTAGTTATAGCCGGGATTGCTTGTATTTTGGGTGCGATCGGCTTCAACACACAGCTCCCAGCACTGAAGGAAATCGTACATAAAATGTAACTACTCAGGTTGAGCAAGAAGGGGAATAGACTGACCCGAGAACAAGGCAACGAGTGCTTCCACAACTGAATGACCCTGTTTACGCAAAGTGGAAAAATAGCCACGAATGCGACAGAAGAC
>JAAUSA010000244.1 GCA_012031975.1 Alkalinema sp. RU_4_3 | reverse complement strand
AAACAAATTAATCGTCGAGTCCAAATATCTGGAGCACAGTGGAAACCTGAAAATGTGCCACAAGTCCTTGCCCACAGGGCTGCCTATGTTAGTGGATTATTCTCCCTAAAAGGATGACATGTTCCCGATCGTATCTCCCTCCACCGATTGACAGTCCTTGGTTTCAAAGCCATCGCTGAGGCAGACCCGCAGGGCCGTGGCGGGGTGATCGAACCATTTGCGATTGCCCCAGAATTTGTTCATGGTGTTAGTGGTATGTTTGACCTTCATGGTTTTGCCATCGGTGATGGTCAGGACCACCCATTCACCGCGATCGAGGTCACTAGAAGAAAAGATGCTGCCCTGGTTAAAGCTACCGGACTGATCGGTGAGTTTAATTTTGTAAATCTCTTCGGCGGCCTGGGCGCTGGCAGCGCTGATCAGGTTGCTGGCAAGGGCGATCGCGCTAAGAACTAGAAAATGACGCATGGTGTTTCCTCGGGGATTGAGTAGGGGGTTTACGCTTTACATCTGGGATCGTTCGGGAATTCGAGGCAGAGTTTATAGAGGTCCTCGCTAGTCATAGCTTGGGCTACATTGGGCCAGGCGAGTCCAATCAGATACAGCAGGAGGCAGAGTTTAGTAATGGGCTTGGCAGTCATAGATGGATTCCGGACGTGAACTGGTTTTATCTTAGGGAATGGAGGGGGGGCGATCGAGTAGGGAATCTATCCATCTGCGTATAGAAAACTACCTGGACAATCTTTCTGCTCAGTCTGAAGATCTCAACCTATGCATGTTGTAATGCGTTGCATAAGTTTCTTTTCCCTGGCTATATATGGCCCCTAGAAGTTGGGGAAATTAAACGTCGGCAAGTTGATTCAGCCCCAGGTGACCCATGTGACAGAGGTTCAGACCAATGGGATTCAGTATGTCGATCGCTGTGGTGCAGGACAGAAGGCGATCGGCTGGCCCCATACGACGGGCGACTATGGCACGACCATCCTCTCCTCCGGCCCGGTTATACCCTATTACACAAAACAAACCAAGATTGCGGGCTGGTTTGTTTCTGAAAAGACGCCGCCGAGTCCGGGATTGCGAGTCGTGGTGCGGAATATGTCGCTCAAAGAGACCAGTGAACCGAAACCTCAGTGCAGCACGCCTGTCAGAATTGTTTTGGCGATCGCATCCGTCACATCACTCGGAGATTCAGTCGATAATTGCTCATACCATTGCTGGGTGACTGCTGGATTGTGGCCATGGATCATTTCCGCCCGCGCTCTAGCTTTATTCACCAAACTATTGACTCGATCGAGACGACGCGCCTCATAGCGCTCCAGGGCATCCTCCACCCCCAGATTGTTCACCACTAGGGATTCCACCAATACCCAAGCATCCTCCAAGGCTTGACAGCCCCCCTGACCTAAATCGGGACAGGTGGTATGGGCCGCATCACCAATCAAAGCCACCTTGCCCCGCACCAGTCGATCGATCGGACCCACATCATGAATTGCCAAGCGGGCCATATTACCCGGATCGCAGGCCGCAATCAACTGCTGCACAGGCTCCGCCCAGCCCTGAAAATAATGGCTTAATTCAGCTCGATAGTCCTGGGATTCTGGGACTGGATCGAGGGGCATATCAAAAAAGAAATACAATCGATCGTCCGCCACGGGCATCATGGAAGCCCGCTGGTGATTGCCAACGTAAATCATCCAAGTATTTTTCGGCGCTAGGGCCGCGCTCGCATCGACCAAACCATTCCAGTTGACATAGCCCGCATACTTCGGTAGTAAGGGGTGACCCAGAACGTATTCCCGCAGATTCGATCGCATCCCATTGGCCACAATTAGCAAATCTCCCTGGGCCTGCACTCCATTACTAAAGGTGGCAATCACTTGGTTTTCGGTTTCCTCGATCGCCACACAGTCATGGCCTAACCTCACTGCATCACTGGATTGCGCCACATAGGCCCGCATCAACATCGTCTGCAATGCCGCCCTTGCCACGGGATAGGGTGGTTGCCCGACACTTTTAATCAAGGGTTCTAGGGAAATATCATTCAGCAATGCACCATCCATCCAGCGATATTGCATCTGCCGCATCGGACCACCGATCGCCGCGATCTCTTGTCCCAACCCCAGCCGATTCAGCACCTTCACCCCGTTCGACCAAAGGGAGATCCCGGCTCCCACGGGCCGGAGTTCCTGCACGCGATCGTAAATTTCCACCCCAAAGCCTGCCTGGGATAACGCAATTGCTGCTGCCAGGCCACCAATCCCTGCCCCAATGACAATGACTTTCAAATCCTGCATAGCTCTCCAAGGCAATCGGAATTCGTCGGTTATGATTGAGTATAAATGAGGCATCCAATCTGCGCCAATGACAACTTCTAACCCCTTGCAAATCAACGGCGATCGCCTACGCCAAAGCCTTGATGACCTGGCCCAGATCGGTCAGCTCGAAAATGGTGGGATTTGTCGATTGGCCTTTAGTACCGAGGATATTCAGGCTAGGGCCTGGGTGCGATCGCAGATGGAAACCGCCGGGATGACCGTCCGGATTGATGCAGCAGGCAACCTGATTGGGCATTCCCCAGGCCAGGAGGATTTGCCCGTGCTGGCTACGGGTTCCCATATCGACACCGTTCCTGTGGGGGGCAAATATGACGGCTGTTTGGGCGTTTTGGCGGGGATCGAGGTGGTGCGGACCCTACGGGAACACCATTGTCACCTGCGCCATCCGATCGAAGTGATTGTCTTTAGCGACGAAGAGCGATCGGTGATTGGCTCCAAGGCCATGGCCGGGGAGTTATCTGCCGATCCCCATCTGTATGTTCGACTGGATGGGACGCCGATTCAAACCTGTCTTGCCCAAGTCGGCGGCGACTGGGACCAGATTCACCAGGCTAGGCGATCGGGCCAAATCGCCGCATTCCTGGAATTGCATGTGGAGCAAGGGGGCGTCTTGGAGGCCACTGGGACGGAGATCGGCATTGTAACGGGCGTCGTGGGACAGTATCGCTTTGCTGTTCGGATTATTGGCCAGCCAAACCACGCGGGGTCTACGCCCATGAACGATCGCCAGGATGCCCTTGTGGCGGCCTCCTATCTGGTCGTGGCAGTCAATCATCTAGCGGTGACGACCCCCGGTGAGCAGGTGGCCACCGTGGGCCATCTCACGGTATCGCCCAATGCCACCAACACCATTCCGGGCCAAGTAGATTTGCATATTGACCTACGCGATATCTCCGCATCCCACTTGCAACGCTTAATCGGTCAGATTAAGCTCGACTGCGATCGCATCGCCCAAGCCACAAACACCACCATCACCCTGGACCCATTCCTAGAAATCCGACCGACCCTGGCCGATCGCCGCATTATGAACGTGATCGCCCAGGTTTGCCAGCAGCAGCAGCTCAGCCATTGTGAGTTACCGAGCCGCGCTGGCCATGATGCCCAGGAGATTGGCCGGATTGCGCCCATGGGGATGATTTTTGTGCCCAGCCGATCGGGGATCAGTCATTCGGAGCAGGAGTTTACTAGTTTGGAGCAATGCATCCAGGGCACCAATGTTTTATTGCATAGTTTGATCCGGTTGGATGCCTAACTGATCGTATCTTCTAGACGAAAGCGAGCGATTTCTAGGATTTGGGCGATCGCAGTCCTCTGTTCCGTAGCGCGATCGTTCTTCAAACGCCCCTGAAAAGCGGCTAGGATTCCCACCTTGGTCTGCTGGCGCACGGCAATAATAAAGGGAAACCCAAACTGCTGCTGGTACTGCTGGTTAGCTTGCTGGAACGCCGCATATTCAGTGGGGGTGAGTCGATCGAGCCCCGCCCCGGCCTGTTCCTTGACCGAAGCTTCCGCCATGACCAAGCGGCTGCCTAAATCTGGGTGGGCACTGATTAATTTAATTTGCTCAGCATCAGTCATGGTTCGAACAATAGTGGCGCAAACTTGGTGTAGATGGGGGCGATCGCAAAACGGTCGTTGTTCCCAAGCTGCTGCCATAATTTCCGGCGTTTGCTCAAATACAAACCCCAGACGGGTGACAAATTCAGGTTGGGACAGTTGATTAATCTCTGCGATCGTCAGTTGCATCGGTTTAGCCCGTTGAAAAGGTTATTCAATCCAATCACAGCCTTTCATTTCAGTATACTTCACATCCTGATTCCATGGTTCCGGGGCGATCGCTCCAGACTCAAACACAATATCGAATAATCCATCCGATCGCACCTTCCCAATCCGCACAGGCTGGGATAAATGCTGGTTTTTCGCCACCTCAATGCGCCCCGTCGGAGCATCCCAAGTCAAGCCCCGCGCTGCCGCCACCACCTGATTGAGATCCGTGGCTGTCCCGGCCTTCTCCACCGCCATCTTCCAGAGGTAAACGGCTGTGTAGGCTGCTGCCATTGCATCGTTAACGACACGCATTTCGCCGTATTCACGCTTGATTGCCTTGACGAGTTTTTGGCTGGCAGGTTGATTGACCGTTTGGAAATAGCTAGCGATCGCGTAGGTTCCCTTCAGATATTCCACAGAAATAGGTGGCACTTCCTCTTCAGAGATGGAAGTCGAAACTACAGGATAGCGATCGGGAGAGAGCCCAAATCGATTCAGGTCTTTAAAAAACGGAATATTGCTATCCCCATTGAGCGTACTGAAGATCACCGCACCCTTCGAGGTCAGACGTCGCAGTTCCGTCACCAGATCTCTAGCAGATTCAAAACTACCCAGGGGGATATAGTCTTCCATCAGGATAGGCACATTCCGCCGCTGGAGTTCTGCTCGCACCATAGCGCCGATCACACGTGGAAACACATAATCCGAACCCACTAAACAGAACGGTTTATCCGGGTAGGTCTTGATCAGCCAATCCACCACAGGTTTAACAAACTGGCTCGGAACCAGCCCAGTGTACATAATGTTCTGAGAACATTCTTGCCCTTCGTAGGTGAGGGGATACCACAGGAGCCTGCCTGTCTCCTCCAACGTCGGTAACATCGATTTGCGACTGGCTGACGTCCAACCCCCAAATACGGTTACAACTTGCGATCGCGTCAAAAATTCTAGTCTTTCCCGAAATACCACCCAATCCGATGCGCCATCTTCAATCTGGGGCATAATCTGCCTTCCGAGCAATCCTCCCGCCTGATTAATCTCCTTGATTGCTAGCAACTCCGCATCCACAACACTCTTTTCTGAAATAGCCATGACTCCAGAAAGAGAATGCAAGATTCCCACTGGAATCACATCCTGCTTCCCTCGACGCCGAATCGGCACGATCGGTTCCAACGCTTTTGCAACAGTCGCACTGCTGCCAATGGCGATCGTCATCCAACTCAAAAACGACGGCGCGTAAATTTCATCCGATTCATTCCCCTCAATTACCAAATCTTAGCCATGCGCAACCCAAACCCTGGCAACTCAGGATCGCCCTCAACAATTTCAGGATTGTCCAATATCTTTGGTTCCTGATTCGGTCGATAGACATGTACCGTTTTGTTTTTACGATCGATCAGAAGTCCCAAAACCGCACCATTATCTATATACTCCTGCATCTTCTCCTGCAATCCAACCAGCGTATCACTAGACGATCGTAGCTCAATCACAAAGTCTGGACAGATTGGTGCAAACGAAGCCTTTTCAGCATCTGTTAAAGCATTCCAACGATCTAGCCTAATCCAGGAAGCATCGGGCGATCGTATCGCTCCATTCGGCAAGGTAAAGCCCGCACTAGAATCGAAGCCAATTCCAGTACCATCTTGCTCCGCCCAATTCCAAAGCTGAGCTGAAATATTGAAATTACGATTTCCCGTATCTGAAAAAGCAGGTGGCATAATCACAACTTTTCCCGTCGCAGTTCGTTCAATTCGCAGATCCCGATTCGCCTGACAAAAATCATAGAACTCGGCCAAACTCATCTGGGCCGTTGTCGGTAGATTAACCGTCAATGGAATATTTTCTGACTGAATCAGCAGCGTCGTTGTCATGGGGCCTCGATTCAAACGTGAGCTAAACCCATATTAGAACACAAACCCCTACTTCGCCGCCGCCAGACTCCGAATCTCAGAGCAAAAGGCCACCGAACATTGCCCATCCGCCGCCTGAATCTTCGTATGCCGCAGCCTGACATTATCACTCTCAAACCACACCCGCTCCGTCGTCACCTTCCCCTCCATCTCAGTCACAAACGTCATCTCACCTTCCCCAGCCTCATACTCACAGACCAGCACCGAAGTACCAAAATTACCGATCGCCCTCACCAATTTCCCCTTCGTCGGCGACTCCTCCACCGCCACCAACAGCGTCGAGCCCTTGTCCCCCTTGGCATTCCCCTCCAGCGTCCCATCCCAGGTCACCCGCGCCGCCCGCACCGCACTCCCCAAACCCTGCTTCCCACAAAGCTCAACTACCAATGCATCCGAAACCTCAAGGAGCGTCATCTCGATCGTCGATCGCCCACTCTGCTGCTGCGTCGTCTGCATATAGTGATTGCTCTTAATGGAGGACCACTTGCCCGCACTCAGATCGAAAAAAGCAGCAATATCCATGGGTTCTTGATCTCAACTGGGCGAAACAAACATCTCCCCCATAGTACCAAGAACCCGCCCCTTACCAAACCCCTAATACTCCTCCAAGGACACAGGCAAACCCTGGCTGGCCAACATCTGGTGCAAGGCCTCAGCCTTAGTTCGATCGCTAAAAGCCCCTGCCTGCACCACGGCCTGGCCCCGCACTACCGTCGAGAAGGCCCCCGGCACCAGGGTTTGAACCTGGGATAGGCGATCTCCCTCCAGCATACCCGTCAGCACCACCCGAAACTTCGGCGTCGCAAAACCCATGGCCAGGGGAGGGGCCGGAGGATTCCCAAGGGCCGATCCCCCACGACTGAGCCAAGGCGCCGCAGGTTCACCGCCCGTATCTCCCACGGGAATACTCCCCTTGGGCACAGGCAAAAGATTCGCCAGGGGTGCATCCGGCTGGGCCGTCCGACCCACGGACTGGGGTACAAAATTAGTCGCCCGATCGAGCACAGGCGGCCCAGCCTGGGGCAGTCTTGCCAAGGTTTGAGCGGCCACCAGGGGATTGGGCGACAAAGGCCGAGCGCTCGGCACCACCACAGGGCGGCTCCGG
>JAAUSA010000243.1 GCA_012031975.1 Alkalinema sp. RU_4_3 | reverse complement strand
TCGAGGTTTTGGTGGGTTGGGTCAGCGTTTGGGGTGGGGGCGATTCCATTGCTTGGAGGCTGCGCCAGCGGGGCGGGGGAGCTTTGGGGGGTGAGACTGGTTTGGGGGAGGTAGGTTTGGGCTTGGGTCCAGAGACGGTTGAAGTTGCCCAGGTGGATGAGCCACCAGTAGCCTGCTCCAGCGATCAGCAGGAGGAAGGATAGGGGGATGTCGCCGAGGCTCCAACCGGATTTCTTGGGTTTGGACATTGGGTTTGGCTTGGGATTTGAGGGTAGCTTCAAGGCGATCGAGGGGTATTCATTGGTTTAGGTATGGCAATTTGGATTGATCTACGATCGCAGCATCCACAATAAAATACTCAAAACGCGATCGACTGGCGGAATCGGATAATCAGTGAGATCGATCGTGACAACTTGGCCCTCAATCTGGAGAAAACGCCATGCTGTCCCACTGGTAACGCAGCCATAGATAATGGGAATGGACTGCTTTGCAGCAGCATTGAAGCGCTGGGCTGCAACCATTTCGGCAACACATTGGCCGAGGCCGAGTTTTGTATCTTCTTTCTTCGCTTCGACGATGATGACGGCGGGAGCCTTGATGAAGAGCTGCTCTGACGATCGACTCACCAGAAAATCACAGCGCCCACTTAATTCTGCCTCCACATCAACTGTAAAATCTTCGCCGGAAAATACGCTAACTTGTTGGTTGAGACGGCGGCGAATTTCTAATAGAATCGGAGTGATAATTGCTTCAGAGCGAGCCTTTTCACTGCCGACGCGATCGCCCAAGGCAAACCATAATCAAGGGTTTCCTGGAGCAGCGCACTCGGCACAGTCGGCTCCAATTGAGGAATAAAGGTTCCTTTTTCCACAATCTCCAGGGAAAAGTCTTCGACAGCCTTGCGGAGGGTGAATTTGTTGTAGGCCATGGTGGTTTTAATCTAAAAGAATTTAATCTTGCGCGATGCATACAAACACATTTTCAACAGAATCAAGCCTTCCCTAAAATGGGCAATATTGGAACTACCATAGGTCCTAGCCTGATACCGTACCGGAATATCCACAATCCGCAAATTCAACTTCGCCGCCCCAAACAACAGATCAAAATCTCCAAACGGATCGAAATCCCCAAAATAACTTCGGCCTGCAACTAGCTTGTCATAATCCTTGCGCCATAGCACCTTCGTCCCGCAAAGCGTATCTTTCAAGGGCTGACTGAGCAAAAACGAAAACGCCAAACTAAAAAACTTATTCGCCAGATTATTCAACCAGGGCATCGCCTCCCCCGATCGCGGATACACCAACCTTGTCCCATTGGCAAACTCCCCCCGCCCCGAGGCCACCACCTCAAAAAAGTGCGGCAAATCCTCCGGCTGCACCGTCAAATCCGCATCCAAAATCATCAACACATCCCCCGTCGCCGCCCCAAACCCCATCCGCACCGCATCGGCCTTACCCTTACCCTGCTGCTGCATCGCCTTTAGCCGAACCTCGGGTGCCCAGCTTGCACCACGGACTGAATCACCGCCCAGGTCTCATCCTGGGAATGGCCCTCGACGAAAATCACCTCGGTCTGGGCACCCAAATCTGGGAGGCGATCGATCGCATTCACAATATTGCCCGCCTCATTCCGGGCCGGGATCACCACGGAACAGGTAACGGCCTCGGTCGATCGGATCCGGACAGGCCGCGCCACAATATAGTTGACCAAACCCAAATGATTAATCCCCGGTAGCGGTGTCAGAAGGCGATTGCATAGCCAGCTCAAGCCCGGAATCCCCTTCGGCAACAGCAACCGCCGCCCCTGCTTCACTGTTTCAAACCCCGTGATCGCCAGCAGATTCAACACATCATGCATCGACAGCCAGCTCTGGGGTGGCTGGGGACGCCGCTGGCCCAGTTTTTCCCCCAGATGCAAGATCGGCTGCCAGAGAAAATTGTGGAAGGTCAAGATGATTCGGGTGCGATCATGTACCAAGCCCTGCAGGACCTGCAGAATGAGCTGCACATCGGTCAAATGCCCCAGGACATCGGACAGGATGATGTAGTCAAAGGGTTCACCCCCCAGGACATCCAGGCTCAGCGCCTCTGCCGTGAGATGGTAAAACGTCAGCTCCGGATGGCGGGCCTGGGCGATCGCCACCACCTTTGCCGAAAAGTCGATCCCCACGCCCACACCTGGATTCGTCGCCGCCAGCAGATCGCCTAGGCCACAGCCCACCTCCAGCACCCGCGCCCCTCGGGGATCAAAAACCGATGAAACTGCGCCAAACTCTCATGGTAGAAGCGGTTGCGGCGGTTCCAGCGGGCCAGTTCTGGGGCGGTGCGATCGAAGTAGTCCCGCAGGCTGGGGGCGGGCTGGGAGATCAGGATAGTCACAGGCGGCGCGATCAAAGGGACAGCCTCCTATCATGCCACGGTTTGCAGGGGTTACCGAAGGGCGCGGGGACATTCATTAATAAAGCATTAACTCTAGGGGCGATCGCGCTACCAAAGCCCTACCGTTAAAGACAGAGCACCTCGCCACAGATTGGAACGATCTAGGTTCCAAGGAAGTTTGTCCAAACCCAGACTCAACCTGTACAATCCAACCAAATCATTTTCCACTACCAAAAACTGTTCGTTCCCTCCATTTGAGTGGGTCAAGTCCAAAGCCTATGCTGAACTCCAATAACAAGTCTTTCCTTCGCCAGGGCCTAATCACTGCTTCTGTGGCAGCTACTACTTCTCTCTTGGGAGCAGTGGTCCATGCATTTCCGGCGTTCCCACCGGTGGAAGGGGTCAAAGATACGACGGTCCGGGTGGCGGGCTCGACGAGCACCAATTCGATCAGCGAAGGACTGAAGCAGGGCTTTCAGAAGAAATACCCTGGCTCGAAGGTGACTATCGCCACCCTCGGCACTAAGGATGCTGTGGCCGATGTGGCTGCGGGAAAGGTGGATGTAGCCGTAGTGGGTCGGCCCCTGAATGATGCCGAGAAGGCCCAGGGTTTGGTGGCGGTGCCGATGGGGCGCGAGAAGATCGCCATTGTGGTGGACAAGAGCAGCCCCATGGCCAAGGACTTGACGATCGCTAATTTCGCCAAGATTTTCCGAGGCGAGGCCAACGATTGGTCGGCGGTCGGTGGCCCGAAGGCCCCGGTGAAGCTGGTCGATCGCACGGAATCCGACACCCGCAAGGCGTTCCCCAACTATCCAGCCTTCCAGAATGGCAAGTTTGTCCCCGCTGCTAATGCCTTGAAAATCCAGAGCGAAAGCTCCAAGGAAATGGCGGCGCAACTCGGTAAAACGGGGATTAGCTATCTGCCCATCAGTGCCTTGGATAACATCCCGAATCTCCGGGTACTAACGATGCATGGGGTGAAGCCGACGGATGCGCGCTATCCCTTCTCCCACCCGCTCTACTACGTCTACAAGGGCGCCCAGCCCAATGACGCAGTCAAGGCCTTCCTGGGCTTTGCTGGGGCAGCAGAAGGTCAGAATGCCATGAAGGCCGCAGGGTTGGTCTCCGTCGCTGACTTCAACAAGGGTGCTGAAAAGGCTCAGGTCGCCGTCAAGCCCGCAGAACCTAAGAAAGCCGAAGCCAAACCTGCGGAACCTGCGGCAACCAAGCCTGCGGAAACCAAGCCCGACCCCAAGCTGGCCGAAACCAAGCCCGTCGAAGGCGAGAAGGTGAATGCGCTGAAGGCGGGTGAAAAGCCTAAGGCCGGGGCTGAGGCCCACAGTGCGGCGGGCGAGAAGGGTGAAAAAGTCGCCAGCGCCAGCAGCAATCAAATCGCGGCCCAGGGTGAAGGCGGCTTGCCTGCCTGGCTCGCTTGGATTTTGCTGCCCTTGGGTCTGCTGGGTCTGCTGCTGTGGCTGCTGCCCAATGATGAGGAAGAGAGCCGCAAGGCTGCAGTCAAGGGCAATCGTCGTCCCGGCGGTGCGATCGATGGCGCTAAAGATACTGTCGGTGGTGTGGCGACTAGGGCCACGGGTGCCCTGGGAGATGTAGCCGAAACGGGCCTGGGTGTGGCAGCGGGTACTGCTGCTGCGGCCACGGGTGCCGGGGCAGCGGCTTGGGCCAAACTCAAGGGTGAACGGGATGGTGGAACCCGCGATGACTGGGATGAGACCGATGGGGCGAGCAATGGTGTGACCCCGGAGTTTAATGTCGAGACGCCCGATTGGAATCCGGCGGAGATGGCCTCGGACGCGGCGACTTCCATTAGGGATGGGGCAGGGAATCTGGTCGATGGCACCAAAGATGCCGTGGGCGGGACCTTTGACCTGGGGGCTGGGGCGATCGCGGGCGGTGCTGCTGCCGCTGCGGGGGCCGCTGGTATGGCCTGGAATGCTGTGAAGGGCACCGGGGATGAGGCAAGGGATGCTGGGAATTGGGAGTTTCGGGAGACTGAGGCTTCGGATAGTCCCGTGGCTCGGATGAGTGACTTTGCGGCGGATACGGGCAATACGGCCCGTACGGCCTTTGGGAATACCAAGGACGCGATCGGTGGCGGTCTCGACAATGGGGGGGATGCTGCGGGGGGCTTCATGTCGAAGCTGAAGCGGGCGGCTAGCAATATTGTCGGTGATGCTGGATCGGCGGCGGGCAAGGTGAAGGATATGGCCGTGGATGCGGGCGAGGGCGCCCTGGATGCGGCGGGTAAGGTGAAGGATGGCGTAGGTGCGGCGGCGGTCGGCACGGCGGCGGCGGTCGGAGGTGCGGCAGCGGGGGCTGGTGCTGCTGCAAGTTCTTTCCTGGCGGGCGATCGCAACCACATCATTTTGGTGCCCTACAACAGCCGGGAGGCCCTGGTCAAGTGGGAAGTCGATGCGAAGGACCTGGAGACGATCCAGGCGCGCGGTGGCAACCAGTTGGTGTTGCGTCTCTATGATGTGACGGAGCAGCAGGATCCCCCCACGTTCCAGCAGTTTGATCTCGATGAGTCTATTCGTGAGCAGCGGATTATGATTCCACAGCGCAATCGGACCTATGTGACGGCTTTGGGGTATCTGACGCGATCGGGGAATTTTCTAGAGATGGCACGATCGGAGTCGGTGAGAATTCCTTCGGCTTAGGTTGTTTTTAATTTATTAAGTGGACGCCTGCTCTTTTGGGAGTGGGCGTTTTTTGTTGGTCACGAAAGCATGACTTGATTACGCCCGGCGGCTTTGGCTTGATAGAGGGCCTGATCGGTGCGATCGAAGAGCTGAATTAGGTTCTCTAGGGGTTGCTGCAGGGCTACGCCAAAGGATGCTGTGACGTTTCCGACCGTGGGAATGGGCTGACTGGCGATTTTGCTGCGCAGTCGCTCGGCAAGCAGCATTAATTCTTGGGCGTTTTCTCCAATGATCACGATCAAAAATTCTTCGCCGCCCCAGCGCATGAGTATATCTTGCTTGCGGAGATGGGTTTGAACGCATTGGGTGACAGCTTGTAGGACCTGATCGCCGATCAAATGGCCATGGCGATCGTTAACCTGTTTAAAGTGGTCAATGTCGCACAGGATCAGGCCGATTTCTTGGCGCGATCGTTCAAATTCTTGGAGTCTCTGTTCTCCGGCTCTGCGGTTGTAGACCCCTGTGAGGGCGTCGCGTTCTGAGATTTCTTTGAGGTGGAAGCGTTCTTGATCTAATTGGCGAATGGCATCTTGCAGGCGTGAATATAATAAAATTAATGCGATGTTCATTCCCATGGCTGGCACGAGTGTCACCATTAAATCAATGCCGCGTGGGGTGGCGAGTTCCTGGGGGTGGCAGAGCAGATAGATTACGATGGGGGCGGCGAGGGTGGTCCAAAGTCCGATTGTCACTTTGACAAATTCGTGGGGATTTAGGAAGACGATGGTGCAGGTTATCAGTAGGAAGATGCCGCCAGATAGGGGTGGCAATGTATTAACTAGCTTTTTGCTCGGATCGATTAATGCCTCTAGGATGAAGAAATATTCTGGAAGTATGATAATCAGGCCGCTCCAGGCGATCAGTAGTTTGATGATGCGTTGGCTGTGATGGGGATGGTTGAGTAGGTATAGGAGTAGGCTGGTGCAAATAATGACGGTCAGGGGGGGGGATGATGAGTGAGAGGGGATGGGTGTCTGGGGCGATCAAGTGGAGAATTGATGCGAGCACGCCACCGCTGGCCATGGCCCCGAGAAGGACTAGGGTGGCTTTGTGTTTGAGTGCTTCTAACGGATTATCCGGCAACGCAGTCATGGCGGGGCTGAGGAAAAGAGCTACTGTAATAGTTACCCTAAACTGGCGGATAATATCAATCAAGTGGTACAAAAAGACAAGATGGCTGGTGGGTGTGATGGATTGGCGATCGGGGGTGCGATCGGTTTTGCGAGGGCTGGCCCCCGTGCATCCGCCAAGTTTGGGGGACTTTGAATTAAGGGTGGGGTGATCGGAATTTATTTTTGGAAGATCGCCTCTATATCTCGTGCTCCATTAATCACACGAACGACATCAATCCCATCATTCATGGAGAAATAGAAAATCATATAATTTCCGTAGGCCATACATCGCAGATCGGGTAGTAGCTCATCCCGTCTTCGTCCCATGCCAGGGGTTGCAGCTATTTTTTCGATTTGGTCATGTAGTTTTTGGATAAATGCGATCGCTCTATCAAGACTGTCATCTGCAATGTAGTCGAAAATATCGTCAAGATCCAACAGGGCTTCGGAACGGATTAAAACTCTACTCATTGGCTTTAATCCAAACTATTATTTTGTCGTTGGGCATGGCGCTCTTTACCCCGTTTGATTACATCTTCAATATCTAGGGGTTGGGGTTCGCCGCTGTCGATTCCTGCTTGGATTTGCGATCGCAGTTCGGTTAAACGGAGTTCTCGTAGGGTGTCATGGTCTTTTAGGAGCCGCAAGCTCTCACGAATGACTTCGCTGGCAGAGTTATAGAGTCCGCTGGTCACCTTACTGGCGACGAATTTCTCTAGTTCTGGGGTTAGGGACACGTTCATGGGATCGCCTCCGAGGGTATGAAAGATGGTCACTCCAGTATGATAACAGAGAATAACAATCTTTGTTATTGTAGGGATCCCAGGGGGTTAGTGACCTATGAGGGCTGGGATGTCGATGTCGAATTTTTGGCCGAGATCGATCGCCGTATTCGTAAAGTCTGCTGCGGCGGAGACGCCACTGGCAAGGAGGCTAGCGGCGGTGAAGATGGCGAGGAGGCGTTTTTTGATGCGGGTGGGGTT
>JAAUSA010000242.1 GCA_012031975.1 Alkalinema sp. RU_4_3 | reverse complement strand
CCATCACGGTGATGGGCGTTGTTTCTACAAACCGCTCAAAGATTGCACTAATCACTACAGCCTCCGTTGTTAGCTGGTCAGACCCGTGGTTCGATTATATCGGAAATCTAGATAGCTTCAATCCAAGCAAAATAGTACAAATGGTCACCTTAACAGGGGTACCTTAGATACTTCAGGGGGAATATGCGGATGCGGATGAATTATGGCGTTGGTGATAGTGCCGTTGATGGGCGTTTAAACGCTATACAGGCTAACTGAGCAATCTCTTCAGTTCACTAAAAGTGCTATCATAATTCTTCAGATAAGTCTCTAAGCCGAGGGAAGATATTAGTGCCATCACATTAAGGAAGAAATTTCCTAAATTTTCCAATATATTTATACTCACTATCAGAAATTTGATATAGATAAACAATATCTAAATAATCTAGATATTCTACGCGACCTCCGATCAATGTATTATCTTGGCGTTCTACTACAATATATTCTAGCAAAATTTGCCGTGTAGGAAAAATAGCTCCACGGGTGAATCTGGCTTTAATGATATTGGTCTCTTTAGGTGCATAGCTTTCAGACAGTGACCGGGGGATATTCTTCCAACCAGCCAGTTGTGCAGAATTTATAGCTTTATTGAGAAGTGAGTTGTATTTAAATGTAACATCTTGACTTCGACGATAGTCAAAACTCCATAGGTGAAAGTATGCAACTATTGGGTTATGCAACGTGATTACAACCGCCATTAGTGCAATAACTACCAGAAATCTTTTTTTCATTTATTTGACCCGATTAAATTAGGAGGTTGATCGAAAAAATAGCTAGATGCATGATGTCTTAGATTATGGGCGAAAAGTCCTGTAAACGATAGGTTGCTTTGATGGAATAACTGTAATCATAATTCCATTAACAACTTGCCCTCCGAATGGTGTACCTTGTCTAGCACTAATATATATGCCATTCCCTAGAAATAAACCAGTATGCCCCGTTGGCTCTGTATCACTATAATCAGGTGCGAAAGAGATGATGTCTCCTAACTTAGGATTGTCTGTGCGTGGTAGATTCGTCAATACCCCTGTCGCCGCTTTATCGGAAGATAACTCATTAGCATCCACTGGATAGCCTGGTCTGGGATCGAACCACGCAGGTTCTCCAGTTGGATATGTTCCACCTTTGCCATTCACCCCGTATCCTACATTGGCTCCCATCGCGTAAGCATCTCCAACAAAACGATTGCATGTTGATATTCCATTTCCGGGACTTCCTTTAAATTCCCTTACAGCATAGCCATCACTAGGAATATAAGCCTCAGTAGAGTATGCTGCAGGTTTTGTAGCCCATTTAAATAATCCCCAAGTAAGTGCCCTTAAATTATTAGGCATACTTTGAATGCTATGCATTCTGACAGCTCTAAACCAATTATCGCGAGATCTTTCTACCTGAGAAACAAATTCCCCACCTCCTTCGTTCATTTGAATTTTATTTCGTTCTACTGATCGTGCAAGGCTAGTTAGAGTATTTACAACTATGCCTTCCTCGGTATTAGGCGCTCTTAGTTGTTCTGGTCCTACGAACGCCTGAGAGATCCTCTGAACAGTCTGATTATTTGTTGCTTTCAACATGCCTTGGAAATATTTATATGGATCAAAAGTATTGTTTTTCCCATCTTGATCATTTTCATCCCTGTGGAACTCTGCTCCCCATCTCACTAGATCTTTCGTAAATTTTGACTCTTTTGTAACTTTACTTGGATCAGATATAAACCATAAACCTCTCACCAAATTCGTCTGAAAACTCATCAAATTAGTTGATTTAGTGGATGTACTAAGGAAATCCTTAAGTTGTTGTGATGTCACCAGTGGATCAACTGAAGTAGAGTTTTCCCATGCCGTATGTAAGAATAAATCTCGTGCTCCATCTTGGTAAGGGTTCAATACAGCATAAGCCCCACCCAAATTCACCAGATGACTCAAAAAGTCTGCCTTCTTCACCTCAGCCTTCAAACCCTCATCATCGATCGCCCTAGCCGCCTGCATCAACCTCCCCGCATAATCAAACGCCTTCTCCGACAAAGCCCGATTATCCCTAACCTTCACCCACAAATTATACCACAACGTATTAGTGTCATTGGTAACTGGCTGAGGACCCTTGAACCGAAACCCGTCCATCCAATCACTCATACCGATCGCCACCGAATCTCTCTCCTTACTCGTCCAAGTCGTCTTCCCCTCCCACAAGGTATCCACCCATTCAGCCGAACTATTCAGCCCGGTTGTGACCGTCGGATTCGATCGCGCCACTTCAAAACCAAAATCCATCATCTTGTCTAAAAAGCTAGCCGTCCGCAGACTGCCTTGCGTTGTCATCCATGAGTAATTGTAATAGCTGGTATTACGTTGCTCCAAATAAGCATCTTGAGACAGTTGATTCACGAAAGGTGCTACTTGCAATATGCGATCGCTCACCTTCAATGCTTCTAGGAGATCGATCGAGCCTTGACTCTTTTTCGCCGCCGTAAAATGCTTACTCAGTCTATTCCTTGCCAATAGGCCCTGTTCTTTCTGCATGAATTGAACGAATAGTCTAGGATAGCGATATCATAACACCCCCGGACTGATTTAGTTAATCAGCCAAGAAAATCGATCGCACCCAAACCTAACCTCTAGGCGATTGCTCACCAGTCAATTAGGAAAGAAGATCGATCGCACCCAAACTATCGATCGCTCTAGGCGATCGCCCAACTTCAGAGCCTTCAAGGGGAACGGTAGGCGATCGCTCAAGCAACAGGAGGGGCGATCGCCCAAATCCAGAGCCTCCAAAAAGAAGGGTAGGCGATCGCTCAAGCAATAGGAATAACGATCGCCCAACTCTAGAGCCTGCAAAAAGAAGGGTAGGCGATCGCTCAAGTAATAGGAGGGGCTATTAAATCACACCAGGATGCTGATAGGATTGATCGCCCCCAAAAAATACTGACTTAATCACACAAAGCTATTAACTCCTTTGTGTCAAGGAATAAACTTCCTGAATTTTCCAATATACTTATACTCACCATCAGAAGTCTGATGCAGATAAACAATATCTGCATATCCTACAAGACCTCCAGACAATGTATCATCTCTATGTTCCGCTACAATATATTCTAGTAGAATTTGTCGTGTGGGGAAGATAGCTCCACGGGTAAATCTGGCTCTGATAATATTTGGCTCTTTAGGAGTATATCGCTCAGAGATTGTCAAGGGGACATTATTCCATCTAGCTAATTGTGCAGAATCTATTGCCTTCTTTAGAAATGAATTATGTCTGTACGCCACATCCTGACCTCGATGATAGTCAAAGCTCCATAGATAGAAATATGAAACTATTGGATTATAGAAAGCGATCGTAACTACTATTAGTGCAATTATGGCTAAAAATCTTTTTTTCATTGACTTGACCTGTAAAAATGGGAGATTGATTGAACATTAGCTAGACGTATGAAGTGTCAGGCTATGGGCTGAAAGCCCTATAAACAATAGGATGTTCCGATGGAATGGCTGTAATCATAATTCCATCAGAAACCTGACTGCCTAGCGATGGACCTCGTCTAGCGCTAATATATATACCATTGCCTAAAAACAATCCAGTATGTCCCGTCGGATCTGGGTCGCTGTAATCAGGCGCAAAAGATATGATATCTCCAAACCTGGGATTATATGTACGAGGTAGGTTAGTTAAGACTCCTGTTGCTGTTTTATCAGAAGATAACTCATTAGCATCCACTGGATATCCTGGTCTGGGATCGAGAAATGTAGGTTCTCCGGTTGGATATGTTCCATTTCTACCATTACTCCATACCCTACATTAGCCCCCATCGCATAAGTATCTCCAACAAAACGATTGCATGTTGATATTGCAGCATTTCCAAGACCTCCTTTAAAATCCCTCACGGCATAGCCATCATTAGGAATATAAGCTGTAGTAGCGTATGCTGAGGGATTTTCAGCCCATTTAAACAACCCCCAGGTGAGTGCCTTTAGCTCGTCAGGTATGCTGTTAGTATCATCATAGCTTCTGACGGCAGTAAACCACTGATTGCGAGATTGCTGTACCGCAGAAGAAAACTGTTTTCCTCCGTTTGCAACATCAACTCTATCCTGTCTTGCATTTCGTGCGAGAGTGCTCATAGCATTCAGAACAATGCCTTCCTGAGTAGTAGGCCCCCTTAGCTGAGTTGCTCGTGCAATCGGTTGAGCAACACTCTTAATAGCTTGATTGTTAGATATTTTCAACATTCCTTGAAAATACTTGTATGGATAAAAAGTATTATTTTCCCCGTCTTGATCATGTTCATCTCGATGAAACTCTGATCCCCATCTCATCAAATCTTTCGTAAATTTTGACTCTTTTGTAACTTTACTTGGATCAGATATGAACCATAAACCTCTCACCAAATTCGTCTGGAAACTCATCAAATTAGTTGCTTTAGTGGATGTACTAAGGAAATCCCTAAGTTGTTGTGATATCACCAGTGGATCAACTGAACTGGAATTTTCCCATGACGTATGTAAGAATAGATCTCGTGCTCCATCTTGGTAGGGGCTTAATACAGCATATGCACCACCCAAGTTTACCAAATGACTCAAAAAGTCCGCCTTCTTCACCTCAGGCTTCAAATTGACATCACCGATCGCCCTAGCCGCCTGCATCAACCTCCCCGCATAATCAAACGCCTTCTCCGACAAAGCCCGATTATCCCTAACCTTCATCCACAAATCAGACCACAACGTATTAGTGTCATTGGTAACTGGCTGAGGCCCCTTAAACCGAAACCCATCCATCCAGTCACTTATACCGATCGCCACCGAATCTCTCTCTTTACTCGTCCAGGTAGTCTTGCCTTCCCACAAGGTATCCACCCACTCAGCCGAACTATTCAGCCCAGTTGTGACAGTCGGATTCGATCGCGCGATCTCAAAACCAAAATCCATCATCTTGTCTAAAAAGCTAGCTGTCCGTAGGCTGCCTTGCTTAGTCATCCATGAATAATTGTAATAGCTGGTATTACGTTGTTCCAAATAAGCATCTTGGGATAGTTGATTCACGAAAGGCGCTACCTGCAATATGCGATCGCTCACCTTCAGAGCTTCTAGGAGATCGATCGATCCCTTACTCTGCTCTGTTAAATCAGTTATGGCGAACTGAATCACCTTCTGTTCACCATTCTCAGTCTGGTCCCCGAACCGAGTTCGATAGTCGATCGCACTAGCCCCATCCGCCAGACCGCATCCAGGAAATTAGCCCCCCTATAGCTACTTGAATAATCATCAAGAGCAAAATGAGTCGCTGGCTTCACTCTTGCATAGCTTTTGACCAAATTCTCCGTCACCGTCCGCAACTGCCCCACATCCACCGTCACATTATTTCGCCCCATCGCCACCAGACTCACCCCATACAAATTCGTATGCGCGATCTGCACCTTCGTCAGCACCGTACCACTCGCCAACTTCTTCGCCAAATCCCAACCCTTCAAAATCGCATTCCGACGCGTCAACCCACCCGCATAAGACATCACCCCATGGAGCATCGGCTGCATCGCACTATACAGATTCCCCGTCTCCACAAATCGCCCCACCTCCATCAGCATCTCCAAATCCTGCCGCAGAGCCTCCTTCTTCGCCGCCGTCTTAGAATGCTTACTCAGCACATCCCGCGCCGTCGTCAAGATCGTCCGCAACGTATTCAAATAGTTCAAACTCTCATTCAAAGCCGGATCGCTCACAGGCAACAATGGATCGCCCCCAGCATTCCCAAGTCCACCACTCGGCGGCTGCCAACTGGAAGACCCACCCGCACCGCCGCCACTACCGCTAAAACCCCAAGCCCCACCCTGGCCAATATAAATCTGACCACCACTCACATCCCTCGGCACAGAGTTACCACCCGTATTTGGCACAGTCCGATCGTCCAATCCCGTCGGTGCATCCGGCAACAGCACACTCTCATCCGTCAAATCATCCAGCTTGATCAGCATCGCCCGATAGCTCAGTTCCTGGCTATTTCCAGCGCGATCGATCGCACTAAAAGTCAGCGTCTCTTCCACAAAAGAGTCCCCCGCCAGCGCCACAGTCCCCCCAATAATCTCATTTGCAACAGATAGAGACTGCTCTGCCTTGCCCTTCTGAGCAAATTTTACCGCCACCCCAGTATCCGCATCGCTCATTCTGCCACTGAAAGTTTTAGCCGCAGTTTTATTGGAACCTTCAAGCTCAATGGCCACACCATCATAGAGCCCATCGATCGTCAGATTCGGGCGTAACGTATCGATCGCCACCTCCCTCACCCCAGAAATTCGCTGCTCCGACCCATTGGCCAGCACCATCTTCGCCGACAAAGCATACCTCCCATCCGCCAGCTCCGGCGACTGAATCTTCCACTTTCCAGTACTGTCCACTGTCACAGACCCCAGCAATACCTCTGGTGCCGTTGTCGTACCTGCAGCGATCGCCTGACTATACAACTTCAGCACAGATCCCACAGGCCCAGTCCCCTCCACCATAGGCCGCTTATTCTGCGTAATCCCATCAGAATTACTACTCCCCGTATCCGTCTCCAGAGTCAAACTCAGCGTCGCCATCGGCACCTTCTCCAGACCCAATCGATATTGATTAAAATCCTTCGTCCCCGCCTGCACCACCTTCACATAATACGTCTCCCCAGCCACCCCAGAGAAGATCAGCTCTTCCACCTGACTCCGCAGATTCTCACTCCTACCCAAGACCGTATTATCCCACTTCACCACCTGCAAATTCAAATCATCATTTCCAACCGCCCCTCCATCCCATCCAGCGTCACCCGCACCATCTGCGCCCCATCCAACGTAAACCCATAGACATCAGAACGGTCCCAAGGATCGATCGCCCCCGCATAACTCGCCTTCCCACTCAACTGCCCCAGCCCCAAAGCCGTACTCAGATCATTTCCTGCTTCGTCGATCGCCCGCGATCGCCCCGTCATCGCGATCGCCTTCTTATTCCCATCTCGCCAAGCTAGATTAGCCGTTAAGGAGGTACCCGTCACCAACTGCTCCGTGTTCATCTCCCACACAGCCCATTCCTTCGACACCCTATGCCGCCACACCAAATCCGCCCGACCATCACTGCCCAAATACTCCGCCCCCACCACTTCCCAATCTGTGCCCACCGCGATCGCGTCGTCGTTCCTGGCTGATTCACCATCGCCCC
>JAAUSA010000241.1 GCA_012031975.1 Alkalinema sp. RU_4_3 | reverse complement strand
GACGGGCTGTCTTTTGACAAATTAAATTGTTTGTAGAGAAGATGTATTCATGGACATTTAGCTATTGAACGTCAGGAAATATGGTGTGTTTCGATCGTCAGGTTCTGTGCAAATCCCTGTGGATGCTTGCTGTTAATTTCTCTGTGGTGGGAGTCGCGATCGCCGCCCAGGCAGAACCGATCCGCGTTAAAGATCTGCCCCAATCGGCCCGAACGGCAAAGCTATTACTGGCCGCTGATCCCACGCCGATCGCAGTCCCCCCGGCGGAAACAGGCCCCATTGAAATCACCCTTACCCGCAAAAAAGCCAAAACCACCCCGCCCACATCAGCGCCGACCTATACAATTGATCAGGCAGAAATTAATAAGCAGGGAGCCAATAGCCTAGCTGAAACCCTCAAGGGTCAACCTGGCTTTGCCATTAATGACTCCGGTTTTGGGGCCGATATTCACACAGGCACCTACTATCGCGGAGCCTCGATTAACCAGTCGGTGTTTCTGCTCAATGGCCGATCGATCACCACCAACGTCAATACCTACCACGGCAACGTCGATCTTAATACCATTCCCGTTGAGACCGTCGATCGCGTCGAACTCTCCAGCGGCAGCAGCTCCACCCTCTACGGCTCCGAGGCGTTTGGTGGTGTTGTCAATGTCATTACTAAACCCGGTACACAGATTCAGAAGTTTAACAGCCAACTCCAATTTGGCTCCTACGGCCAGCAGACCTATCGTGGGAGCTACACAGGGGCGATCGGTGGGCTGGACTATGCCTTGGGCTACGATCGCTACAAAGCTGATAGCGACTATCCTGTACCTGTCGGTGCCGCCAACCGAGGAACCGATGGGAATTTAACCAATGCCGACATCGACACCAGCAGTTACTACGCGCGATTTGCCGTTTCCCTCGATCCGCGTAATACACTCACGCTCGATGGCACCAAGACGACTAGCCGTAAGGGTTTGATTTACTTTGGTTTTCCGTTCCAGCGCGATCGCCTCAACCATGATGCCTTTAACTTGGGATTGAACTGGCGATCGGAACTAGCTAAGGGTTCAACCCTAAACGCCAGCGTTGGCTTTAACAAAGACTATTTCCATACCTTCGGCCCGACAGCCAACCTCTTCTTCCGCCAGGGCCGTCTCAACTCCAGTGGCCTCAACTTCCGCCTAGACCATGACTGGCAGGTGGCCAGCAAGGCAAAACTCCGCTGGGGATTTGATGCCAAAACCGCATTTCTAACCTCCGAAGCCGATAGCACGAACCCTTCTGTGTTGCGCTTTAATGAATCGGTGAAATCTTCGCGGTTTACGCCTTCCCTGTTTGCGCTTGGTACGTTTAATCTCTCCAATGCACTACAGGCAGAAGTGGGCCTGCGCCAAAACTTCAGCAGTGACTTCGGCGGATCGCTCAATCCCAGTTTAGGGTTGAATTGGGCGGCCAGCAAAGCTGTTGCGGTCCGGGGCAGCTGGGTTTCGGTGCGGCGCCTGCCGGGGTTGGATCAGCAGTTTGCCTACGATACGGTGCATAACTGGTTTCCCAACGAAGATCTAAAACCTGAAAGTGGATCGTCTTGGACAGCCGGGATCGACTTCAAACCCAGTGCTAAGTTTTCGGGGCAGGTGACCTATTTTGGCAGTGCATTGGACGATCGCATTGCCACACAACCCACTCGACTAAACGGACGTACGGTTTCCCAATGGCAAAATATTGGTCGGGTGAATACGGGGGGGGTGGAACTAGCATTGCAGTATAAAATCACGCCGCAGTGGAAAACCTTTGCTAACTATACCTACACCAGTGCAAAGATTAAATCCGGTGCGGAAGAGGGTTTGCAGCTTTCCCAGGTGCCTTTTTCGGTGGCTCAGTTTGGGGTCGGCTATGAGAACAAAGGTTGGCAGTTGAATTTGATGGCCAACTACTTTAGCGGGGCGCGGCGAGCCTTTTTGTGAATGCGGGGGAAAGCGCCCTGGACTTTTCGCCCTCTTGGTTAAATCTGGACGTGACAGCACGGGTCCGATCGTCAACGGAATTGGCCTGTTGGTCTATGTCGAAAACCTCGGCGGTAGAACCTATGAGAAAACCAATCGGATTTATCAGCCAGGCACAACCTTCCGTTTGGGCTTGAGTTCGGAGTTTTGACCGATAAACTCCTAGTGATTGTACGGTTTGCATAATCCCGGCCTCTAGACTCAGGTATTGCATGGTCAAAGACCAACCGAAGGTCATCGCGCCCCCCCAGGCAGTCGATCGAGCACCTGCGTCGGGGCTGCATCTACATAATTATATTTCACCTCCTCCAGCAGATCGCCCATCAAATCCTGAATCTCCTCCAGGGACTTGCCCTCCTGCAACGCCGTGACAAAGGCCTGGCCCAAACTGCGCACTAACTGACTCACCAATTCCGCTGCCTCCTTATCCTCTAAGGCCTTCCCCAGCGCCTGGTAGGCCACTTCCGTGGCGGTGGCGATCGCCTGCTCATTTGCCTTCTGAGGAATCCCACCCAAGATCGGCACAGCCTTTAATAATCCATAGCCCGGTGTGCTCGCCATCACTGCTTCCATGGGATGACGCAACAGTGCTTCTAACTCTGGTTTCACCTGGGGCAACACCTGCTCCACAGTGATATGTAAAACACGGCTGGCCAATTCCTTGAGTTCATCGCGATCGTTCAAATCAGCATAGGGTTTATCAATCCGACTTAATAACTTCTGTGCCAAATCCCCCTGTTTCAATCCCGCCTGCATCTGTGAAATCCCCTGGGAAACCACCGTCTGCGTCAATTCCTCTGCAATGCTGCCCACAAACCCCCGCGTGGCCTGATCGCGAATATGATCGAGCCGAATTAATCTTGCCTGATCGAGCCGAATCGCTACTGGAATCACCCGCACAATCTGAAAAAGCGGCGTCAACAGCAACAAGTCGTACCAGCGCCACAGAATCCCATCCCACCAGCGAATTCTTCTCTGCCGACTAATCACAAAACTCCGCACCAACAGCTCAAACCCAAACAATGCCACAAACGGCGCATCCACCACCCCAAAATAATTCGTCGGTTCCCCGTTTTCATCAATGGTGCGGTAATAGTTGGTTTCAATCAAAGGCCGAATCTGGCTGTTAAAAAACGCCAGTTCCCCCTGGACTCCCTTGCTCGATAGATGGTCCTGACTCCAAAACTTGTCAAAGGCCTGCCGCGCAGAGCCATCCTTGGGATTGCCGTAGATGCGATCGCGCATCCGATTCTTAATCCGTTCTAGGGTGCCACTTTTGCCCGCCGCACTGAAAGGATTGGCCGTCACCATCTCTGCACTTTCATCCCGCAGTTTTTGCAGGAGGGTTTGGACTGCACCATCGTTGACGCCGCCCTGTTGCACGGCTCCGTTGAGGTCATCTACGGTTTTGAGATAGTTCTGGGTGTCTCGATGGGGTTCTATGCCTTTGATGCGATCGTACAGCGGCGTAATCGGTGGCACAGGCACCTTAAAACTCACTGGACCCACCTTCACCCCGCCCTGCAACCAAAAGTTCCGCCACTGCACATAGGTCAAATCAAACCCCACCAGCAACAAGTTTCCCACCGCAATCAGCGCCATGGCGCGCTCATACCAGAGGAGGGGTTTTGAAGCAGTGGGGGAGGGAATGCGTTTGGTTTTCATGGGCGGGCGGCGGCGGTGATCTGAACGTCTAAAATCGAGATGCTCAGATAATATTACCGACCTCAGCCTGGTTTTTACAGGGCGATTGGAGGAGGATCCTCCAACTAAGGGACGGGGGGCAGCGTGATAGGTGGGGCAGGGAGAACAGGTGTCACTTGGTAGATCGCCACTTCATCCTGGAACTCGACCGCCAAGCCCAGTTGCTTGCTGTTGCAGTAGCGCCCCGAAGCATGGATGTCCTTCACGACTTTGTTGTCGAGACGATCGCCCACGGAAACGACCTTCTGGAGCCCCGCTGAGGTCTTGACGAACATCGTGCGGCCCCCTTCGTTCTCGTTGATGAAAACGCTGTAGGTGGGGGCGATGCAGAGGTTGCTGCTACTACTGGTGACGGGGCTATTGGGGACCTCGGGGCGATCGGGGAAGACGGTTTTGTTATTGGCGAGGGTGGTGAGGGGTTTGCCGGAAGCGCTTTGGATGTAGACACCCGCCGATTCGTAGAGGCCCTGGCCTGGGAAGCCCGTGAGGCCCACTTGGTTGCCTGTGATGGTGGCGTCGGGGCTGCGGCTTTCCACGGCGACCCGGTTGCCCGCATCGACGACCTGTTCGAGTTTGCCGCTGCGGTAGGCGTAGATCCCGCCTTGACGGTTGCTGGAGCTACCGAAGACCCCGCTGAAGGCGACGTTCTTGCCGCTGAGGGAGAGTTGGCTAATGTTGAATTCGGTGAGATTCTTGCCAGGGATCAGAGTGGTTTGGTCCACGATGCGTTCGATGCCTTTGCGGGTGACTAGGTAGATGCCCTTTTTGCCCGATTGGCCGATGGCGACGAAGGCGATGCCCTTGAGTCCGACTTCAGCGGTTTTGAAGGTCTTGACGCGATCGCCCCCCGGCAGCAGGGTGCCTGGGCCAATCAACATTTGGAGACGGTTGCCTGTGGTCCAGAAGAGGGCCTCTTGGGGGGAACCTGTAGTCGCTCCTGCGGGTTGATAGCTGGCGCTCAGGAAGGCGGAATTGCCCTGGCTGCCGACAATTGAGAAGCTGGTGATGCGCTCCTTTCCGTTGGTCATGGCTATGGGGCGGACTTGATTGGCGTACCAGATGTAGCCGAGGCGCTGGACGGGGCGATCGCCCTCTGCCCCCGTCACTTCCTGGGCAAAGGCAAAGCTGCCATCCCCGATACTCATGGTTTGGCCCCGGAAGGCGCGGGCTGGGACGGCAGAGCTGTGGATTTTGCGCAGTTGGGGGGCCGCTTGGGTCTGGGGTATGGCAACAGTGAGGCTGCTGAGTAGACCTAGGGACAGGGCGATCGGGAACTTAATCATTGGCGGGTTCATAGCAAAGTCCTTGTGGTTTGAATGCGGCGATCGAATACCTCAAAACGGCTCCCTGAGCGAAGAATACCTACAATTAATTTAGGTATTAGGACTTGACGTTATCAGAATTCGCTTTTTGAGAAACCCCCTGGAAGGTAGAGTTTCTTCTGGGGGGTTTAAGCCTTAGGATAGATTTTTAGCTTTCACTTGCGTTTAGCGGCGGATCTCATGCATAACCACGAACCCATCCATGTTATCGGCGGCGGCATTGCCGGAACGGAGGCGGCTTGGCAGATCGCGCGGGCGGGTCTGCGGGTGGTGCTCCATGAGATGCGGCCCCTGCGGGAGAGTCCAGCCCACCACAGCGCGTATCTGGCGGAGCTGGTCTGTAGCAATTCCTTTGGGGCCAAGGCGACGGATCGGGCCTCGGGGCTGGTCCATGGGGAGTTTGCGGAAGTTGGGGCTGTGGTGATCGCCAAGGCCGATGAGCATGAGGTACCAGCGGGGGGTGCTCTGGCGGTCGATCGCGGCCAGTTCAGTGAGGATTTGACTCGGACGTTGGCGGCGCATCCGCTGGTCGAACTCCGGCGGGGGGAGGTGACGCAGATTCCGCGTGAGGGTGTGGTGGTGATCACCACGGGGCCGCTGACGAGTCCGGCGCTCTCCGAGGATTTGCAAAACTTTACGGGCCAGGCTTACATGAGTTTCTTCGATGCGGCTAGTCCCATTGTGGTGGGGGAGTCGATCGATATGGATAAGGCTTTTCTGGCGTCGCGCTACGATCGAGGGGAGGCGGCCTATCTGAATTGTCCGATGACGAAGGAGGAGTATTTGCCGTTTTGGGAGGCGTTGCGATCGGCCCAGCAGGCGGAGCTGAAGGGGTTTGAGCGAGATACTGCCAAGTTTTTGAGGCTTGTTTGCCGATCGAGGAGATGGCAAGGCGTGGGGAAGATACGATGCGGTATGGGCCGATGAAGCCTGTGGGGTTGTTTGATGCGCGGCTGGGGGATTTTAAGGAGAACAAAGATAAGCGGCCCTATGCGGTGGTGCAGTTGCGGCAGGAGGATAAGGCGGGGCAGTTGTGGAATATGGTGGGGTTTCAGACGAATTTGCGGTGGGGTGAGCAGAAGCGGGTGTTCCAGATGATTCCGGGGTTAGAGCATGCGGAGTTTGTGCGGATGGGGGTGATGCATCGCAATACGTTTATTAATTCGCCGGAGTTGTTGAATGCTTCGTTGCAGTTTCGCAGTCGTCGTACGCTGTTGGCGGCGGGGCAGTTGTCGGGGACTGAGGGGTATACGGCGCGATCGCGGGGGGGTGGCGTAGCGGGGACGAATGCGGCGCGGATTGCTTTGGGGTTAGATCCTTTGGTGTTGCCTGTGACGACGATGATGGGGGCGCTGTTTGATTTTATTACGTCGGCGGACCCGAAGCATTTTCAGCCGATGGCTCCGAATTTTGGGATTTTGCCGCCGTTGCCTGTGAGGATTAAGACGAAGCAGGAGCGGTATGGGGTGTATAGGGATCGATCGTTTGAGGATTTGGAGAGGTTTTTGGCGGGGGTGCGATCGTTGGTGGGGGTATAGGCTAAACTCCTTCCAACTGATCGATCGCCTCATCAAACCAAGCCAACCAGCCCGTTTCATAATGAATGCCCGCCCGCAAGGTCAGGTATTGGCAGCGCATCTCCATGGATAGCTTCCGGTCCGCAAAACTTTCGGATTCGATCCATGGTAGGTAGTTAGATTTTCGGCATGGAGCGATCGCTGCTGCTGCAAAAGTTGAATCAATTCACCGGGCGGCACCAAATGCCCCACAAACAACTTAACTAGCAATTCCTCCTTCACAGGCTCCAAATCCGTCGGCTGCAAAATCCAGGAACATAGATGGTCCTGCCCCGCTGCATTAATCGAATAGCACTTGCGATCGGGCTTCCCATCCTGGCGCATCACCTCCAGATCCACCCAACCCTTTTCCTCCAGCTTCGTCAGCTCCCGATAGATCTGCTGATGGGTCGCATGCCAAAAGAACCCCACCGACCCATCAAACTGCTTCGCCAAATCATAGCCACTACAGGCACGATCCGCCAGCACCGCCAAAATTGCATGGGATAACGCCATCCCCTCACCTTTCCAGAAAATCTAAACAGTTTCTAAATTCTACTTGACTAAGGCGATGTGCAACTTTGAAAGTTCCTGCCTTCCCCTAACTCATAAGCCACTTCTAGCGCTGCAAGGGATATGAATCACTCCTTAACCCCTATATTTAGTGATTTGTAATTATCTCAGGAGAAG
>JAAUSA010000240.1 GCA_012031975.1 Alkalinema sp. RU_4_3 | reverse complement strand
ACACCTGAGATAGATGCGATCGCCCCTCCACCCCCCGCAAAATCTCAAACAACTCCCCATCCAAAAAAGCCCACCGCACCGCACCGCGCAACGCCGCCAAACTCGGATGAAGATGCTCCACAATCCCCTCATAACTCAAACTCAGAGCCAAAAACCAAAAGCGATCGCCCTTCAAATGAAAAAACGGCAACGCCACATTCGACTGATGCTTCGTCACCACCAACAGCGACCAATACTTCAAAAACGTCGCAATCAACTCCGGCGACAACTCAATCCGATTATCCCGAATCTTCCCCAACCCAATCAACTCAATCACCGCCAGCAACAAAATCGGCTTATGCGGAGCCGCCCCCCCCACTCCGATTCACCCTCAGCCTCGCAAACCTCTCGGCATAAAACGCCAAATCTTTCTTCATAGGAATCAACCATAGCCGCTAATCATCTAGTGTAATATTACACGCGATCGCCCCAGCCCCACACGATCGCTAGCAACACCACTCAAATCCAATCGCCTCCGTCCACCGATCGCATCCCCCAACAAATACGCTAGAATCGAACAAGCTGTGATCACCTTATACCAGGACGGCAACCATGGAATCGATCGCCTACTTTGACATCCTCCACCCCGACGACATCCGCATCAAAGGAACTCGCATCGGCATCGAAACCATCCTCTACGCCCACATCCACCAACAGCAATCCGCCGAAGAAATCGCCCAAACCTACCCCCAACTAACCCTAGAACAGATCTACGCCACCATCTTGTACTACCACCAACACCCCACCGAAATCAGCCAATACCTAACCAACTGGCTCAACCACTGCGCCCAGACCGAACAACAACAAGACCAAAACCCAAGCGCGATCGTCAGCCGCCTCAAACAACTCAAAGCCGAAAAGATGGCCCTAGCCCATGGTTAGATACCTGATCGACGAAAATCTTCCCCCAATCTACAAAACCCAACTGCTCCGCCGAAACCCCGGTCTAACAGTGTGGATGATCGGCGATCCAGGCACACCACCCAAGGGCACACTGGACCCTGAAATTTTAGAATGGTGCGAAGAAAATCGATTTCTCCTCGTCACCAATAATCGGCGATCGATGCCCGTTCATCTAGCAGACCACATTGAACAAGGTCGTCACATTCCAGGCATCCTGGTATTCCGCGCCAAATCAGGCCTAGGAGAAATCCTAGAGGATTTATTACTCATTGCTGAAGTCGATGCAAGCGACGAGTTTCGCGATCAAATCGTTCACATTCCCTTGTAGACCACCCAGCCTACGTTGCGATCGCCCGAATTCGGAACACCCTGCGCCCACATCTCCCAAGCATGAACAGAATCCAAGACCTCCATCAAGCCGCCATGTCCCTCGCCGAGCAAGCAGACATCGCCAAACTTCGTGGTGAAAGCACAGCCACAGTCCAGGCCCTACTGCGATCGGCCTTCGAGCAAGAATCAGCCGGCCGCCGAACTGACCACCTCCCTAGAAGACGCAGAACTCACCCGATCGGTCCTACATCGCAGCGCCGCCTCCCTCGCGATCGACTGCGGCGAAGTCCAAGCCGCCGAACGCCTAATCACAAGAGCCCTCGCTGGCAACCCACCTCAAGTCATCGCCTCAGAACTCAAGGATTTATTCATCCAAATTAACCTACCCCAATCCTGCGAGCGTCGAGGATTATCGTTAGCACAGTTAACGCCATAGTAGAAAGCGATCGTTAACCAAGCCTCTCTTTGAGAGGTGAACCCAACAAAACAGCCTACCTTTGCTAGAATGGCTCCAACACCCTTCCAAGGTATAGCTCATGGATGCCACCCTAGACAATCTCATGACAACAGCGCTCACCCTCACCCCCGACGCGCGCATCATCCTTGCAGAAAGACTACTCAAAAGCCTAGACACCAGCGAACAAGCCGAAATCGACAACGCCTGGGCAGAACTCTCAGACCAACACATCACCGAAATCGAAACAGGCCAAGTTACCCTCATCTCCAAAGACACCATCCTCCAACAAATTCGCGATCGCCCCAAGCTGTCCCAGCCCCCTGCCATCCCCACGCCCATAAACACACCATCACTGCCCAACAGATCACACTTTTGTGAGGGGGGTTTGGGGGAACGGCGGTAACGTCCCTCCAAGAGCGGGGGCGCGGGGGTAAGGCCCCCGATCGGCCTGTATTTAAACAGACAATTAAACACTTTTTGCACCTGTAATTAAACAGACCTAAACCTGTAATTAAACGATTGCTTATAGTGTTGTTGATTAGAAGCACGGTCTGTTTGCTTACAGGTTTCGAACGCTTAAATCTTATCTGTTTAAAGCAAAGACGATCGGGGGACTTCCCCCCGCGCCCCCGCCTCTGAGGGGACGTTACCGCCGTCCCCCCAGACCCCCCTCACGAAAGTTTGATCTGTTAGATAGTGCTAGTGAGATGGCCAAGCGTGGATTTGGCGATCGATCAGGTAGATAGACTCAAAAGAAACGACGACCACTGCTAGAATAGAACATTATGCTGAAATCACTGCTTCATCACATTTTTCTTGTGGCACTTCCCATCATCCTCGCGATCGGCAGCATCACCCTCATGCCCTGGGCCGCCCAAGCCAGTCCGCCCACAATCAATTATCAAAACGCCTCCGGTTCAACGCAGTTATTCATGGACAACAGCAATCCATCCCAACCAGGAACCATGGAATACCAAACCAAATTACCCAACGAAACATGGTTCGGTGAAATAACACCCACAAAAACAACGCAACAGAATGGCACAGTTACGATTTATGGAACATTTAGGGATTCACCAGGAAACAGTTTAAACAACGAGATTTTCTGCACAGGCAACGTGATCGCAACCCAGCATTTTGCCACCGATCGCTCGCTCCTCGATATAAACTGGACCGTCACCGGAGGCAAAGACTGCACTGAAGTCGGGACCCAATTCGGACTCAAACTCTCTGAAGTAATGCCCTAGCCCATCCATTTCAACCCAACTGGGCGATCGCCCCACCAAATCAATCAGCAACGCGATCGCCCCCACCCCCTACTTCTTACAAGAGCAACCCTCCGAACACTTACAATTATCCCCACACTGGCAGTTATCCCCACATTGGCAGACACAGGGCGCCGGAGCTGGTTGGGAGCCGCAGCCACAGGAGGACTGGGCATTAGAAGCGATCGCCTGCTGAAGCGTTAGTTTAGTCGTCATGATAGGTACCTCAATGGGATTTAATCGGAACAATACCTATGTTAAACTCTACAGTCGGCTGGAGAGTCAAGAAGAATTTTATCCCTCTTTTGTTACTACAGCTAGAGAAAAGCAGCTCAATCTACTATGAGGTGAGGGATTGGCAGCAATCGCAACTGATTCATTGGGGGTGGCAGATGGATGGTGTGGACTCGCAGGCCGACTAATCGTGCTGCCCATTTGAGGAATTCATGGGTACCTGCAACGATCGTACTGCGGCGGCGTTTGGCGCGGGTTAATCCGGCCATGATCAACGGCAATGGCATGCGATCGACTTCATCCCAATAGGCGATCGGGCTAAGGGCAGGCCATTGATGGCGTTGCCGGATTTCGTAGGGGTAATATGTATAATTGCCGCCAGTTTATTGTTGCCAATGGATGAGGTGGGAGTTTTCCGGCCCCTTTGTCGCCAATCACCTGGAGGAATAGGTTGGCGGCGATGGGGGGGTACTTCAGAAAAGCCTCGGTCTAACCACAGCAATGGCTCGACACCGGGGGTTTGTTCGGCACGGAAGGGATTGCAATGTAAGCCAAGGCGATGGTAAGGATCAATTGTCATCGTATTTTGGTCCTAGCGTGGTGCGACGTAGAATGTTTTGGTGATATTGACTTCTTTGCTCATGGGGCCTTTGGGTTTAGCGATCGCTGTGACTTCCCAAATGATTCTCAAGATATGACCATCATAGGAAGATGGGGCCTTAAGTGGAATTTGGTAGTTGAAATGACCTGCATCATCTGGAGTGCAAGATACTTTCTCAGCTTCGACTGTCCCTCGACCTTCGGTGCGCCAACCGATCGTTAATTTTATTTCTTTCGGCTGGTTGTTGCCTGTCCAGATGACTCGACCAGTCAGTCGATCGCCAATAATGAGTTCGTTTTGTAGCAAAGTTAGATTTAACATTGTGATCATCTCCGATTGGAATCAATTTACTGCATTGATTATGAGCCAACCCACAGCACAAATTCTGTAAATCGTGTAGTGCATTGTTTCAGTCCCGCCAAGGTCCCTGACGGATTATGGTGGCTATAGGTAGGTTGCAGAGAGCCACTTGGAGATAATTCCATCGACAGATTCGATCGGACTTCACCCTCAATTTCGATTTTGCTTTCAATCTGCCAACGAATGCGGTTATTGCTGGCTTCAAACGAAGGAACTGCATCGACGGGAATCGTGAATTTGCCCTGTGCTACCAGTTGAGTTGAGGTGCCGATCGGTAGGTTTTTTTCGTAAACAGTTTCCTGATGAACAATCCAACGCGCATGACTGGGGCTGGTGGCATAGCCATAGGTGACAACTTCCGCACAGACTAATTGAATAATCCACTTGGCTGGGGTTGTGAGTTGCTGGCTCGGCTTGAGTTCTTGACGACAGGTGAATGAATATCGCTGACCTAATTGCAGGGATAGTTGGATAACTCAAGCTCCCCACCCATTACCCATTGGAAAAACTTCAAAGAGAGATCCTGCCGATTTTGCCAAATTTGCCAAGAATAGTATCCAATAAGCACGACTACAAGTGCTACTCTTAACAGGGGTGAATGCGCGAAAGGATTGCTGCTACTGCCAAAAATGCTTACTATTACAAAAATTGAGAAGCCAGTACCAAATATCATCCAGAAAATCTGAAGCCAAATATTGCTATCTTGAGTATGGCCAGGAATCTTGAATGAATTGGATCGATCGCGAGGGGGCTTAAGGGGTGCGATCGCTTGCCCTGGAATTTTTTCTAAGCGGTGGGTGTTCATGGTTTTGCCTAATGTTGAGCCGATCGGAGAAATTGACTAATAGTATTTAGCGATAATCTATTGGTCTAGAATACCCACAAAACTCCGCGAAGCACAGGTTTTGACGGTTTGTATCACTCCAAACAGACAATAGGACCCATCAAACCAAAAGATAATCTAAAATTAAACAGACCTTAACAGAAAAATCAGGTCATTCCTCAATAAGGAACAACCTGACCATAGAATGGGAAAATGTCAGCTTTTGTGACTGTTCCGCTGCAAGTTATGCGACAAAAAGTGAGCTAGTTACGCTACTCATGTTCGTCCACTTAAGTGTCGCTAATGTATCTGTCCCTACGCTCAAAACGGTATCTAAACCCGACTGACGCAGGCTCAGGTCGGCAAACTTGAGCGTGCCGCCCAGGGTGATGCGATCGTTACTGGCATTAAAGCCCGTAATCGTGGCTTCACCTGTACCTTGGCTGAGGATAAAGCGATCGCTGCCGCTGCCTGTATAAATCGTATCGATGCCCGTAGAAGTAATTGTGTTGTTTCCTTCTCCGGCGTAGATGACGTTATTACCCAATCCAGGCGTGATCGTATCGTTTCCGTTGCCTGTGAAAATCGTATCGTCACCGATCCCAGTCGCAATTTGGTCATTGCCACCGTTGCCATAGATTAGGTTGATACCGTTGCCTGCAATGATGATATCATTGCCAGAACCAGCATAGATTGTGTCGTTGCCACTACCTGTGTTGATTTGGTCATTACCGCCGTTGCCATAGACGATGTTATTGCCACCATCTAACGAGAACAGGTCATTCCCGGAACCACCGTAGGCCACATCGTTACCAAGGCCACCGATAAAGATGTCATTGCCGCCATTGCCGTAGAAGATGTTGTTGCCAGCACCCCCGTCAAACTCGTCGTTACCGAGGCCTCCAAACATCTGATCGTTGCCGTCGCCACCCAAAAAGATATCATTGCCACCATTGCCGTAGAGATTGTCATCTCCGGCATTACCCGCCAAAATATCCTTGGCGATGCTGCCGAACAAATTATCATTGCCTGCACCACCCGTTTGAGTCGGCTTAACAGGGACAGCCAAGATCAATTGTCCGCCTTCCGCATAGTTGCCACCGAGGACGCTGGTGCTGCCCGCAGCATTCACCACACTATGCGCCTGCACATCGAACAGCAGGGATTCAAAACCCGCCAGACCACCCGGCACCGTGACGATCCCGGAGCTTTCCCATTGGCCCTTCAGATTGAGGTTATTAAACTGTCCGCCCGCCGCACTTTCGTTGAGATAAAACTCGGGGGTAACCGCTTTGGTCACTGGGTCAAAGGCCCAAATTGCCGCTTCACGGTTTTCCGCTAGCATCAAAGCGCCGCCAAACGATGTTTCGTCTTCCTGGAGGAGGATCTTGCCAGTCTTATCAACAACAATGTTGTCGTAGCTGACCCCTTTGCCCGGTCCACCGATCAGCATCACTTCAAAGTTGCTAATTGCACCCGTTGGGTTGGCCGCGTTGAGGCTAAACCGATAGAGACGACCGTAGGGATCTTCAGCCAAAGCGGGATCAGTGACGGCAACGCTAGTCGAACCTTTCGCGTTGGTCGTACCCGTGGTGACAAAGTAGAAAGTGCCGGGGCTGGTGGGATCTTCTGCGACGTCTTCGATCCGCTGGAAATTGGTGGAGCGGCCCGAGGCATTGACCCAAGTGCTCAAAGCATCGCCAGTCGCAAAAGGTTTGCCATCAGTGCCAAATACCGTAGATTTGTCTACCTTGGTCCAGGTTGCCGCAGTTTTGACACCTTCACCCAAACTCCCAATAAAGTCGAGGGAACCCACGCGCAAGGCATAAAGATCGCCATCCTTAAACCCGTTGGGATCAGCGGCGGTTTGTGTCCCGACCCACATGTACAATTCGCCATCGGCATTATCTTCGGCGGCTAGCAGTACGGTTTTGTCGCTGTTAATGGCACGATATTGAGAAGCCGCTAGAACGGTTTCTTTTCGCGTAGCGACCCAAGCCGTCTAGGGCGATCGCTTTACCATCTTGCCCAACAGCCCAACCCCGGCTCGTATTACCGCCTTCTTCCGGTGCGAAAAAGATGGGCGATTGGATTCCCTGGGCATTGACAAAACCACTATCGGCCAGGTAAGCGGAGCAAAAACGGTTAAAGTTAAAGTTGACGCCAGCCGCGTTAGTATAGTTACCCGTTGTGGTGTTGAGGACGAATTCCCCAGGGGAGCATGTCTCCCTTTGCCGTAGAAAAATAAACCTTGTATAATCGGGCATATCGACGCACGGTGGAGTAAAGAGTTTATGACCCCTGAAGAAAAGCCTCTCTTGACCAGCACGTTCAGGCTATT
>JAAUSA010000239.1 GCA_012031975.1 Alkalinema sp. RU_4_3 | reverse complement strand
ATGCGCAGTTGGCGACGGCGGGGACGTAGGGTGATTCGGCGGCGATCGCGGGTCCTGGAGCGGTTGACGCCCCTTGCGGTGGAGTGGCATCGGGCGATCAGTGGGAGTCGGGAGGGCCTGGAGATTTGCTATGCGCCGAATGTGGCGGTGGAGTCGGATGATCCGGGGGTGATTCAGCAGGTGTTTTTGGAGCGCCTTGCCAGTCGGGCGGTGGCGGAGCAGCATCAGGGGACGACGCTGGTGGGGCCGCACCGGGATGAGGTGACCTTTACAATCGATGGGACTCCGGCGCGGCAGTATGGCTCCCAGGGTCAGCAACGGACATTAGTACTGGCCTTGAAGCTGGCGGAGCTGAAGCTGATCGAGGATGTGATCGGGGAGCCGCCGCTGCTGCTCTTAGATGACGTGCTGGCGGAGCTGGATCTCAGGCGGCAGAATCAGTTGCTGGATGCGATTCAGGACCGTTTTCAGACCTTGATTACGACGACGCACCTGGGCTCCTTTGATGCCCAATGGTTAACTTCTGCACAGATTCTGCATGTTCAGGCGGGGAAGCTTTATCCTGAGGAGGACTGTGTCGAGTTTTAAGCATGGATAACTTATGATACTGCATATGGATGAATGGTCGCCCCAGGTTCAGGCGGTGGCCGATCGCTACAATAAAGAATATCGCGGGGAGGCCTTCGATCTGCCGGATGAGGTGCAGGCGATGCCTATTTTCCACGAATGGATGTCGAAGAAATTGGCGGCGAGGGTTGCGTCACCGTTTTGGGAATTGGTCAAGCCTGCTAAAAATCAGCGCTGTTTGGATCTCGGCTGTGGGATTGGGTTTTTAATTTACCCTTGGCGGGAGTGGGAGGCGCTCTTCTATGGTCAGGAGGTGAGTTTGTTTGCCTGTGAGACCTTGCGATCGCGGGCGCCGCAATTAAATTCCAAGTTGTTTAAGTCAATGGTGCAGAATCCGGCCCACCATTTGGAATATGAGGATGGCTTTTTTGATCTAGCTATAGCGACGGGGTTTAGCTGTTATTATCCGTTGGAATATTGGGGTTTGGTATTGGAACAGGTGAAGCGGGTTTTGAAACCGGATGGGGTATTTGTCTTCGATATATTAAATCCGGAATCGGAGCTAGCGGAGAATTGGGCCATTCTGGAGACCTATTTGGGGGCGGAGGTATTTTTAGAACCTGTGAAGGCTTGGGAGGATTTGATTAAGGCTGCGGGGGGGAAGGTCGCGAAGCAGAAAGAGGGAGAGTTGTTTTCGCTATATAAAGTGGCGTTTTGATAGATGAGTAATTATGGGGGATCGAGATCTTCTTCTCCATCCTCCAGCTCAATAATTTCAGGCAAAACGATAGCTTCGTAGATTTGAGCACCGTCGGATTGATCTTAGATTGTTGCTTAAGCGCTGCCCCACAGTCAGACAAGCACCCTCAAACGATCGCACAGACAATCCCCCCCACAATCTGCCAGCCATCATCCCCCTGCCGCCAAACCCGCATATAGCGAAAATCCCCGCAAAATCATTGCCCAAATAGCTGCCCCGCAGGAAAACCTTGGCGAACGCGATCGCCACCTGCTCGCCCAATAAGCGAATCGCTAAATCCTGCGGTACAAGTTCCTGAAAGACCGTACCCCCCGTACGATGGAGTTCCAAATCCATGGCCTTGGTGGCCAATTCCCCCGTCGGCCCAGCAAACAACAGCTCATCGGCAATCAGCACATCCAATTCAGCCACATCAGACGCCAGCATCGCGGCATAGAGTCTCGCTTCACAGGCCCGGATCTGGGCTTCAACGGTTGCATTCATATTATCCATGGATATAGGGCACACCCATAATAGTAAAGCAAATTTATCCGACCGATCGCCGTCGATAGGCAATCATCAGCATCAGCAAAAGGCTAGGCCAATCAGGCGATCAAAATGGTAATGACAGCAGAGACCCCGATGGACCAAGCCCCCAAGCCACCCTTTGCCTTCAACTGGGCAAAAAAGACCACCGTAGTATTCACAGATGGCCCAAGAGAACACATGGGGTTTGATCGCACCTTGCAGAATCCCCCGCAGGTAGGGATAGAATCCAATAAAAACCCAAACGCGGCAAGCATTACTGGAGATCGGATTGTAGTAGAAGGTGATCATTGCGCCCCCAATGGTTAGATCCTGTGTCTGCATTATATCGGCAGAATTGTATCGGCAGATAACCGAATCCGTATTTATCAACAGAATTTTTTATTGGTGAACCGATGAAACCGCGATCGCCGTCCCCTTCCCTACCGCCATAAACCGGTTGGGCATCTCAATGGTAAAACAACTCCCCACACCCTCCTCCGACTCACAAATCAACCGCCCCCCATGCAACTGCGTCACAATCTGATAGCTCATCGATAGACCAAGCCCCGTCCCTTGGCCCACCGGCTTCGTCGTGAAAAACGGATCGAAAATGCGCGATCGAATATCCACCGGAATCCCCACACCATTATCCGCAATAGAAATACTGATCCAGGCTTCCCCATCCTCCTGAATCAAAGCCGTCGTAATCGTAATTTTAGGAGTCCGCTCCATTGCCCCATCCAAGGCATCGATCGCATTCAGCAACAAATTCATCAAAACCTGATTTAACTGCCCCGCACAGCAATTCACCAGCGGTAACTCACCGTAGTTTTTTACCAACTCCAACTGACTGCGATGGGACAGCAACATCAACCGATACTGCAACAGCAACAGCGTACTCTCAATTCCCTCCTGAATCGCCACCGCCTTCCACTCTGACTCATCCAGACGCGAAAAATTCCGCAGACTGACAATCAGATCCCGAATCCGGTTACTCCCCGTCATAATCGATCGCAACACCTGGGGCAGATCCGCCTCAATAAATTCTAAATCGACTTCCTCGATCGCCTCCGCCAGCTCCGGTGACAACCCTGAGGATTCCGCCTGATACATCTTCAGCAGCATAAGGAGTTGTTCCGTATACTGATCGACATAGACCAAATTGCCCTGGATAAAACTATTGGGATTATTAATCTCATGGGCCAGCCCCGCCACCATCTGCCCCAAACTCGACATCTTCTCACTCTGCAACAGTTGCGCCGCCAGCTTCTCCGCCTTCGTCACCGCCTGGGCCTCTGAATCACGCAGCAGCGACTCAATCCGGATACGATCGCTCACATCATGCAAAATCACCACCGAAGCCCCAAAGGACTGCTCCGTTGGTTTCGAAATCGTCACCTGTAGGGTTCGACCCGACAGCTTAATTTCCACCTGTCCCGGCCAATCCATCACCCCGCCAATTAATTCTGGAATCCACTGGCTGATATGATCATTCAAAGGAGATGATCGATCCGCCCCAAACAAAAACTGACGAGCCATCGGATTAAACCGTTGAATCATCCCCAAATAACTCACCACCAAAATACCATCCTGAGCATTTTCCAGCAGTTGATCCGCCCCCTGCTTCGCCTCAGACAGCGCCATCACCGAAGGAATAATCGTCCAACAGGCGATCGCCGTCCCCAGCACAATCACCGCCAAACCCACGACCACCAGAGCATTCCAAGCCGCCACATCCGACTGCACCGACAGAATACTCACATGCCGCAATCCCCAACCCAACAGCAGCGCCCCGCCCATTAGACCGATCAACACCACCACCTGCTGCGTCACAATATCTCGACTCCCCGCCTTGGCATCACCGCGCAGGTATTTCTGCTGCCACCAGTCGGGCTGCAACTGGGGCAAAGGCATCGATCGCACCAACTTATCAATCGCCATCACACTAAAGGGACAGAGCAGACCCACAATCACATCCACCAGCCCCCACTGGCTTCCCCCCACCCAAAGCACCACCACCTGCAACCCAAACAGCAGCAGCGCCAACCCCGGCCAAATTACAGGCTCACTCTGCCGCCGCCGCCACAGCCCCCCAAAAAACAAAACATAGGCCATAAACCAAGCCGTATTCCCCGCCACCAAAAGCTGCGTCAAATTGTACTGTCCCCACCACAAGTAAAAACAGCTCACAGAAAACGTCAGCACCAAGGCGGGTAAAAACACCCCCCGCCGCGACAGCACCTGAAACACCGGAGCTAAGAACTCATCCTTCGCCAACTGGTAGACCACACGGGAACCGACTGCCAGGGCCGAAGCCTGCACCAGCATCGAAGAAGTCGCGATCATAATCGTTACACCCAGCAGCGCATACTGCCCCCAAAAAGGCTCCGCCGCCTTCCCCAAAATCACAAACACATCCTCCTTCAGCCCCGCCATCGGCACCGCCCGACTGACAATCCAAGAGGCCCCCACAAACACAATCACCATCAAGACAGAAGTCGCATCCAGAATTTTCAGCGCCTTCCTCGGGCTCCGACTATCCGCCAAAAACGTCGCCGTCGTTTCCCCACTATAGGTCGCATAGGACAGCAGGAAAAACCACTTCGCCCAGTCCTTAAAGCTTAGAGCCGGCCATTCCGTCGGCCAGAGTCCAGGACTCGTGGGAGCCGTCAGTAACCAACCCCAACCCTGGGCCACAAAGGCCAACATCGACACCAAAGCCGTCGAAGCAATAAACAGATGCAAAATACTCAGCGCCCGAATCCCACTCAGCGCCACCCCCAACGGCAACAGCATAAACAGCACCTTGTAGGCCCAGAGCGGCACTGTATCCTGCAGAAGCGGCAAATTGCTATTGATTAGATCTCCTAACTGAAAAGCCGACAGTGCATAGGCCGCGATCCAATTGAGCAAATAGCCGATCGCCCCATAGCGCGCTACAGTCGGCGCATGCTGAAACAGCCTAGCCAAATAATTCGGCGTCCCCCCCGAGACATCCAGCGCCTTTGCCGCCAGTCGTTTCACCTGGCAATTGATCAATACCCCCACAAGGGTCGAGGGTATCCAGACCCAGATCGCCGATGGACCTAGGGCCAAATGAATCGCCGAGATCAGCCCCAACCAACCCACAGGGCCACCCACCAAACCATAGCCCCACATCTCCGGCAGACTGAGCGTCCGAGGCAATCTAAACCGTTCAGTGAGCGATCGTTGCGCAGAAGGGATCGAAAACATAGGGTATAAAGCATGGGGGCATCTCCCTTAGAGTACCCAGCCCTTGACGCCGATCCGCAATTCCCCAGATTTTCGCTATCTAACCGCCACTTTCCCTAACCGTGAGTAGATGTTTTGTAGCGATCGCATCCCTCTTCTTTCTGTCAGGGGAATGGGGCGATCGCATTATGCCATGGGCTAGAATGAAGGGGCTCTGAGTGATACCTGAACTGTTGGACGATAGAAGGAGGCTGTATGTTAGAACCATTGGTGAGCCGGGTGACGGCGATGGAAGCACAGGGGATTGTCGGGATGCGATCGAAGCTGCGTTTTCATAGGCAGGAGATATCGGGTAATTACGCGATCGGTGTTTGAGACGGGTTGGGCGATGATGCGAGGGTTGGTGATTTTGGTAGAGGAGTAGGTGTTTTAGGGCGATCGATCGCATTCCCTTTGTCGAAAAAATGGGGCTGGTTGTCGAGAGAGAGCGATCGGTCTACAATGAAGCTGGTCTTGCAATGAGGTAAAACCATGAAAAATGTTTTGATGCGCTACGTGACGTCTGATCCGGAGATTTTGCAGGGTGAGCCGATTGTTGCTGGGACGATCGTTGCGGTGCGTGATATTGTTCAGCTTTGGGAGTCCGGGGTGAAGCCGGAGGCGATGGTGACGCATCTGTTTAATCGTGTGACGATCGCGCAGATTTTTGATGCTTTGAGTTTTTATGCGGATTATCCAGAGCAGGTGAATGGCTGGATTGAGAAGTATGCGGGGCATCCAGCTCCTTTGTTGCGGCTGAATCCGTTTCAGGATGAGGTTGGGGCGGCGATCGAGGCCTATCGTCAGGACGCTGATATGGATATGGAATTAGATGTTGCATGAGTCAGTATATTCTCGATACCAATCATCTCAGGGCCTATGAGTATCTTCAGCCGAAGCTGATGGCGAAGGTTATGGCGATCGGGATGTCTCAGATTGCGATTACTGGTATTACGGTTGAGGAGCAGGCTCAGGGTTGGCTGAAGGCGATTCGGTCGGCGTCTCAGGCTCCCTTAGCTCGGAGGGCGGAGAAGTTTGGTTGGGCCTATGGTGGGTTGCGGATGTCGGTGCAGATGGTGAATCGGTTTGAGATTTTGGATTTTTCGGGGACGTCGTACGAGCGGTTTCTGGAGTTTCGGCGGCAGGGGATTCGGATTTCGACCCATGATTTACAGATTGCGGCGATCGCGATCGATGTGGGTGGGGTTGTTGTGACGCAGAATTTGAGGGATTTTGAGCAGGTGCCTGGGTTGCGGGTGGAGAATTGGCTTTAGGGTTTGATAGGGCGATCGATCGCTCCCTTTCTGTCAGGGAACTGGGCGATCGCATCCTGCTGGCGTTAGGTGGCATAGGCTAGAATGAGGGGACTCTCGATCGTACTTGCCATGACTGCCACTGAAGCTCAAGCTCTTGTCAAATATATAACGAATGCTGAGGGGCAGACGACGGATGCGCTGGTGCCGCTGTCGGTGTGGGAAGCTTTGTTAGAAGGTAGTACCTTGGAGGACCCTGATGCGGAGGAGATTGCGGCTAGTATCGAGCGGGGGTTGGAGGATATCAAGGCAGGCAGGACCAGACCAATAGCAGAACTCTTAGATAGTCTTGGTAGATTCTAATTGGGCGCGAATAGGCGGAAAACCATCGTATCTTTGATTTTTCTGAAGTAGCCGATCGCGATAGCTGATAGGTAGGTTATCCTTAAGAAACAAGACATTTTGCATCTCTTATCACTATGACTATTGATATTAAGAAGTTCTATCAGGCGACCATTCCTAGTGACACATTGCGAGCTGATAACTTGCAAGATCAGAAGTACTATGTAGATTTCTCCTCTGTGCGGGGCGGGAAGCTGATTGAGGAACTGAAGCATACGATTAGCTTTTTCTCGCCGGATGAGCCGACTTGTACGCTATTTACGGGGCATATTGGTTGTGGGAAATCGACGGAGCTTTTGCAACTGAAGCAGCTTTTGGAGGCAGAGGGGTTTCATGTGGTCTACTTTGGAGAAACCGCAAGACTTGCCAAAAACGACAATCATGCTGGATCATGGCTATCATCCGGACAAGATTCAATCGGCCTTGGAATTGGTCTATCCAGAGATTATGAGCAAGATTCAGTTTGAGGTAAGCGCCAAACTCTCGAAAGAAGAAAAAGCGGCCCAAGGGAAATCTGGGTTTGTTCCAGTTAAAGTCCGTTGGGTGATTGAACGCTCTAATGCTTGGGTTGAGCGGTGCAAAAATCTGGTCAAGAACTTTGAATGGACCATAGAACATGCCCGGACAAAGCTCAATTTCTGCTTCGTTCGCTTGCTGGTCAAACGCCTGGCTGTCA
>JAAUSA010000238.1 GCA_012031975.1 Alkalinema sp. RU_4_3 | reverse complement strand
GGTACTACAGAAGTGAAAATTCAGTTGCAGGACACCATATCTAGGGTATTCCGCATTCTGACCACGGGAGATCCGGTAGAGCCCATCTTTTTATGGCGCGCCACTCAGTATCTAGTATGGGGCGCCTTGCATCCATCTCTTAATTGAACTGCTTATTCTCAAAAAATGCGAGGGGGGCTTCTTCACCCCTGGGGTTAGGAGAGCCGAATGTTAAGAAGTCTACGTATCTACCCCTAAATTTCCAAAAACCCCTTGACATTTCCCCAGGATTTGCTAGATATAGTGTCATGAATATTTTCGTGACCCTAGATGTAGCGTGAGACAAGGGTGGTTCGACATTAGTTGACCTGCTGTTCTCGCTTTTCAACAGGTAACTGGGTCTGGGGCGGATGTTCTGATTGGTGGGTGGCTTCTTGCCAGTGGGCTGATTCTATCCCACGAATTTCAAAACGGTGCATTTCTCTGACCGAGGTGTTTTGCTTCTGATTTGGGGGGCTCTGTGAAAAGCGGCTTACTATAGCGCCCTTGTGGTGGTTTCTAGCCTCCGCGAACCCACGGATTTTTCTCAAAAAATGGGCCAAATTCTCCACTGAAAAGAAAGAATGATGTTTCCCTGTAAAAAGCAACAGTAATTTGATGGAATTTCTTCTGTATAAAGTGTCATTTGTTGCACGGATGCGCTAAATTTGGAAGCGAATTTCGCTCAAACCGTTATTTCATCGTGGTGTGGCATATTTTATGAAAACCAAGACTTCTAAGAAAAAAGAGGCGATCGCCGATCCCTCCGACACCGATGTGTTGGAACTGGGTGAAGTAGAGCCCCTTAGTGACGAAGATCTCTCCCCCGAGGCTCTGGCCAAGGCTATGCCGAAGGGTAGTACCGATTACTTCGGTCTGTCCGATGACTCCGTAGGCATGTTCCTGCGGGAGATGGCCCGCTATCCCCTACTCACTCAAGCCGAGGAAATCGAGCTAGCCCGTGAGATCGCCAAGGGTGGTTCCGTGGGTGAAGTGGCGAAGCGCAAGCTGGTCCGGGCTAACCTGCGACTGGTGGTCTCGATCGCCAAGAAGTACCTCAACCGAGGCGTGCCGTTCTTGGATCTGATTCAAGAGGGTTCCATGGGGCTGATGCGGGCGGCGGAGAAGTTTGACTACGAGCGCGGGTACAAGTTCTCGACCTACGCCTACTGGTGGATTCGCCAGGGGATTACGCGGGCCATTGCTTCCCAGTCGCGCACCGTCCGACTGCCTGTCCATATGGTGGAAAAGCTCAATCAAGTGCGCAAGGTCCGCCAGGTCCTCTCCCAGGAACTCGGTCGCAAACCCAGCAAGCATGAGCTAGCTAAGGCCCTAGACATGGACGAGGACAAACTCGATCAGGTCTTGGATGTCAGCCAGCGCACCCTATCCTGCATGCCTGGGTGGGCAAGGATGAGGACACCGAGCTGATGCAGTTGATCGAAGATGCCGACCACATCGGCCCCAACGACAACCTCGATCGCAAACTCCTGAGCGATCGGCTCAATTCCGTACTCGATCACCTCAGCGATCGCGAACGGGAAATCATCCGTCTGCGCTACGGCCTCGCCGATGGCCAGCACTATACCCTGACCGAAATTGGCAAGATTTACGACCTCTCCCGTGAGCGCGTCCGTCAGATCCAAGCCAAGGCCATGCGCAAGTTGCGCCATCCTCGCCGTCAGGCACTCTTGAAAGACTGGGTATAGTCATTTCCTGACTACTGAAGAAGCTCGCCAAAACTCTAGACCTGAAATCATCGGAGCCCCGCATTCGTGGCATTAATCCTTAAACATGAGATGTTCAGCCGAGTTTGAGATGGCTTCACGACCCTGTTTCTGTTTTGAACCCAATTTTTAGATGATCCGATCGCCGAGTTGCGGTTTGTTCTGGAGTTTTCTCTGGAAGGATATAAACCAATGCAACGTTGATCGGCTAGATGTAAAGCTTTCAGACAATTTTTTTCAATCAATTTTTTCAATATTCGCCGCCCATACCCGTGGGAACACGGACCTATCGAGGCCCTACCCAGAGAAAATCCGTAAAACTACGGTATTGAACCTAGGCCATTTATAAAGATTCTGTCAAGATGCGCAAAACGCCCTTATGTCTCAGGTTTCCTCGGAATAACTAGACAATTGAGCCGGGCCGGACCTTGATGGAGTCTGAGATCTAGGGATTTTTGGGTTACTTCCGGGGCGAGGCGATTGTATCTATAGGAGCGTTTTGTGGTTAAATGGCCAAGACTTGTTTCGTTACGTAGATTAATCCTGCTTAATATTCTGTCTTCGCCTTTTAAATTTCAGCATCAAGTGCATCCTTTGTCCGTGACCGTTGACCCCGTTAAGTTGCCCTTTGTCCGTTGGGCACTTCCGGTTAGAGCCGTTCAGTAAGGAAATTGAAGCTAGTGACTCACACATTGAAAGCCTTCGCCCGTCGTCCCTTTTCTCGCCGTTTGACCGCCCTGTTTGGCTGTGGGTTAGCGGTTGTTTCAGTTCTTCAGTTGGTTTCGAGTCGGGCGGATGCAACGGATCAAGTTGCCACAGGGAATGCCTGGCAGGGCGCTTCCTTCCCCGTTGAGAATTTTCAGACCTATACGTCCCCCTTTGGCTATCGCAGTTCGCCCGATGGTTCGGGGGCGACGCAGTTTCACCGAGGTCTTGATATGGCGGCGCCGGAGGGCAGCTATATCCGCAATTGGTGGGGCGGTAAGGTGGTCGAGGTTTCGGACAATAGTGCCTGCGGTACCTCTGTCGTCGTGCAGTCGGGCGAGTGGGAGCATGTCTACTGCCACATGCAGGGCTATGTGGAGAAGGATGCTTCTGGGAAGTTGTATTTGATCGATCGCGGCGGTGGCCTACAAATCTGGGAGGGCCAGACGGTGCCTGCCGGGTCACGGATTGGTCGCGTTGGGATGACGGGTCGGACAACGGGGCCTCATCTGCACTGGGGTTTGAAATATGGCGGCCAGTGGGTCGATCCAGCGCTTGTCCTGCGGGCAATGTATGCGGAGCAGAACACCCAGAGAATCTCCAGCAGATAGATTGATTTAAAACAACGAAACCCGCGCCATCAACAGTGCGGGGTTTTGTCGTTTCCTGGTAGGGGGCGCGTTTTCCGCGCCCTTGGCCTATGCAATCACGATTAGATGTTCAACACCTTAGAGACCGTCAAAACATCCTTATCGCCCCGTCCAGAGCAATTAAGAACAATGCGGGGGCTGCCGGGGAGTTGGGGGCAGAGGGTGGCGAGGTAGGCGATCGCATGAGACGTCTCCAGCGCCGGGATAATCCCCTCAAGCTGGGACAGCTGCTGGAAAGCATCAAGGGCCTGCTGGTCCGTGACAGCGTAGTATTCAGCCCGGCCCACATCCATCAGGTAGCTGTGCTCGGGGCCAACGCCAGGGTAGTCGAGGCCCGCGCTAATCGAGTGGGGTTCGATCACCTGGCCCTGCTCATCTTGAAGCAGATAGCTCATGGCTCCGTGCAAAACGCCGACGCGGCCCTTCGTCAGGGTCGCTGCATGTTTGTCGGTTTCCACACCGTGGCCTGCGGCTTCGACGCCGATGATCCGGATGCTCTTCTCGTTGATGAATTCATGGAACAGACCCATGGCATTGGATCCGCCGCCGACGCAGGCGATCAGGATGTCGGGCAGGCCACCCCATTTTTCCAGGCATTGCTGGCGAGCCTCGACACCAATGATCGCGTGGAAATCTCGGACGATCATCGGGTAGGGATGGGGACCCGCGACGGATCCAAGGATGTAGTGGGTGGTCTCCACATTGGTCACCCAGTCGCGGATCGCTTCGGAGGTGGCGTCCTTCAGGGTGCCTGTCCCCGAGGAGACGCCCCGGACTTCGGCTCCCATCAGACGCATGCGGAAGACATTCAGGGACTGACGTTCCATGTCATGGACGCCCATGTAGATGATGCATTCAAGGCCGAAGCGGGCACAGACGGTGGCGGTGGCGACGCCATGCTGTCCGGCTCCGGTTTCAGCGATCACGCGCTTTTTACCCATGCGTTTGGCCATCAGGGCCTGGGCGAGGGCGTTGTTGATTTTGTGGGCACCGGTGTGGTTGAGGTCTTCGCGCTTGAGGTAGATCTGGGGGCCGCTGCCATCGGGGCGGGCGTAGTGCTCGGTGAGGCGTTCGGCGAAATACAGGGGGCTGGGACGACCGACGTAGTCCTTGAGGAGGCCGTTGAGTTCGGCTTGGAAAGTGGGGTCCTTGCGGTATTCCTGGTAGGCGGCCTCTAGTTCGAAGAGGGCGGGCATCAGGGTCTCAGGCACATATTTACCACCGAACTGCCCATAGCGACCCAACGCATCGGGGCGATTTTCAATGGCGGTGGGGTTGGAGAGTTTAATGGGTGTAGTGGTCACGGTGTTCTCTAGCGGAGGTTTGACAACAAGATTCAATTATACGGGAGGGGTTCGACGGCTTACAATTCGGGGGAGGTTTTGTCGAGGGCGCTATGGGGAAGAAGGACCAGGTGGTTTATCGCGAGTTTGGGGATGAGCCTGAGGCGGCGGATGAGACGGTGGAGCTGCCGCCAAATCAGCAGCAGGTTCGGATTCAGGTGTCGCGTAAGGGCAAGGGCGGGAAGACGGTGACGATCGTCAGTGGGTTTGTGCTATCGGCAGAAAGTTTGGCCGCTTTGGCGAAGAAGTTGAAGAATCAGTGCGGCAGTGGGGGATCGGTGCAGGGAGAGACCATCGAGATCCAGGGCGATCATGCCCAGAAGTTGTTGCAGGTGCTGGTGGGGCTGGAGTACAAGGCGAAGATTAGCGGGGGTTAGGGCGAGTGGTATAGTGGCGATCGCCTTCCTTAACCATTCCCATGAACCGCACCTTCTGGATCGTTGCCCTGATCAGTTTCATCAATGCCCTGAGCATTACGATCTTGATCCCGATTGTATCTCTATGGGCGGGAGTTTAATCTGTCGGATCAGCAGACGAGTTTGTTGTTTGCGATGTATTCGATCGCGCAGTTTTTTGCAACGCCGATTATTGGGAAGCTGAGCGATCGCTTTGGGCGCAAACCGCTGTTGATGATTAGTCTGGCCGGGACTGTGGTGGCAAACTTCCTCGCAGGGACGGCAACGGCGGCACCCCTGTTGTTTTTTGCACGGTTTCTAGACGGGATTACGGGGGGGAATGTGTCGGTGGCCCAGGCGGTGCTGTCGGATTTGCTGCCGCCGAGGGATCGGGCGAAGGGGTTTGGTATCCTAGGTGCGTCGCTGGGTATGGGCTTTTTGCTGGGTCCTGTGATTAGCTTAATCGCGGTGCAGCGATCGCTCGGTACGGCCTTTTTGGTGTCCTCGGCGATCGCGACGGTGGCGTTGGTCTTGACAACGTTTTTCCTACCCGAGACTTTGAGGGAGAAGCAGACGGAGCAGAATTTGTTTGATTTGGGTTTAAAAGAACTCGCTAAGGGGTTTTGGCTACCGAGGATTGGCACATTGCTGTTGATTAATTTCCTGGTGGGCACAACCTTTACGATTTTTACCTTTGCGTTTCAGCCCTATTACATTCAGGTGCTGGGGCAGGATACGAAGTCCTTGGCGCTGTTGTTCTTTTGTTTTGGAATTATTGGCGTATTGATGCAGACTTTGGGGGTAAAACTGCTGACGAAGCGATTGTCGTTGCAGAAGATTTTATTCCTGGCGATCTTCGTGCGAAGTATTTCCTTTTTATTGATGCCGATCGTGCCCAGCATTTATTATTTCCTGACCATTAGCATTTTGTTTTCGCTGTTTAATTCCCTAGTCCAGCCAATGATTAGCACCTTGGTTTCGCTCAATACAAAGCCTGAGCAGCAGGGGATCGCGGCGGGATTGAATGCTTCCTATTTGAGTATTTCTAATGGGATGGGGCCGATTATTGCCGGAGTGATGGTGAATCAGAATCACCCTGAGACCTATGGGTTTCCGCTGTATTTGGCGGGGGGATTGACGCTCGGGGCTTTGGTGTTTGCGATTAGTCGGCGATCGCAATATCGGCCTGAGGCGATCGATCGGTAGATGTGTTCTATGCCTTGCCGACCGAGATGACACAATTGGTTGGTTCGCCAAGGCTGTTGGTGAGGTGGCGGGCGTTGTGGGGGAGGTTAGCGATCGGCATGGGAAGGTACCAGCAACTTGTGTGTATTATAGCGCGATCGCGTCTGAGGTGTCGATCGCTCCTTGAAGCCTTGCTCGTTAGGCTATTTTCATACCTACATTATGGATGAGGTGTAATAGCCAAAATGGTAATTGTCCCAGCACCAGGGCCGTAATACCAGAAAACCCTAAAAGCTGCAGGTGTCTTATTTTCGACATAGGCTTCAAAGACTTCTTCTTCATTGGGTCCACTGAAGGCATTGTACTTATGTGTCTTTAACCCTGGATGACGTAGATTAATCTCCATCAGGGCTAAGGTCTTGAGCACTTTGCGATGCTTTTTGGGATCAAGTTGGGCCAGATCCTCCAGTGTCTGAGTTGCGATCGCTGTGAACTGAAGACTGAAGTTCATCTAGTCCTCGATGTCGAGATTGGCGTATTGGGCGAAGGAGCCGAGGGATTGGGTCTCGCCTCGGGCGGCTTGGGTAAGGCCTGTTTGTACAGTGGCTAGAGCCTCTGGGTTTTCCCAAAGCCATTGGGGTTGTGGATTGGGTTGCTCGGTTTCTTGAACGATCGCGAGTAGGCTGTTCCAGGTGTCTATTGAGATGACGACATCAGTTTGTTCACCAAGGTTGTTGGTGAGGTAGCGGGCGTTTTTGGAGGAGGTCGGCGATCGGCATAGGAAGGTACCTTCAACTTGTTTGCATTATAGCGCGATCGCGTCTGAGGTGTCGATCGCCCCTTGAAGCCTTGCTTTGACCTGTTGGGCTTGGCTGTGGTCGGGGAAGAGGTGGAGGAAGTCGTCGAGGTCTGTGATTGCCATTTCGAGCCATTCTTTGGGGGCTGTGAGGTTGCTGGTGTAGAGGCGATCGCTTGACTAATGGCAATCTTGATCAAACCATTTATCTAAAAAATATTTCTGCTCATTTGTGAGTTCAATACAGGGCCGACGTGCATGAATATAATCGATCGATTCTTGAGGTGTTTGGCAGATGCCTTTTCTTAGCAAGATTGCAGCAACAGTCATAGCAGAGCGCGATCGGCCTGCTGCACAGTGAATATAAAGACAATAAAAGGAGAATCGATCGCCAATCTCGATCGCCTTGAGATGACTTCCCAAAGACCCAAACGACATTCGCGCTGTAGCTAATGCCTGCAATGACAAAACTAAGACCTAACCAAGTAATGAATCCTATCCATGACAAAGTCATTCCATATAGGATTAGTACAATACCGATCGATAGAAAGAGAAAGAAAATTCTCAACATAGCCCTCTGATGATCTCGGCTTACAGCTATCGATCGCCCCCAAATAGTCAACGAACCTGCTCCATAAACCACTGCGCTGCCCCAATATTCCCCATCTCCCCC
>JAAUSA010000237.1 GCA_012031975.1 Alkalinema sp. RU_4_3 | reverse complement strand
GCGTGGTCGATCGCTTCCCACGACCCGCCTTCGGTTGCGCTAAGAGTTCCAGCGCCCGATCGAAGGTAATCGTCACCGGATCATCATGCCCTTGAGCGATCGATAGTCCTTGCCATTCTTGCCCTGGTCATGGACCACATAGGGACCAAACCGTCCCAGGCTGGACTGAACCTTACAGCCCGACTCTGGGTGCATTCCCAGGGTGCGGGGCAGGCTCAGCAGCCCCACGGCCTGGTCGAGGGTGATGTTTTCTAGCGTCACACCCTTGGGCAGGGAACTACGCTTGGGTTTAATCTTGCTGTCCTCGGGGGGATCGCCCAACTGGACGTAGGGACCATAGCTGCCGACGAGGGCGTAGATGGGTTCTCCAGTGTCAGGATGGATGCCCAGCTTATCCGGCCCTTCGATCTTCAGCCGCAGCAGATTTTGCACCTGTTCGGGATCGAGATCCGCCGGGGTCAAGCCCATGGGAATGTTGGCCTTCACCACTTCCCCATCCTGGTCGATTTCCAGGTAGGCGCCGTACTTGCCAATCCGGACCTTAGCGCTCAGCTGATCCAAAATAATGGTTTTGGCCGCCGTCGGATCGATCTGGCTCTCCTGCTCCTTCACCTGGGTTTCCAGGCCCTCATCGCCGAGGTAAAAGGACTTCAGGTAGGGCAGCCACTGCACTTCGCCCGTGGAAATTTCATCGAGGGTGCGTTCCATCCGCGCCGTAAACCCTGTGTCCACCAAATCCGGGAAATGCTTCTCCAGCAGCCCCGTCACCGCAAAGGCTGTGAAGGTCGGCACTAGGGAATTGCCGCTGGCCTGGACATAGCCGCGATCGATGATCGTCCCAATGATGCTGGCGTAGGTACTCGGACGACCAATGCCCTCACTCTCTAGGGTCTTGACCAGGGAGGCTTCCGTAAAACGGGCGGGTGGCTGGGTTTCATGGCCGATCGCTTCCAGGTTCTGGCAGTCCGTGCGATCGCCCTTCTTGAGGTTGGGCAGGATCACCTCTTGGTTTTCGATCGCCGCATCGGGATCGTCGGATCCCTCCACATAGGCCCGGAAGAAACCGGGGAAATCGATCCGCTTCCCACCAGCCCGGAACATCGCATCTTCAACCTGAATTTGCAGGCTGATCTGCGTTTGCCGCGCATCGGCCATTTGGGTGGCGACGGTGCGCTTCCAGATCAGGTCGTAGAGCTGGAAGTCCCGACCACTCAGGCCCGTCTCCTGGGGGGTGCGGAAGGTACCGCCCGAGGGACGGATCGCTTCGTGGGCCTCTTGAGCACCCTTACTCTTAGTCGTAAACTGCCGCGCACTGGGGCTGAGGTAGTCCTTGCCGTACATGGTTTCCACGCAACTGCGGGCCGCATCGATCGCCTGGGTCGAAAGATGCACGGAGTCCGTCCGCATATAGGTGATATAGCCGTTTTCGTACAGACTCTGGGCCGTCCGCATCGTATCGCGGGCCGACAGACCCAGCTTGCGGTTCGACTCCTGCTGCAAGGTAGAGGTAGTAAACGGCGGCGAAGGTTTGCGAGTAACGGGTTTCTCTTCAAGATCCGCCACGGTCCAGGGTTTGCCCTGGAGTCTGGCTTGCAGGGCCTGGGCCTCCTGCTCATTGAGCAGCACCACCTGGCGACCCGCCGTCACTTGGCCCGTGCTTTCATCGAAGTCAGCCCCGGTGGCCAGCTTCTTCCCAGCTAGGGAAACCAGCTTGGCATCGAAGAAGGATTTGCTGTCGTTGACAGGGGCCAGCATTGCCTTGAGGTCCCAGTAGCTCCCACGCTTAAAGGACCGCCGCTCCCGCTCCCGCCGCACCAGGACCTTGACGGCCACGGATTGGACTCGCCCCGCCGACAGGCCATACTTAATTTTCTTCCAGAGCAGGGGCGACAGGGTATAGCCGACCAGGCGATCGAGAATCCGTCTAGTCTCCTGCGCCCGCACCAGCTTCTCATCCACCTGGCGACAATCTTTGATGGCCGCCTGAATCGCCTCCTTGGTGATCTCATGGAACACCATGCGCTTGACGGGCACCTTGGGTTTCAAGACCTGCAACAGGTGCCAGGAAATACTCTCGCCCTCGCGATCTTCGTCAGTGGCCAGAAGCAGTTCCGTCGCTTCTTTCATGGCATCTTTGAGGGTCTTGACGATCTTCTTCTTATCGTCCGGGATCAAATAGATCGGGTCAAAGTCAGCCCGGACATCCACGCCGAGTTCCCGCACCCGTTTGTCCGTGATCTCCTTGGGCACATCACTCGTTGACTGGGGCAGGTCCCGCACATGGCCCATGGAGGCTTCAACACGATAGCCACTGGGCAAGAAGTTGCGGATGGTCTTGGCTTTGGTGGGGGATTCGACAATAACCAGCGTTGTCATAGGGGTGGGGTTCTCTCTATTCCAACAAAATATATAGGGACAAGGGGTAAAGATGCGATGCGGGTTATCCGATCGATTGGATCACAAGGGATCTTCATCGGCCCAAAAAAGACCTTCTTTAACTTATAACCATAGGTCACCAGAATCTATTATCCCAGCCCTAAGATTTCAGGAAGTTTTCGGGTTTCAGAGGACAGCGATTGCACCTTTGTCAAGATGCCCTCGCGTCAATACTCATCCTGAGCATACCCAGGTCTGACCCTTTTTGGACCAGAAGATCGATAAATTTTCAGCGTAGAATTTTTTAAGATTCGCGGTTTAGACAGGCCTAAACCACGATCTCCCCAACCCCTAGAGCGTCAGAATCTTCGACACAACGGCCAGACTGGCCTCAAACAGCAGATCCCGGCTCCAACGGCCAATCTGTTCACTCAGTAGGGTTTCGGCCTGCTGGTCGTTGAGGGGACTGACCTGCTGGACGTAGCAGTTGTCGGCCTTGCCCCCCGATTCCATCCGCATACAGCCCGTGGTTTCGGAGCAAAGTATCGTGCAGCAATCGGCGTCAGGATTGGTCGAGGACAGACGGAAATCGGCAATGTCACCCACCACATCCCCGGCATCGGTGGGCAGGGCCGCCAGCTCCGCCTCGATGGTCCGACCATCCTTGGAGCGGAACACAATGCGCTGGATGTCATACTCGCCGCCGTCAAAATGCCGGGCGATCGGTTCCCATTCCAGGTGGGGCCGACTGGCCAACCAACCCAGGAACAGCATCGCCTGGGCCGGGTTGCCCTTTTCGTAGTCGATGGTGACGCGATCGACCGCCAGCAAACCATCCCAGCGCTCCGGGGGATCAAAGGCCTCGGCGGTCAGCTCCAGCCAGGGCGACAGGCGACGCCAGTTGAGATCGGATATGGAGATGTCTTCGTTGATCAGGTTTTGGACCGCCTTCAGGTTCGCTTCGGGCTCCTGGACAAATCGACTAGAATCGACGATCACCGCTGTGCAATCTTGGCCCAGTTGCTTAAACAAAGGTTTGTCTTCGGTCGGTAGCGCCTTCCACCATAGGAAGCTGGGCAGATCGCCGCTGACAAGGGAGGTAATCATGCCGCTGACTCGCTCCAGCGCTGCCTCCGTACCCTTCAAGGTAATGTACTCGCAGCACATCAACACCCCAGCACTGCGCTGATGGATCGGACAGTAGACCGACACCTGGGCGGACACCCCCTCGTCGGACATCATGGTGGGGAATAGGGCAATGATCCGGCAGGGGTTTTGGGTGGCGATCGCGTCGGCGACTCCGGCTCCAGCGACATCGCGGCTATAGTCCAGAATCGAGCAGACCGCGCCCTCTTCGTTGACCTCACCCCGGCAGATGGCTAGCTCGTGGCGGAGTCTTTCTAGGAGTTCGGGGCTGGCTTTGCCTGTTTCTTGGAGTTTGTAGCTGGCTTGGGCAGCCTGGATAGCGGTCTGGGTGCGGGGTCCGTCGATGCCGTCGATCGGGCCGCCGTAGTAGCCGAGCTGGGCCAGGAGCTGCTGGGTCTCTTCGGGTTCGTAGACGATTAGGGTGAAGGTGGAGGCGCGGACGGCGGCGGGGGCGCCATTGTCCGCATTGGCGAGGCTGTAGTTTTCCCAGATGCGGGTCAGTTCGGTTTCGATGTCGGCGAGGGAGACATCGGTGGGGGTTCTCAGGGAGACCAGGGGTGCGGATTGGATAGCCATAGACGATTGTTTTGCTCAGAGAGGGTGGTGGTATGGGCTGAAAATCTAGGTGTGCAACCGTCTCCAGCGGCGTCCGTCACGGTTGATCATTTCCTCGGCGGCCTGGGGCTCCCAGGTGCCTGCCTCGTATTCGGGCATTAGGCTCGGATCCGTGGGGGATTCCCAGGCTTCTAGCACGGGGGTGACGACTCGCCAGGCGGCCTCCACTTCGTCCGATCGCGTAAACAGGGTCTGGTCCCCCATCATGCAGTCGAGAATCAGGCGATCGTAGGCATCGCCCCCGGAGCTTTTGCCGAAGGAGGCACCGTAGCCGAAGTCCATCTCGACCGATCGGCTGCGAAGATCGGCCCCCGGCATCTTGACGTCAAACCGCAGGGCAATGCCTTCATCGGGCTGGATACGCATGACCAGGACATTGGGGTTGGCCTGTTTGCCCGTGGCCTGGAAAATCGTGTGGGGCACTTCGCGGAAATGAATAGCCACTTCACTGACCTTCTTGGGCATGCGTTTCCCGGTTCGCAGGTAGAAGGGCACGCCCTGCCAGCGCCAGTTGTCGATGGTTAGCTTAAGTCCGACGAAGGTTGGGGTCATGGAATTGGGATCGACGCCCGGCTCGTCGCGGTAGCCCACGACGGGTTTACCCTTGCGCCATCCGGCGGTGTATTGGCCTCGGACGGCACAGCGATCGAGGTGGGCCAAATCTGCGAGGTGGGTGGCCTGAATCACCTTCACCTTCTCCGTCCGAATCGCATCGGCGTCCAGGGAGTTGGGGGGTTCCATGGCGGTTAGGCAGAAGACCTGCATTAGGTGGTTTTGCACCATGTCGCGCAGGGCACCGGACTTTTCGTAGTAGCCAGCCCGGTCTTCAACGCCCACGGTTTCGGCGACCGTAATCTGCACATGATCAATATATTGGCGGTTCCACAGGGGCTCAAAAATCGAGTTGGCAAACCGGAAGACCAGCAGATTCTGGACGGTTTCCTTACCCAGGTAATGGTCGATCCGGTAGACCTGTTCCTCGCGGCAGACCTGCTTGACGATCCGGTTGAGGGACTGGGCGGAGCTTAGATCGCGGCCAAAGGGTTTCTCGATCACCAGCTTGCTGCGGCGGGGATCCTCTAGCATGCCCGCGCCGCCCAACTGGCGGATCGCCTCGGGGAAGAAATTAGGGGCGACGGAGAGGTAGAACACTCGGTTACCACGGGTCTTGCGCTGTTCGTCCAGTTCCCCTAGGAAGGCTTTGAGTTTCTGGTAGCTGAGGGGATTGTCAATGTCGCCGGGGCAATAGAACAGGCCCTTGGCAAATTCCTCCCAGTCCTCCTCGGAGGTGACCCCACCGGAAAATTCCATGACCCCTTCGCGCATCTGCTCGCGGAAATAGTCGTGGCTCCATTCACGCCGGGCCACACCGACGATCGTCAGTTCTGGGGGCAGCTTACGTTCTTGCTTAAGTTTATAAAGAGCAGGTACGAGTTTACGCTTGGTCAGATCCCCGGAGGCGCCGAAGAACACGACGATCGAGGGCTCGGGGACGCGCTGTTGTTGGAGACCAATGCGGAGGGGGTTTTCTGTTAAAGCAACCATAGATTCTAACGTTGAGAGAGTGAATAGGAGCAGAGGCTGTTCAATCATCTGGGGATCAAACAACCTCTGCCATGGCAACCTAGTTTTGGACCGGTTCTAAACCTTAGCGAGCTGATCGACCTTGCTCTGGAGCGACTTCATCAGCGACTCAAAGGGCTGCACGAACTTCTCGATCCCGTCGGCCAGTAGTTCTTCCATGACGCGATCGAGGTCAATGTTGACGCTAGGCAATGCGTCAATCACCGCATGGGCACCCGCCATGTCTTCCTGAATGCGGGGCGCCACGTCGCAATGGTCGAAGCAGGCTTCGATGGTCCCAGGCGGCAGGGTATTAACGGTCTCGTCACCCACCAAACCATCGACATACATCACATCGCTGTAGGCGGGGTTTTTGGTCCCGGTGCTAGCCCAGAGGAGACGCTGGGGTTGGGCTCCCGCCGCAGCTAGTGCTTTCCAGCGATCGGTGGCGATGATTTTTTCGTATTCTTCGTAGGCAATCTTAGCGTTGGCAATAGCGACTTTACCCTTGAGGGATTCCAATTGCGCTTTGCGATCGGCATCCAGATCGGGCAGTGCTAACAGGCTGTCCAGTTGAGCATCAATGTTGATATCAATCCGGCTCAGGAAGAAGCTGGCCACGGAGGCAATATCTTTAACGGATTTGCCCTCAGCTAAGCGCTTTTCCAAACCGCGAATATAGGCCCAGGCCGTTTCCACGTAGGCTTGGACGGAGAACAGCAGGGTGACGTTGACGCTGATGCCTTCGGAGATCACCTGCTCGACGGCGGGCAGACCTTCGGGGGTGCCGGGGATCTTGATCATCACGTTGGGCAGGTCGATCGCTTCGCGGTAGCGACGGGCCTCCCGAATGGTGTGTTCGGTGCTGCGGGCGATGGTTGGGGGGACTTCGACGCTGACGTAGCCATCGATCGCCTTGGATTTTTCGTAGACGGGCAGGAAGACCTTACAGGCATTGGTAATGTCGTCGAAGATTAACGATTCGTAAATCTCCATCAGACTTTTGCCCGATCGGATGCCGGCTTCAATGGCCTTGTCGTAGGTCTGGTTGCCGACGATGGCTTTTTCAAAAATGGCGGGGTTCGAAGTAACGCCGAGCAGACCGCGACTGTCGATCATCTTGGCGAGGTCGCCGGACTCCAATAGATCGCGGGTCAAGTTATCCAACCAGATACTTTGACCGAGATCTTCAATTTGCAGAATGCGGTTGGATGTCATATTCATAAAGCGCAAATACTCCTGGGATTAGGGGAAGCGAAGGGTCCAGCAGATGACAAAACGCAGGGAGCAGCCATCTGCAGATTACTCCAGTGTTGCACTGTTCCAGTGTTGTACTGTTCCAGTGTTGTACTGTTCCAGTGTTGTACTGTTTTGCAGTGTGCTTCACTGTTGTGCTTCACTGATTGTGCTTCACTGTTGTACTTCACTGTATCGAGTGCTGACTCAACGTTAGGTTATTGCTACGGGAAGATTTAGTTGCTGAGGCTACATAATTAATATGGACCCCAAAAACGATCGCTTAACGTAACAATAATGAACAAAACATTAAGGCAAACCTCCATAAGTGTTCATACTCCTGTTACGTTACTCATTGTAGAAAGCGATCGGCTGGAATATGGCAAAACTTTAGAAGAGCTATAGATTCAAGCCTGCGGGGTTCTGCTCCCCGGATGAGGGGGCCGCCTAGCTTTGAGGCCGTTCATGGGGGGCTGGGGTTGAAGTCCCTTACGCTGGCTTCAGGGGCCAGAGGCCCTTTTCTTCTAGCCAGGCTTGATTGAATAGTTTGGACTGGTAGCGGGCACCGCCATCACAGAGGATCGTGAC
>JAAUSA010000042.1 GCA_012031975.1 Alkalinema sp. RU_4_3 | reverse complement strand
ACTCATGCTCGTTGGCGGTGTTTGTTGAGGCAAAGGTCTCTCCTGTCTTATGAATCTTTATGACTTTACTCTACTCATTCATAAGAACTGGATTCTTTTTCATTTTCTTAAGCCTGAGTAGTTACTTGAAAAGATGGTAATCTTTTGCGCAGAATTTCTCTTTTCCTGAACTATGAATAGCAGTAGTTTAATGGAAAAATAAAATAGTGATATAAAGAAAGCAGTAAGAGAGACTTCAAAACTGAGCGACCAATTATTAGAGGCAATACTTTTAAATGGATTGCCATGACGTAAAGCAAGTAAGCTACCTATCATGAATTCATTCGCTTGAAGAAAACTTAATATTTTGCTCATGCGTATTTTACCGTTTCTATAAAATGGTGAATATTACTGATTGAATCGAGGATATCACATACATTCTATGAATGTCCATTAGACTGCAAATCACCCGATGCCGCATCAACCCAATACTTGCTCACTTCGTGATCGATCGCCCCAAACCGCAGCTCATACTCCTTTAGATAGATGAACTTGCTAAAAACCTATGATACGATCGCACTACTGTCGTACAGAAATGCCTCATATGGAAAAGAATGCACCACCAAAACAAGATGAACAAGACGCGCCTTGGAAGAAAATCCTGCGACAATATTTTCAGCAGGCGACAGAGTTCTTTTTCCCAGAAATTGCGAAGGTCGTAGATTGGACAAAACCAATCGAGTTTCTGGATAAAGAGTTTATGAAAATTGCACCAGATGCAGCGACCGGAAGGCGTTTTGCCGATCAGCTCGTGAAGGTTTATCGCAAGGATGGACAACCTATTTTTCTCCTGATTCATCTGGAGGTTCAAGCGTCACGGGAGTCAGGATTTGCTCAGCGGATTTTTACCTATTCTTTCAGGATTTTGGATTACTTTGGTCAGCCTGCAACCAGTGTTGTAATTCTCTGTGATGGCGATCCGAAGTGGCGACCCAGCCAATACAGCTTCGCGATACCGGGAACGACCTTGAATTTTGAATTTAGTGCGGTAAAGCTGCTGGACTATCGCGATCGCTGGGATGAGTTGGAGGCGAGTCAGAATCCGTTTGCTTGGGTGGTGATGGCGCACCTGAAGATGTAGGAGACGCGGCGGGACAAGCCCAGTCGGAAGGTTTGGAAGATGCGACTGATCCGCCAACTGCATGAATCTGGCTATAATAAGACAGATGTGCTCAATGTTTTCAACTTCATCGATTGGGTGTTGGGTCTACCTAAAGCCTTGGAACTTGAGTTCTGGCGTGAGTTACAAGCCTATGAGGAGGAAAGAAAAGTGCCTTATATTACCAGTGTAGAAAAGATTGGTTACGATCGAGGCCGCCTGGAGGAAAGAGAAGGAGAAGCACAGCGATCGCTGGCACGGGAACGATCGCTGATTTCACTGCAACTAGAGCAACAGGTAGGTAGTTTGTCTGAGCCGTTGACCGATCAAGTCAACAAGTTAGCTCCTGACCAGTTACAAGCTTTGGCGATCGCGCTTCTGCGGTTTGAGTCAATCGCCGACCTCACCATTTGGCTCGAACATCAAGGGTAGAAAGATCGCCCAAGCCATCCTAGTCCAATCGAACTAAAACCTTGGAGCTTGAGTTTTGGCGTGAACTGAAGGCCTATGAGGAGGAACGAAAAGTGCCTTACATTACTAGTGTAGAGCGGATTAGTTACGATCGCGGCTTACAAGAGGGGGAAGAAGGGGGAGCAATTCGTCAAGCGCGGTCGCTACTCCTACGTCTCTTGGCCCGAAAAGTTGGATCCGTCAACGCTCGAACCCTCGATCGCATCAATGCCCTACCGATCGAACAACTCGAATCCCTAGGCGAAGCACTGCTGGATTTTGAGTCGATCGCTGACCTAACAACCTGGCTCGACAATCAGGGGTAGGAGCGATCGCACTCAATTTGGTATAACGATCGCATAGATGACTAGTTCGACACCACAGGCCGTCTCCTCTGTTTTTGCTCACAGATCAAAGCAACCCCAAATCCTTCAGGCACGATCGCGTAATAAGCATCCTCGCCTTCGCATCCAGCGGCTCCCGAATGTCGATATGCGTTGCAAAGAAATAGGTGTTTTTATTCTGTTCCACGTAGCCGACCAGCCAGCCCTGTTGCGGTAATTTAGGTTCGCCATAGTTACTCCAACCCGTCTTGGCCCGCAGGGTATATTGCGGTGTCTGCTCCAAAATCATGATGTTCTTTACCGTGGCGATCGCCCTCTTACCAAACGGTAATTTATCCTGCTGCAATCGCCTCAGGAAATCTATCTGTTCCTGGGGCGTAATACGCAGATCGCCCGTCAGCCAGAAGCTATCAATTGCACTCCTATCCCCAATCTTCTGATTCCCATACTGTGCTTTTTCCACCCAGGTCTTCATCACATCATAGCCCATTCTCCATACTAGCCGCCCCACCCTACTTCGTCGCAAACCCTTTATAGAAATAGCCCATCACCTCCGGCAAACTCGGTTCAGGAAACTCCTCAAGCTGAAGCTGCGTGAATTGGGCCTCAACAAAGTGGCGGATATTGCGATCGAGATGACAACCATCTCCGAGAATCCGCTGGATTGGTGTGAGACGCTTTTGCCAGGGTTGGATGCGGCTGTTGCGGCTGAGGCCATGCTCGATGAAGAAGAATTTGCCGCCAGGTTTGAGGACGCGGTGAACTTCGGCGATCGCTCTCTCGATCCCAGCGATGCTGCAAAGCGTCCAGGTGCTGACTACACTATCAAAACTATCGTCATCCATGGGGAGGCTCTCGCCACTGAGCGTCCGGCGATCGACCGCGATGCCACTGGCTGCGATCCGTTTTTCGGCTAGGGTTTTCATCCCGGAGTTCGAGTCGATGGCGATCAGGTGGGTGAGGGTTTTGGGATAGTGAGGGAGATTGAGGCCTGTCCCAAAGCCGATTTCGAGGGTTTCGCCCGTGACATCTGCGAGGAGCGATCGACGATGGGAGCCGAGCGCTTCACCAGACATCGCCGCATCCATCAGGCGCGGGAATAGCAGTTGGGAGTAGGGGTTGAACATGGGATTTTGAGGGGATTCTATGTGGGTTTTCAACGAAATTGCGGAATACTAGGCCAACGCCTTGAAGTTCTATCGTAGTACTTTTGCCCAACCAGCAACATGTCGAAAAAATCCAAATTGGGTTGCCTAGGCAATATCCCCATCTCTGTCCTACTCCTGATTGCGGGAGCCGGATATTGGTGGCTAATCCATTTGGGCAATTTCTCCCGCTTCTGGGAACAGGCCCAAGCCATCCTGCCCTTCAAAAGTACCCCACCCGCCGCAGTCGTTGCAGATGGTGCCCCTGCGGCCCCGACGATGGTGATGCCAAAGTCCAACCTGACAGCTACCCCACCCCCCACTCCAACCACTGGCTCACCCAAACCGACGACTTCACCCAAACCGATCGCGCCCCCAACAAAACCTCCGATCGCTACTACTAATTCCGACGGCTGGGAAAAGAAACCCATGCGCGGCATCTATCTCAGTCGGTTTCAAGTCACCAACAATGCTAGCGAACAGACGATTCGCGATCGCGTCCGCTACTACAAATCCCAAGGCATCAACACAATTATCCAAGGTGTCTGGGGCAACGGCTGCACCATGTACGACAGCATTATCATGCAGCAAACCCTAGGGTTTAGAAGCTGTCCGAATCAATTTCAGGATCAGTGGCTAGATTGGATGATCGATGAAGCCCAAAACCAGGGAATGCAAGTGCATGCCTATTTTGAAAAAGGGATTAAGATCGATAAAGATAGTCCAATTCTCGAACTGGCAAAATCCCGCAAATGGCTGGTGCCAGGAATTGACAAAACCTATGCCGCCGTCGATCACTATGTCCTGGACGTAGAAATCCCTGAAGTTGCCAACCTATTTCGACAGATCTCGTCAGAATTTGTGCGCAAATATCCCAAAATTAATGCAGTCCAATGGGATGACTATTTGGGCTACCATGCGGGCTTACCTGGACAAGAAGATCGCACAGAGCGCCTGACCCAATTTGTCCTACAAATGCGATCGGACCTGAAAAAAGCCAATCCCAATGTCAGCTTCGACATCTGCCATCACAATCCCTACTGGGCCAAACGCTACTTTGCCGCGGACTGGGAAAACTGGAAAGTCGATCGAGCCTTTATCCAGGTCTACAATGACAAAAACTTCAATGAGGAAATGGTCGCAGTTGAGCAATATGGCGGCCTTGCGATCGCTGAAACCCAATTGCACCGTATGAAAGCCCTTGTGGATAATCCCAAGGTTAAGAATATTCTGATTTTCCCGATCGGGGGTAATCCAGAACAGGCAGCAGCTATGGCTCGGGAGAAAGGGCGATCGAAAGATGGGAATTAATTATTATCTGCGTCTGATAGAGGCATTTTTACAATACGCGCGCGATCGCTTAGTACTTGACGGAAAAACTTTTTCATGGTTTTGGGGATATCCAGAGTTTTGCTATAGTCTCCATTCTTGTAGCTTCTGACTTCTGAGTGTGAATAGTTATCCTCATCTGGATCGTGAACAACTTGCCAGGAATAAACAGGGGTAGTTGGATCAAGTTGCTATAGCATCAGCTTGCAATCTACTGAATGTCAAGTTAATGTGTAGTTCATCCACAGAAAATTGGCTGAAAGTTGCTGAGCAGTAAGTTGCACCAATCCTGGGCGATTACTGCCCTTGTATGAATGATCACCAAGGCCCCATGGATTAAAGAGCGTAACTTTCTGAGTGATGGGATCATAATCCACCACCACATAAAACGTGACTTGCAACTATATTAGAGGTTGTCCCAGCAGGATTAGAATCTAAGCACACTAAACGACCTGCATTAAATGCGCTAACTAGCTCAGTAAAAATCAATGGAGTGAATGGTCCTGATGTAGTGCGCCCCGTAATTTGACCAAGGGTGATCCTATCCGAGCCGTAGCCAATTCCCTGATAGGAGTTTGAGCCATCTTGCCCAATCCAGTTTAGCTCATTCATCTGAGCATAGGCTTTTTCAGCAAGTAGCACCCATAGCTCATTTTGAGAATAGTCATAGAAGCTACCCGTATCACCAAAGGTAAAGGTTCCAAGCGATCGCGTTGGCAGATATCGATCAACAGTGATATAGTCAGCAACACCATCGTTATAAAATCGTACGGTAAACGTACCGTCAGCATTGTCAATAAACATATCTTGAATGAGATTAGGCGCACGAAAAGCAGCAGCAGCTAGGGCTGCTAGAAAGTAGCAATTGCCTACGACTCCTTGACGGACATCTTGATAGCTGGGTCCATCTTTGAATAAAGCACCGCTGACTGGACGATAGGAATAAGTAATTAAACCATCTTCAGATTTGGCAATAGGATGATCACTGCCAAAGAACCACTTACTGATCAGCAGCTCCATCTGATCTGCCCGATAGTCACTGGTTAAGTTATCTAATAGTTTCGCGCCTTGATACCGGAAATTTGCTAGATTTCTTGAACTGACGACTTTACTGCCTAAGCTCTGAACGGATTCAGGCATATTCAACAATTGACCAGCACTAAATAGCTTTCTTAGATCTACCAGTTCAGATTGGCTGACAATACCTCCATTTTCAGTAAGACGGAGAAGCGCGATCGCGTCAGCACGGCTTAGTTGCCCATCAGATGCTAACTGTCGTGTCAGATTAATCAATTCCAGATCTTGAAGATTTTGCCCTAGCCAATCTACTGGACTTGTGCTGACGGTCATCGTATAGTTTGTGCTACCGACATATGGAATGAAGCGCAGCCAATAAGTGCCTGGGTCTAATGTACGCTTGAGGGATACAGTCTGTCCAAGATTACTAGTTTTGACTTCGGTCAGAATTTCATTGCTATCGACAAGACTATTTCCATTTAAATCTTGAATAAGTTGGGCAGTGACATACTGAGATTCACTGTTCAGGGCTAAATTTAAATCTTGCCTAGCCGTAAAACTGAATCGATAAAAGTCTTCAGGATCTTTAGCACCAAAACCTTTATTCAAAAAATCACTAAAACTACGACTAGTTGCATCAACATTAATAGCAAGTGCATCATTGATAGAATTCCCCACCTGATCAACTACAAGACTTAAACTATAACTCGTATTGATACCTGTAGTAGCAGGAAAAACTCGTACGAAATAAGTACCAGCAGCTAATATTTGTGTGAGTGTTTCGGCATTTCTACCCGTTTTGACTGATGATTGAAGAATCTCATTGCTGCCAACTAGTCCGTCACCATTGATGTCTTGAATTAATTGTACATTTGCATCAGCATCTAATAAACTTAATTCGATAGTAAGACTACCAGGAGTGCTCAAACGAAAGCGACGATAGTCTTCCAAATCACCATCACCAACAAAATCTCTAACCGAAAGTTCGCCATTGATAACTCCCAAATCCGTAGCAGTAGCTAGGCTATTGCCAGCCAAGTCAGGAGAAGTGACTGAAGCTTGCAAACGATAGTCTGTACTCTCTCCAGAGGAATAGACTAGAACCTTATAGGTGCCCGCAGACAATTGACGGATAATTGATTCAGAGCTAGTCTTTGATTTGTCAAATCCTTCGATAACATTACCAGCAACGTCCAGCAGTTTGAGGGCAACAGCACCTAACCCATCTAGATTCAATCTTAGATCAGCAGTTTTGGTTAGTGTGAACGTATAGTAATCATTTGGATCAGCACTACTAACCCAGTCATCCACATTGATAGGAGCAGCACTAAGTGAAAGACTACGAGCAGTGGCAAGAGTATTTCCCGCTTGATCAAGTGACAGGCTTAGGGCGTAGGACGTTTCACTAACTGCCGTCTTGGGCAAAATTTGAATGAAGTATATGCCTGCACTCAAAGGGCGATTGAGAATCTCGGCAGCACTTCCAGTTATGGCAGAAGTCTGTAGGATTTCACTAGTTTCAACAATACCATTATTATTTTGATCCTTAATTAACCGTACATCAGCATCAGACCGAAGCTCATTGAGTAAAAGGGTTAAATTACTATCAGTATTTACTTCAAATCGATAGTAATCGCTAGGATCGGCATCCCCAATCCAGTCATTGAAACGACTTGCAATGGATTTAAGGCTTACTGCACGAGCAGTTGCCAGCATATTCCCTGCACTATCAGGAATAGCATCCGCCGTAGCTCGGAGACAGTAATGAGTATTCCCAGTGCCTTGATAGACCTGCACAAAGTATGTAGAGGATGCTAGATTAAGCTGAATATTTTCAGATGATAGTCCAGGCTTATTGGAAGCTCGCAACAATTCATTACTATCAACTAATCCATTGCTATTCAAATCTTGAATAACCTGAAGGTTGGCATCAGCACTTAAATTATCCAGCATCAGATTAACCACACTGGTACTAGATAAAGTAAAACGGTAGAAATCGCTATTATCGCTACTACCAACCCAATCCGTCACATAAATAGGTGTTGAACCAAGGGCAATCGATTTCGCTGTATTCAAAGAATCATCCGTCGAGGTTATGGCTGTAGCTGAAAGACTTAGGCTATAATTAGTATTAACGGTAGAACTTCCAGGAGAAACAAGTACGGCGTAGGTACCTGGAGATAATGTTCGGCTAAATGCTTCAGGGGCTTTACCAGAATTTGCAGAGAACTGGATAATTTCATCGGCTTCGACAATGCTATTATTATTTCGGTCTTGAATTAGCTGCACGTTAGCATCTGCTCCCAAACCATTTAATAGCAGGCTAAAGTTACTTGTGGTATCAATGGTAAATTGATAATAATCATTGTTGTCAACTATGCCAACGAAGTCGTATAAATAGCGAGTACCATCAAGCTTTCCTAGTGTTTGAGCGACTGGAAGTGTGTTCCCAGCTTGCTCTAAGGTCAAATCAATCGTGTAATTGCTATTTGCATTGTTTTTGTCTGGGAGCACACGCACAAAATAGCTTCCAGATGCTAAATTCTGTGCGATCGTTCCTGTCTGGGTTATGGTGCTTGTAGTTGCCTTTAAAATTTCACCGTTTTCTAGTATCCCGTTTTTGTTCAGATCTTGAATGAGTTGAACGCTCACAGATGCATCAGTGCTATTTAATTTCAGAGACAATATTTTTGATGTATTGAGATTAAATTTATAATAATCATTGGAGTCATTGGCGCCAACAAAATCTGCAAATGTATGTTTACCAAACAATGTACCTAAATCGTAGGCGGTAGAAAGATCATCTCCAGCCTTATCCACCGCAAAACTCAGGTTGTAATTAAGTGAATCAGTAGTGGCATAAAGTAATGCATAGTAGTTACCTGGAACAAGTGAGCGGTTCACGGAACTGCCAGAAGCCGATACGATCTCACCTGGATCAACAGTTCCGTTATCATTAATATCATGAATTAGAATAAAGTTTCCTTGATTAGCTGCCCCTATAGGCAAGTTTTTCAATGTTAAATCTGCTTTGAACTTCACCAGGGTTGCTGGATCAACACGTGTATCTATTGAATCAATCATGAGACTAATTCTACCCGTATCCAAATCTGTGATGTAATGCTGTTTAGGGTCTATCTGAAAGCTGAATACATTGAAGGGGGTATTCAATTTCGTACTGACCAGGCTATTAAGTGTACCATTTTGCAGCTCAACATTGTCACTGATGCCATCCTCATCTGTGTCTGCTTTATTGGGTGATGTACCCATAACGGTTTCACCAATATCTGGGATCCCATCTAAATCTTGGTCTGTGGCAAATTGTGCATTCCCATAATTTAACTCTAGAGAAAATGTCGATTCATCACCAGCAAGGAAGATCGAACTCCCATAGCTTTTAGATTCTGGTTCATAAACTTCAATCAAGCCACCAGCATCGGGTACTAATGCTGCAACTAAGTCACCTGCCGTATTCGTTATACCCGTTTTGATGATAGGGATTAGGTTCCCTGGAGAAAATAGCGTAAGTCGATAGAACAATCTAGGGTTGATTATTTCTGTCTTAATAGTTTCAAGACTTAAAGTACTGAAACTATTATCTGAAGGTGCACCGAACTCGAAAAAAGACTTATTGACTAGCGATACTGACGCAGGAGATGGATCCTTAGGTAGACTAGGCTGATTGAGGCTTTCAAATGCTTCCACAACACTAGATGGGCGTTCAAGATGAACATAGTCATTCAGGATAACTACTGCCTCTCTAGTTTTATCATTGAAGGGAAGTTTGATACCAGTTTGTTGAGCTGCTTCTACCACTACTGAGGCACAGGTCTCACCTTTGGCTGGGTTAAAAGAATATGGAGTCCCCAGCTTGGTAAGTTTGATTATAGTATCGAGAAATTCCGCCGCCTGTTTCGCTGTCACATTTTTAAGTGGAACAGCTGTAATCCGATCATAGGATGTTACAAAACTTCCATTAGGATGCTTACGAATGACGTTATCATCTAGCGGTCGAGAACCCGGATGAGTACCTATTTCGTTTGATGAAAGGTCTTTGGAAATATTGTAGCCATCACCTGTCAACAGTTCGGCAATTTTGATTTCGCCATCTATACCTTCATATGCTACAGCCACATGATCAAATTGTTTATCACCACTGAATCCATTAAAATTATGAGGAAGAATATCAGTAAGACTTGGATTAAGAAAGAAATCACCATCATCCCCCCCAACAACTACAATTTTATGCGGACTGTCTTTGATGGCACTACGAATTACCTCTCGATTGTTCACTGCTTCTTGAGCATTAGCATTTAGGGCTCCTTTCCCATTACTTTTCCATGTCCCTGTTACAGAATCTTTACTAATCGAAGTAAAGTCTGGAAGGAGAGGCTTACCATCTTTATCGACCCATTTTGCCGGATCGTCCCCCGCATTATCCGGAGTCATAAAGTTCTTTTTAAAATCTGTAATTTTTTTCAGGCTCCCATCAAAATCTACACTAACTTGCTTAACAACACCACTTATATTTTTGAGTTGCGTATCAACAAAGCCACGAATATTTTTTTCAATACTTTCTGCAATTACGAAAAAGCCAGGTTCACCAGAACTGCCTCCACTTGGAATACCAGCAAGTGGTTCATTAGAACCTATCGCAGAAAACTGTAGGGGAAGCGGGGCAGATGCAGATTGTAATGGATTGTCCGGTAACAGAGGTGGGAATTCTACTAAAATCAGATCAGTGCTCGACCCATGTATGATATCCATAACAAATTGAGGATGCGTCAGAAATTAACAGCTAAATTACCAGGATCAAAGACTATTACCCAGAGTACATCTCAGGCCTGAAAAATACAAGCAGAGAAAATTGAATTAATGAAAAGAAACGTAATGAGATGTCAATCCACTGAATGGTACGGATGTATGATGCCGAGTCGATGTTCTATCGTTATATAAAGAGTAATCAAGATCAAAATTAGGCGTTAGAAGGTATATTAAAATAATCAGATTTTCATTTCAGTATCATTCAATACGATACTCCGGACACTTTCTGAGTAGACAACCATCGGACTAGACAAAAAGCCACCTCTCTCTTACGGTGAAAATAGATAAAAGAACACCAGAGAGGTGGCAATATGTCTATTCTACAAGCCCTATTGGATAAAATGGGGCTTTTCGCAAACCGCATGCGGCATTTCAGAGCACACCTATCAGCGTCATTTCAGCCTAGCCTTTGACTTTATCGAGCTGAATCGACTGTTATTTGACGAAGTCTGTGGGCCGAGCATCGAGGTAATCGCAGCGAGTCACTGATCTTGCTTAATGATAAGGTAATGTCCTGTGGAATATTGGTGATTTCCCAGACAGTGGGAGAACTGTGACGGTCTGAAATGACAGCTAGGATTTCTCCACTATTAAAGCATTCTATATCCGCATATTTTTCACCCCTGACAAAGGAAATTCCCACACCATTCTCCACGGAAGCTGTGATGTGATCAGGTATCAACTCCATCTGAAAGAGGCTCATAAGGACCGATTTTGCCGCATCAACTGAGGTTTTGTTAGGCGTCTCAGCATTTAGGCCATCCCAACCCTGCGGAAGTTGTTGTAAGTTCTCGACTGTTTTCAACTGCTCACTAAGGTATTCAAGATTATATTCAAGATTCAAGTATTCAAGGTCAGTCCCATCGCTTGGTGTCAGACCGCTGAAGGTTGCATCAGAATGGACCACCCGATAGGAATTACTCTGCGGGTAGATAACGCGACGAGCGGTTATATCTTTTTGTCTTTTCTCATCGGACATACTGTTCACCTTCTGAAGGTAGCTCCAGTCTAGCAAACTGCACCAAAAAAGGGTGAACTGAAAGTCCACCCTATCAAATCGAGCAATCTAAACCCTATTCCACGCCTTCTATGCGATCTTCCACTTCCTGATAGAGCTGACGGAGGCGATCGAGATTCTCCTCGTCAGTGTCCCAGTAGCCCCGCCCGTTGGCTTCCAAAAGGGTCGTAACCATCTTACGGAAGGAGTTGGGGTTCAGGTTGAGTAGGCGCTCTTGCATCTCCTTGTCCTTCATGAAGGTGCTGTTGGCATCTTCGTAGACCCAGTTGTCCACGGCATCGGCGGTGGCGGACCAGCCCATGGTGTTGACCAGGCGCTTGGATAGTTCGCGGACGCCTTCGTAGCCGTGGGACAGCATGCCCTCGTACCACTTGGGATTCAACATCTTAGTCCGCGAATCCAACCGCACCGTTTCCGATAGCGTCCGAATTTGGGCATTGGCCGTGGTGGTATCGGCCATGTAGGAAGCCGGAGCCTTGCCGTCATCCCGCAGCCGCGACACGATCTTGGTGGGATCCGAATCGTAGTAGTGGGACACATCCGTCAGGGAGATTTCCGAGGAATCCAGGTTTTGGAACGTCACATCAGCGGTTTTCAACGAGGCACGGAACAGCGCTTCATTTTGCTCCATGACGCCGGGGTTGTCCGCCGAGAAGGCAAACCCCTTACGGGCGAGATACATGTTTTGCAGTTCCTCCTCGTTTTCCCAGGTGCCGTTTTCGACAGCCAAGTTGATGTTGGAAGAATACGATCCAGAGGCGTTGGAGAACACGCGGGTGGCGGCATCGCGAACGCTAACGCCGAGCTGGGCGGCTTGATCCAAGGCATGTTTGCGCACGAAGTTCATTTCCAGGGGCTCATCGGCTTCGGCGGCCATCTTCACGGCTTTGTCGAGCAAGGCCATCTGGTTGATAAACAAATCACGGAACACACCGGAGCAGTTGACCACCACATCGATCCGGGGCCGACCCAACTCACTGAGCGGAATCAATTCCAACTTATTCACCCGACCAAAGGCATCGGCCACAGGCTTCGTCCCGACCATCCAAAGGATCTGCGCCAGGGATTCGCCATAGGTCTTGATATTGTCCGTGCCCCAAAGCACACAGGCAATGGTTTCGGGATATTGGCCGTCGTTTTCTAGTTTTTGGCGATCGATCAGGCGATCGACCACAACTTTCGCCGACTGCACCGCCGCTGCCGTGGGAATGGATTGCGGGTCAAGGGCATGGATGTTTTTACCCGTTGGCAGCACGTCAGGATTCCGAATCGGGTCGCCGCCGGGGCCAGGGCTGATGTATTCGCCGCTCAGTCCGGTGAGCAAACCACCCAGTTCATTATCCGCCACCACCTGAGTCAAGCAGAACTGCAAGAACTCAAACAGCGGTTTCATCGCGTCGGGATCGATGTTGTTGTAGCCGAGATCGAGCAGGGCCTGGGTCCAGGGTTCACGCTTTTGAGTGAAGGCCCCAAACAGATTGGTCATCATCGAGGATTTGGAAACCCGACCTTCTTCATCCTGCTGTGCCCGCACCATGGCTGTCACAGCCGATCGACAGGCTTGAGTAATGTCATTGAGCAATTGGACATCGTTCAAAACCCCGGCATCACTGTTTTTGTAAATCTCGTCCAGGTTGCGGTAGAGACTATTGCCGATAATTCGAGGTAAACCCAGAATGCCTTCTTCCTCGCGATCGAGGGAAGCAATATTTACCAGTGTGGCGATCGCCTCATCCGCCGAGGGTGGCTTACCAATGATGTGCAAACCGCAGGGTAGGAGTCGCGACTCGATCTCCATGATTTTGATGTAGATCTTGCCGACGATATTATCGCGCTCATCCTGGCTCAATTCCGCCGCACTGCCCTCGGGCAACACCACATCCTTATCCAGGTTACAAATCCGCGCCTGATCCATGATCGAATCGACGATCTGTACCCCGCGCCCACCTTCCTTGAGACTCTGGTAGGAAGAAATCAACTCACCCAGGGCCTTCAAACCCTTGTACAGACCCGCATTTTCCGCCGGAGGTGTCAGGTAAGAAATGGTTTCGGCATAGCTGCGGCGCTTGGCGATCGTCGCCTCCGAAGGATTGTTCGCCGCGTAGTAATAGAGGTTCGGAATAGTGCCGATCAAACTATCGGGATAGCAGGTATCCGACATCCCCATCTGCTTACCGGGCATGAATTCCAGGGAACCATGGGTGCCAAAATGCAAGACTGCATCCGCTTCCCAAACCTTTTCCAGGTAAGTGTAGTAGGCGGCAAAACCATGGTGCGGACTGGCGCTCCGGGAGAACAACAATCGCATGGGATCGCCTTCATAGCCAAAGGTCGGCTGGACACCAATAAACACATTCCCGAAATGCTTCCCGAAGATCAGCATATTCTGACCGTCGGTATTCAGGTTACCGGGAGGCGGACCCCAGGATTCATGGAGGCGATCCTGGTAGGGTGTGAGTTTTTCATACTCATCGACGGACATGCGATAGGCGATGTTTAGTTCAGGGCTGTTGTATTGCGCTTCAGCATCATGGAGCACCTCCAGCATCAAGGCCTTAGAATCCTCGGGCAGATCGCCAATCTGATAGCCATCTTCGCGCAGCCCTTCCAACACCTTATAGATGGACCCAAACACGTCCAAATAGGCCGCAGTTCCGACGTTCCCTTTATCGGGCGGGAAGCTGAACACCGTGATCGCCACCTTCTTCTCAGCCTTGGCCTTACGCCGCAGGTTAGCCCACTTAATGGCACGGCCTGCAATGGTTTCGACCCGGTCCTGAAGAGTAATCGCCCGGCCTGTCATCCCATCGCGGCCCGACATGACGATCGGCTCGATCGCCCCATCCAATTCCGGCAAAGCCACCTGCAAAGCCACCTGAATCGGGTGCAGACCCAAATCACTTTCCTGCCACTCCTCCGTGGTTTGGAACACCAGCGGCAGGGCCACCATATAGGGACGATTCAAGCGCGTCAGGGCTTCGACGGCCTTGGGGTGGTCCTGCTTGGCCGGACCACCCACAAGGGCAAACCCGGTGAGGGAAACGACTGCATCGACGATCGCCTCATTCTTCGTAATCGGATCGTAGAAATAGGCATCCACGGGCTTCGAAAAGTCTAGCCCCCCCGCAAACACCGGGATAATCCTTGCTCCGCGAGATTCAAACTCAGAAATCACCGACACATAATGGGCATCGTCGCCCGTGACAATGTGGGTGCGCTGGAGCACCAGACCAATGGTGGGACCGCTGCCCTGGCGCTGGGCCTCGGGCAGATCGCGGCGGCTGGCGTACCAGTTGAAATATTCCTTGGCATCTTCGTACATGGCGGGAGCCAGGGGATGCCAAATGCCCATGTCGGGGTAGGTGACGGGTTCGGCATAGTCAAACTCCGTTGTCTCGGTGCTGGGTACGCCTTGCTCGTCGTTGATGCAGACATATTTGTCCGCCAGCATCAGCAGGAAGTTCTCCAGGTTCTCCTGGTTGCCGCCGAGCCAGTATTGGAAGCTGAGCATGAAGTTGCGAGCATCCTGGGCCTTCTCGATCGGCAGATACTTCAGCACCGTCGGCAGGGTGCGCAATAGCTTCAGCATGGCGTCTTGGAAGCCCGCCCCCGACTTCTCCTTGCGCTTCTTCATGAAGCTGCCGATCATGCTCTTGGACTGACCAATCTGGGCCAGGGAGAAGCTGCCCATCTTGTTGAGGCGCATCACCTGGGGCATCGATGGGAAGACAACGGAAACATCAAGGCGATCCTTGACGGGTTCGACGGCTTGGACCAGCTTGTCTGCCAGGTCTTCAAGGAAAATTAGCGAAGCAATGAAGACATTAGCCTGGGCGACATCGGCCTTAAATTCTTCGTAGTTGGTGTTGTCCCGCAGCTCCTCAATCAAGTAACCGCTGATGTCCACGGCCACATTGGGATTGGTGTCATTAATCGATCGCACAGCGGCAGACAGAACGCTCTGATACTGAGGTTCCAGGACCACGTACACCACTTTGATCAGGCGACGACCCTTGAGATCGTCGGGCTGAATGCGGCGAACAGAGGGCTTGGTGTAGGTGAACATGCGATCAAAACTCCTTCGATGCTTTATGCTCGTCTGTTGATTAAAACCGAGGACAAATGAGCCACTACTGCACAGCCAACAGCCATGAAACCGGGTTGTTTTGGTTTCACAGACAGACCGGGGCAAGCATGGTTTTTTGGGCTCACTTGTATGTTTTTATCAGAAATCACCTGCCCCGTGAGGGAAACAACGGCTTTCCGAAACAATTTGATAAATCTATCGTGTTATAGCTTAATACTTTTTAATAATCAGATGAGTCACTGCTCCGAATTTTGTTACAGAAAGTTATTATTCGGATCCAGTGCTAGGACGAGAGGGTTTGACTGCTCTGGGTTTGGGTGGGTTTAACGGTATTCAGAAAGGTCAGGGGTTGGTTCATGGTTTCTGAGAAACCGAGGATGCCGGGGTCACGATGCTGGTATAGGAGTTCGCCATTTGTGTCAAATAGGAAGGTGCCGCCGCGCTGGGTGAGGTAGGTGCTGTCGGGGACGTAGGTGCCCCAGTTGCCGATGGATTCCGCCATGTTTCGGAGGCGGAGTGTGGCCAGTTCAAAGGGCCGCTGGAAACCACTGCCGCCTGCTCTGTCGAAGGTTTTGCCTTGGATCGCGGGGAGCGGGGCAGCCTGGACGGTTTCGTCGGGGGCGATGAGCTGGGGGGCGGTGCGATCGCCTAAGTAGCCCCGAAAGACTTCCTTGAGGGTGCCAGGGCTCTTGATCCCAGCGCACATCAGGAAGAGACCCACCCAGGCGTTTTGTCTCGGATTTAGTCCAGGGAGGTTTGGGGTCAACCCTGGGTAGAGGCCAAGCTGCTGGTGGAGTTCTGCCTTGGGGTCGAGGTAGAGCTGGGTTTCGGGGAAGCCCGTGTATTGGCAGAATTGCTTGCCAGCGGGGAGATTGCCGATCGCCACTGCTGTCACAGTGATGTCCTGAAGCAGATCCTGTTCGCGCTTCAACCACCAGGCGTACTCAAGGCTGTCGAAGTCGCCGAGCTGGGGGAGGAGGAGCAGCAGTTGTTTTTTCCCAGGCGTCAGGATCGGTTGGAGCGTTCCGTCGCTGACGCGCTGGCGGGTGGTGGTTTTGAGCTGCTCGTAGGTGGGGTTCATGAGGGTTGGAGGGTGATGCCTCGGCGGCGTTGGATGCCGTCGAGTTTGTGGAGGATTTGGCGGCGACCTTCGAGGAAGGCTTCCTGTTGCCATCTGGGCGTGGCACACCATCGATGGTACTGCTTTGTGGCGGGGCCTGTTAAGAATTGTATCCAGCGATCGCGCAGGGCATCGGTTTGGATTTCCTGGGCGCGGGTACGGCTTTGGTTGATGATCCGCTGGCGGAGGGCTGGATCTTGCTTGAGGCGTTTGACCGCTTCTAGGGCGGATTCAACGCTTGATGCTTCCAGGTAGTCGTCGGGGCTGTGGCGTTCGTTGCGGTAGGCGGATTCGGGGCCGAGTATTGCTGGCACTCCGGCGAGCCATGCGTTGAGGAGTTTCGATGCAGGTTTGTGGTGGTGGGGGTTTTTGTCAAAACTGCGGATGGCCAGGATGGCGTCGGTGGTGCTGTAGTCGCTCCAGGTGCTGGTGTCTGCGTTGACGATCCAGTTGATGCCGAGGGCGGCGAGGTTAGTAGCCCAGGTGGGATCTTTGAGTTCGGGGGCGAGGCAGTCAGGATCGCCGAGGTAGGTGAGGTTTTCGAATTTGTTGGTGCGATCGGCGTTGCGAGGGGTGAGGCCGATTTGGGTCCAGAGAGGGATGTAGGTGCTGCGCCAAATTGGGGCGACGCTGAGGAGTTTTGTCTGGCGGGCGTTTTGGACGATGTGGTGCTGACTGTAGGGATGGATGAATTTGTCGTCGCGGGTGCAGATGAAGAGTTGGGTTGGGTTGGGTTTTTGGGTGTTTTTGAAGTGGTAGCGGTGGGCGATGATGATGCCGCGCTCTGGCAGGTCTTGGCTGAGTTGGCAGTCAAAACCTGCGGCCTTGAGCTGGAGATAGGTCTGGAGGATCCAGGACTCTGGGCCAGGGTATTTGACCTGCTGGTTTTGCATCCAGGGCCAGTATTGGGCGATCGTTTCTGGGTAGGGGTTGCTGTGGGTGGTGGGGAGGTAAAAGGTGATCTGGGGGGTCATGGTTTTGCTAGGCAACTTCTGGGTTTAGTAAGCCCAAAAGCGCCTAATCAGGAAGCTTGTACTGCGAAACAATCTTCTGCGCATAGGGCGGCACATGTTGATCGACCATCCCAGGATGATTTCGCTTCACATGCAGATAATTGCGCGTGAAATGAGAATCTATAGAAAACCGCGCATATTCCAACCCCTTCGGTCCGATCTTGTCGATCACCACCCCCATAATCTTGGCAAACCACATCGGCAGCGTCACAGCCTTGTCATAGGCCGGGATACTCTGCTGCACCGCCGCCTTGCGATCGCCCCGACTATCCACCGCCTGCGTCTCCAACTGCCCCTGGACCAGATCCAACATCTCTTGGCCCATTTCATTGCGCACCACAATCCACTGCCACCCAAACGGCGCTCCCATGTAGCCCACCACTAAGTCCGCTAGGGAGTTTACATAGTCAAAACAGCTCAAACAGGAAGGCGCAAACACATCTTTGAGTTCCTTGGTGTTGAGACCAAAAAACGGCACCAGCTCCTGGCTGCCATCCTCATGCTTGAAGTGAACATTAAAGTCCTGCATGAATTCGTAGTAGACAACCGTTTCCGGCGATCGACTCGTCGTATCCAAAAACTTCTGAAGCCCCGATCGCGTCACATTATCCGTACAGGGTGTCCCCAGGACATAAAGCTTCTCCAGCCCAATCTTATCCTGAACCGCCCGCAGGGCCTGGATTTGACAGCCGACACCGATCGCCAGCAACCGCTTCATTCCGGATTGCTCAACTTGATCGAGAAGATTTAAATTAGGGGAGAGCGTCGGCTTATTCACACGGGCGGCCAGAATTTCTTCCCGAGTCGTGGCAATAATCGGCATCGGTCCAAAACGATCCTCTGGCTTGTTCTGGACACAGATCACGCCTTCAACCAGACCTTTTTCGAGCATCTCAATGGCGATCGAACTAACGATCCCGGTCCACTGGGCGCCTCGATGGGTTCGGTCTTCCGGGCGGCGATCATGCTGTTGTGGACGCCAAAGTACAGGTCATCTTCGTTTTCCAGGTCCCGGCTGCGGCCATGGAACTGGGTCTCTAGGTCCTCGACCTGCTGGTTGATGAAGGCACAGGCATCTTTGACGTAGTAGACATAACTGGTGTCGCAAAGTCCGCAGTCACTGCAAAGTTCTTTGGCGGGGCGGGCACTTCCGGGCTTGAGGGCCTTCGCTTTGTGGTGGGGTTTCGCCAAAGTCATAATAGGGGTCTATCAAAAGAAAGATTTTGTTTTCCACCATACCCGATCGCGCCACCCCGGTGAACCCCCAAAGTCTTTCTCCGTCGGCGATATACCCCCGACAATCGCCTCTACCCTAGGATAGATGGATCCGTACCTTGTGATAAAACTTAGTGGGATCCCCCTAGACAGGTTCAAATGTTTTGAGATACAAGTGTTCTAAGGTAGGTTTGTACGTATTTCACCCCAGTAAACCGTTATGGAACCCTTAGAATCCCTGACTACAGCCCAAAAGGAGCTGTACGATTGGCTAGCTGATTACATCAACACCAAACAACATTCGCCCTCCATCCGTCAAATGATGCGGGCAATGGGTCTGAAGTCTCCGGCTCCGGTCCAGAGTCGTCTGGACCACCTCAAGCGGAAAGGTTACATCGCTTGGGAGGAGGGACAGGCGCGGACGATTCGTCTCCTGCATAGCCAGCCGAAGGGCTTGCGCATTGTGGGGGCGATCGCCGCAACGAGCCTCGTGGAGCAGTACGATGATACGGATGTCGAGCATTTGGACTTGTCAGGGATGCTGATGAAGCCCGATTACTTTGCCCTGCGGGTGCGGGGGCAGAGCATGATCGAGGCTTTGATCGATGACGGAGATACGGTGATTATGGAGCGTCCCCATGATCAGAAGACGGTCAAAAATGGCACGATCGTCGCGGCGCGGGTTGAGGGCAAGACCACGCTGAAGTATTTCCAGAAGAAGGGGAGCAAGATTACGCTGGTGCCGGGGAATCCCGATCGCGAGCTCTACCAGCCCACGGAAGTCAAGGCTGTGGATGTGGACATTCAGGGCGTATTGCGTGCTGTCTGGCGCAGCGTTAAGTAACTGCCAAAACTTCATCAACCAAGAAACCCATCGTGGGATGATGGCACCAAGCAATTGGGTGTCGTCTGAGATACCCAACGATGGGTTTTTCTATGGGGATGGCTTATGACTGCGGCTAATGATGGTTCCTTGCGTCAGGTGCGCAAGATGGGTTCACTTCTAATGCTGGGGTTTGCGGGCGGGTTGCCGTTCCTCCTGACAGGGACAGGCAGAGCTTTGCAGGCTTGGCTGAAGACGGAGGGTGTGTCGGATACGGTGATCGGCCTGTTTAGCCTAGCGGCGCTGCCCTATTCGCTGAAGGTGTTTTGGGCTCCGCTGCTCGATCGGTTTATTCCGCCCTTTCCTAGGGCGTAGACGGGGTTGGCTGGTGTTGATGCAGGTGGCCCTGGTTGGGGCGATTTTCTGGCTGGGCGGACAAAATCCAGCGGGCCTGGGGGCGGTGTCGGTAGCTTCAAACGATGCCTGTGCGGCCTCAGCCGTGAAGGGGCTCTGTGAGTTCTGGAATGCCTTCAGAGCGATGATCCCCAATCCCTTTTCCAGGTGGCCCTATTGGTGGCGTTTTTAAGTGCCACCCAGGACATTAGTGCGGATGCCTATCGGACGGATGTGCTGAAGAAGTCGGAGATGGGCAGCGGGGCGGCTTACTTTGTCACGGGCTATCGGATCGCCCTGGTGATCGCAGGGGGCGTGGCCTTAGCGATCGCCGATCCCAAAAACCCCGGCCACTGGGCCTGGCAGCAGGTCTACTGGCTGATCGCCGGACTGATGAGTCTGGGAATCGTCGCCACACTGATCGCCCCGGAACCCAAGAGCTATGCAAAACCCACTTCGATGCAGGCGGCGATCGTCCAGCCGTTTAAGGACTTTTTCTCGCGGTTAGGGGTGGTGCGGGCGATCGCCGCCCTGGGGTTTGTGGTGCTGTATCGCTATGGAGATGCGCTGCTGAATACGATGGCGGTGCCGTTTTTGCTGAGTGCGGGTTACGGCCAGAGTGAGATTGGGGTGATTCAGGGGATTTTGGGGATTTTTGCGACGAGTCGCGGGGACGATTTTTGGTGGGGTGGTGTTTAGTAAGATTGGGGTGAATAAGTCGCTATGGGTGTTTGGTATCCTACAGGCGGTGAGTAATTTGGCCTATTGGCTGCTGGCGACGTTGGGTAAAAGCAATCTAACCTTGGCGATTCCGACCCTGAGTAAGGGGGTGGAATTGGGTTGGGGCCAGACGGATTTGGGGCTGTTGACGACGATTTTGATTGAGAATTTCTGCTCGGGTCTGGGGACTGCGGGCTTTTGGGGTTCATGATGACGCTGTGCAATCCGAAGTTTTCGGCGACGCAGTTTGCATTGCTGTCGAGTCTGATGGCGGTGAGTCGGGATCTGCTGGCGAGTCCGGCGGGGGCCTTCAAAGATGCCCTGGGCTGGGGGAATTTCTTCCTGATGACGATCGCGGCGGCGGTACCGGGGATGCTTTTGCTGTTGGTGTTTGCGCCTTGGAATGGGCGATCGGTCCAGGCCGATGGGTTAGAATCAGAGGACTAACTTTTGACGCAAATCTATATGGCTTTTTTCCGGCAGTATGTGGCTCCTTTGATTGTGGTGATGGTGTTTTTGCTGGCCCTGGTGGCGGTGAGTGCGCGGATTTTCCTGCCGAGTGATATGGCGGGTCCGGCGCAGATGGACCCGGTGGAAGATGTTCGTGGGAATGGATAGCAACTACGCAATCAAACCAGGGGGGCCGATCGATCGAGCCCGCCTCGTTAAGTTCATGCATCGCACCTACCAGGAGATTTTCCCTGGGGGCGATTTTTCCCATCTGGCCCAGACGGTAGAAAATCACCTGTCGCGAGACACGCCGCTATGGTGGGCGTTTTTACCAGGGGAAACAATGCCTGTGGCGGGACTTTGGATGGGGACGGCGATCGACCAGGTGCGGGGCGATCGCTACAGTCATATTTTCCTGCTGTATGTGGAGCCGGACCATCGGCGGCGGGGTTTAGCGACAAAACTGATGGCGGCGGCGGAGGCTTGGGCCAGGGCACGGGGCGATCGGCAGTTGGGGTTGCAGGTGTTTTTGGTGAATGGGGGAGCGATCGCGTTGTATGAATCGTTGGGGTTTGGGGTGCAGTCGATTTCGATGGTGAAGGAGATCTAGGGCGATCGGTCCTAGGGTAGAGAAAGGGCGATCATGCGATCTATCTTGGGATGGAGAGACATCGTTTCAGAAGGCCACGATAATGGTCCTATGAGACTAAAATATCGAACCAGAGAACATATCATTGCTGACTTGAGTGTGAATCACTTTGAACGTCAGACCTTATTTGCTGGCCATGCCTCTGAACGAGTTCGCTGCGATTATGGCTATGATTTATCCGTCTGGACCTATAAGGAATCTGGGGAGATCGAACCAGGCCAGTTTTTCGTCCAGGTCAAAGCTACAGATACAATTAAGCTTCTCAGCAAAGAAAACAGCATCGCTCTGAGGCTAGACAAACGGGATTTAACCCTTTGGCTAGAGGAATTTCTGCCTGTTTTCTTGGTCCTATATGACGCCCACGCTGATGTTGCCTACTGGATGTGTGTCCAAGTCTACTTTGGCGCACTAGGAGATACATTTAGCTTGGCCAATATTGGCCAGACTTACACGGTATATTTCAATCCACAAGATATACTGGATTCAAGAGCAATCCAGCTCTTCGCTGAGTATAAGCGACGGGTGATCAGCCAGCGCAAAAGTCAAATCGGAGACATCTGGTATGAAAGCTGAACAAATTACATTCGCTGATTTAGAGAAACTCCTTCTCAAACTAGGTTTCGTCAATTTACAGAATCCTAAGTATCAAATTTTCGAGCATCCCCAGGAGAATGCCCTGGTCGCATTACCTCGCTATGCTCAAAATGACGTTGTTCGACCGATTCACTTGGTTGCGACTCGTGGGACTTTAGAAGCCTATGGGCTGATGAGCCGAGAGGCGTTTGAAGGGCTTACCGAAAAGATAGTCGCTTAAACAGTTTGGATGGTTGCTTGGTCCAGGCGTAACATTATGCAGTAAATACGAGGCAAGGTTAATGCTGCGTAGCACACAAAGAAACATCACCTTTGCGGAGTTAGAGAAACTACTCCTTGCTTTGGGATTCCAAAAGGTTAATCAACTGGATTACAGCATCTTCCAACATCCTGCCACTAAAGCGATGGTTTCGTTGCCAAAATACGAGTTTGAGGTTGCTGTCCAGCCGCTCCATCTCAATCTCACAAGACGTATTCTCGATAACTACGGTTTGATGTCTACAGCCGCGTTTGATGGACTTAATCAAACCCCAAGTATTTCCCAAGACGATATCCCAGAATAATTCCAACGACACCCCCAATTACGCTGAAGAAAATTGACGTGACGGACAACACCAGCGAATCTGAAAACCTGATTACTCAAGGCTGGAAACAATACGACGCCGACCAGTACAACGATGTGATCGTCACCTGGGAAAGGGCGATCGCCCGATCTCGACTGCAAAAGGATCCCGCCACCGAAGCCTCGGCCCTAATCGGCATGGGGTTTGCCTATAGCAAACTCACCCAAAGCGAAAAATCCCTCGCCGCCTATCAACAGGCCGCTAAACTTTATAACAGCCTAGGCGATCGCGCATCTGAGGCATCTGCCCTATTAACTAGCATTCTTACCTATCGCGACATGGCTCAAACATCTCAAGCGATCGCCACTGCCCAGCAAGCCTTAAAGATCTATAGGGAATTAGGCGATCGCAGCGGAGAAGCCAATGCGTTGGGCTATTTAGGGCTTGACTATAGTACATTGGCCCAATATGAGCAATCGATTCAAGCCTATGAGCAAGCCCTGACCTTTTACAAACAACGCAAGGATCTCCCCAACCAGGCCATCATATTCAATAACCTAGGCAGCGTCTACAGCAATAAAGCCGATTATGGTGCTGCCTTAACTGTTTATCAAAAAGCCCTGGAGATTTACCGCACCACTAATAATCGCTTCAGTGAAGCCAGTGTACTCCTCTATACTTTAGCCCCTCTCTATAAGAATCTGGGGCAGGAAGAACAGGCCCAGGATTCCTATCGACAGGCGATCGCCATTCTGGCAACAATATCAGGTGACTCCCAAGCCTCTATCTGGGACAGTATGGGTTGGGCTCATTATTCTCTTAATCAATATAGTGAAGCAATCACAATCTATCAGAAAGCACTAGCACTTTACCAACGGAATGGCGATCGGATCAATCAAGCTGCGATGTTAATGAGAATTGGCTATGCTCAGGGCTATGGGAACCAGTACAAAGCTGCAATCACCTCCTACAAAAAAGCCCTAGAAATTTTAGAAACAACCACCGATCGCAGCGAGACCGCCATTGCCATCAGAGACTTGGCTTCGGCCTACGAATCGGACAAGCAACCTACCCAGGCGATCTCCCTCTACAAAAAAGCCCTAGACATATTCCAATCGCTCAACCAAATTGACGACGAAGCCTTTGTCTGGAGTCAACTGGGATATCTCTACAAAACCAATACCCGGCCAGAATTGGCTATGGATAGCTACAGAAAAGCCATCCAGCTATATCGGCAATCCAGCCATCGGAAACAGGAAAGTCAGGTGCTCGGAGTTCTTGCCGATCTATTTGCTCAACAGGCCCAGCCGGAACTGGCAATCGCCTTCTACAAGCAAGCTGTAAATCTCTACGAATCTATTCGCAAGGACATTCGTCAACTGCCCCGCGAAGCCCAGGAAAAATATACTAGCAGTATTGCCACCACCTATCGCAGGCTTGCCGATTTGCTCCTAGAGCAGGGTCGCATTCGAGAGGCCCAGGAAATCCTAGACCTTCTCAAGGTTCAGGACATCAATAGTTACGACCAAGCCAATGCCAGCATCCCCAATGTACAAATCTCCCTCCAGTCCCCAGAACGGCAAGCCATCAACCGCTTTGACCGCACGATCGCCCAACCCCTAACCACTACTACTGTCCAACAACTAGCCCAACCCCTCCAGGAAACCCGCGATCGCCTCATCCAAACAGGCAATACGACAGCCAGCGCGATCGGCAATTTTGATCAGCTCATTCAGAACCCCGACAGCATCCTGATCCAAAACCTATTCGTTGACGACCAACTTTGGGTCATCTGGAGTTCGCGCAATGGGGGCAGCCAACGGGTGGTCGTCCCCATCCCAGAGAAGGAACTACGCGATCGCGTGACAAAACTCCAAACCCAACTCAGCGATTCATCCTCTGAGATTAATGACCTTCAAAAAACCAGTGAAACCCTATATAACTGGCTCATCCCGTCTGCGCTGCGAGAAGAACTACAGAAAAACCCTAAGAAACAACTCATCTTTTCCCTCGATCACGTTACCCGCTATATCCCGCCAACGGTCCTCTATGACGGCAAACAATACCTGACAGAACGCTACCAGATTTCGACCATTGTCACCACAGCCGTCCAGGGCGCGCGCCTCCAGCCCCAGTCAACCCGCGTACTGGCCCTCGGCACATCCCAGGCGATTAAGGGGTTCCCGGCCCTGCCCAGTGTGGCGGTGGAACTCAAGGCGATCGTCAAACAAGATAATACGGGCATCTATGCGGGCCACAAATATCTCGATGGGGAGTTTACGATCGATCGCCTGCGTACCAGTACGGACCACAATATTCTGCATATTGCCACCCATGGCACCTTCAATCCGCAAAGCATTACGCGATCGGCGCTATTGCTAGGCGATGGCAGTATGTTATCGATCGGTGAAATTGCCAAATTCACGAACCTAGCCCGTACGGATTTGGTGGTCTTGAGTGCCTGTGAGACGGGCTTGAGTCAAGTGAGCCAAAATGGAACGGAGATTTCTGGCATCAGTGGTTATTTCCTGGGGCGGGGGGCAAAGTCAGTGGTGGCCAGTCTGTGGCAGGTGAGCGACCAGAGTACGGCCTTGATGATGCAGAAGTTCTATGGTTATTTATCCCAGGGGATGACTAAGGCTGAGGCCCTACAGAAGGCGCAGTTGGATTTGCTACAGCTCAATCGTCTCAAGTCATCGAATCAGGCCCTGAATCAGTTGCCTCGGGCGGCGATCGCCATTCAGTCGGTAAAATCGATCGCTGATCGGTCCAAGGCTCAGCAAGATCTCGGCTACGCCCATCCCTTTTTCTGGGCACCGTTTATCTTAATCGGCAATAGTCAATAATTGTGCAGGACCTTGTGCAGGGTACTCAATAACTCTTGCATCGTATAGGGTTTGGTGAGAAAGGCTTTAACATTGTCCCCAATGGCTTCCGTGACCTGGCGATGGCTCGCAAGACCACTCATGGCGATCACGTTGACCTTGGGATTGAGATTCGTTAGGGCTCGAATGGCGGATAGGCCGTCTAGGGAAGGCATCATGATATCCATGAGGACTAGACTAATTTCTTTTGGTGTTCCGCATAGAGGGCGATCGCCTCAATGCCGTCGCTGGCCGTTAAGGTCCGATAGTTGCAGTCCTCTAGGGAGGCTTTGGTCACCTGCTGAATGGCGGATTCGTCCTCAACAACCAGGATTAATTCGTTATTGCCGCCCAAGAGTCGGGGTGAGGCAGCGGCCTGTGCCACGGTTTCTCGCATCGTGGGCAGATAGACTTTGAATTGCGATCCTTGCCCCACTTCACTATGGACCTTAACAAATCCCCCATGGTTTCTAATGATTCCCAAGCTGGTGGATAGCCCGAGCCCTGTCCCTTTGCCGGCTTCCTTGGTGGTGAAAAAGGGATCGAAAATTCGCTCTAATAATTCTGGGGCGATCCCAGTGCCCGTATCAGCCACAGTAATCACCACATAGGGTCCGGCCTTGGCTCCTAAATTCACCCGTGCGAAGGATTCATCCAACAGAATATTTTTGGCTGAAAAACTGAGGAGTCCGCCATTGTTCATGGCATCGCGGGCATTGACGGCCAGGTTCATCAAGACCTGGTGTAATTGGGTAATGTCGGCGGAAACGGTCCAGAGATCGTCGGTGGGCAGGTGAAGTTGAATTTCGATCGCCTTTGGAAAGGTCTGCTGCACCATTTGCAGGACGTCCGATAGGATCTGACCGATGTCTAGGGGGATGCGCTTGCCTTCACTGCCCCTGGCAAACACTAGAATCTGCTTGACCAAATCAGCCCCGCGCCTGGCACTATCTTCCAAAATATGCAGTAGATTTTGATTGCCTGCATCTAGATCGGGTAGTTTCATCGGCAGCAGTTGGGAAATGGCCAAGATCGGTGTGAGTATGTTGTTGAAATCATGGGCGATGCCACTGGCTAAGGTGCCTAGACTTTCGAGTCGTTGGGTGCGCAGGAACTGGGATTCCAACTGTTTTTTCTCGGTGATGTCCGTGACGGTGCCGATATAGCCTCGGCCCTCGGCTCCTCCCTCGGGTAAGGCCTGACCGAGTACCCAGAGGATCGTCCCATCGGGCTTTTGGAATCGAAATTCTAGGCGAATCGGCAGTGAATCTTGAAACGCTGTCCGCCAAGCGGCCACAATTTGATCATGGTCTTCTGGATGCAATGCCTTGGCCCAGCCATCCTGGAGAGCCGATTCAAAGGGAATACCCGTCATTTCACACCATTGTCGATTCACATAGATACAGTTGCTCTGGGCATCGGTGCGAAAAATTCCGACAGGGGAGGCTTCGGCCAGGGCCTGGTACTGCTGCTGACTCTGACGCAGGGCGGCTTCACTTTCCCGCAGCGCCCATTCTGCATCCTGGCGCTTCCGCCGCTCTTTGGCCTCCCGTAATTCCCGTTCGACCGCAGGCAGGAGTCTGGTGAGTTGCCCCTTGACGATGTAGTCGTGGGCGCCGGCTTTCATGGCCGCTACGGCGGTTTCTTCACCGATCGTGCCGGAAACAATAATAAAGGGCAGATCGCGCTGTTTCTCCTGGAGGAGTTTGAGGGCGGCCGGGGCGCTAAATAGGGGCAGGGTATAGTCGGCGATCACGATGTCCCAGTCCTGGCGATCGAGGGCCGCTGCCATTTCCGAGGGTGTTTCGACCCGCAGGGGATCGAGGGTATAGCCACCACGGCGCAGCTCCCGTAGCATCAGGAGCATATCGTCTTCCAAATCCTCAATGACTAGCACGCGCAGGAGACTATTCATAGGCTTGCCCCTAAATGGGGGGCGGTTGATTCATCAGGAGCCAGTACATGCCGAGTTGGCGAATGGCTTCAGAGAATTGAATAAAATCGACGGGTTTACGAATATAGCTATTACATCCAAGGCTATAGCTGTTGAGTAAGTCCTGTTCTTCGCTGGAGGTGGTGAGAATGACGACGGGTAGGAGTTTTGTGCGATCGTCTTCCCGCAGGCGACGCAGTACTTCTAGGCCATCGACGCGGGGCAGTTTTAGATCCAGCAGGATGACGGAGGGCTTAAGGCTGACGTCGCGGCCCGCGTAACGGCCTGTGCCGAACAGGTATTCTAGGGCTTCGACGCCATCATGGGCCACCACAATTTCGTTGCCAACATGGTGACGCTTGAGGGCACGGATCGCCAGGGCTTCGTCGTCGGGGTTATCTTCGACAAGCAGAATCACTTTCTCACTCATACTGCGATCTCCGGTTCCGTTAGGGTGAAATAAAATGTCGCCCCTTGCCCTAGGGTTCCTTCGGCCCAGACGGTTCCTCCATGACGATGAATGATCCGCTGCACGGTGGCTAGTCCAATGCCGTTGCCGGGGAACTCATGCATGGCATGGAGTCGCTGAAAGGGTCTAAATAATTTTTCTAAAAAGGCCATATCAAAACCAACCCCATTATCGCGGACAAAGTACCTTGGCACCTTGTTTTTTTCGACGATCGCCCAAATTCAATATTGGCTTGGGGTTGATTGGCGGTGAATTTCCAGGCGTTGTTGAGGAGGTTGTCGAGTACCACTTGTAGGAGTCTTGCGTCACCGGGGCCGATCAGATGGGGGGCGATCGTACATTCGACGATCCGATCTGGATCCATCTGCTGGAATTCTGTGCAAAGGCGGCTGGCAATGCGGCTGAGATCGACTTCTTTTCGGTGCATGTCGCTGCGGGTGACGCGGCTGAGGGTGAGCAGGTCGTCGATCAGCTGGCCCATGCGTTGGGTGGCGGTGCGGATGCGGCGCAGGTAGTCTTGGCCTGTGGCATCGAGCTGATCTTTGCAGTCTTCGAGGAGGGCTTGGCTGAAGCCGTCGATGCCGCGCAGGGGGGCGCGGAGGTCATGGGATACGGAGTAGCTGAAGGATTCTAGTTCCCGGTTGACGGCGCTGAGTTCCAGGATGGCTTTCTGGAGGCCTTGGTTGAGGTCCTGGGCGTGCTGTTCGGCCTGCTGTCGCTCGGCGATTTCGGCCCGCAGTTCGGCCATCAGTTCGGTCTGCTGGAGGGCGACGGCCAGGTGGTCGGCGATCTGCTGGACGAAGTCGATTTCGCTCCTTTGCCATTGGCGGGGGGCGCGGCATTGGTGGATACAGAGTAGGCCCCAGAGGTGATCGCCTTGGAGGAGGGGAATGACGAGGTTGGCGCGGACTTGGAATTGGGCGAGGATTTTGATGTGGCAGTCGCTGAGTCCGGCGTCATGGATATCGGGTACGTTTTGGACGCGGCCTGCTTGGTAGTGGATGGCGAACTGGTCGCCGAAGCAGTGGTCGTGGATGGGTTGGGCGATCGCGCTATCAAATTCCGGGTCTACGTCTTCCGATACAAATTCGCCGTCGTTCCAGTTGGTATCGGGGTGGAAGCGGAACATGCCGACGCGATCGGCCTTCAGAAGCTGGCGGACTTCGGCGGCGGTGGTTTTGAAGAGGGTTTCGAGGTCGAGGGCTTGGCGAAGTCTACTGATGACGCGGAAGAGGGTCTGCTGGCGCTCGACTTGGTCCTGGGCGATCGCATGTGCTTGTTCAAGGGTTTGAATCTGGCCACCGAGGATCTGCTGGACCTGCTCGAAGGCCGCTTGATCTCGACATAGGGTTTGGATGTTGGCCCACTGGTCTGAATTCATGGTACTCGGTCTATTGTTGTTTCTTTAGAAGGCTAAGCAGCTAATAAGCTAGCTCTGGCGGAGCTTGAGAACGAATCTCATGCTGCAACTTCAACTGCTAGAGTTTGCATTGCAGACAGAAAAGTGGCATGAGGTGGCTCAAAATGCAGCTCTAACGCTTCTTTGAGATTTGCTAGAGCCAAATCACGTATTTCAGTTGCTTGCCTCCCACATTGTGACACAAAAAAATATCCTTGGCGTAATTAAGCTGTTAATAAGCGTTTAGGGTCCTGAAACTACCCCTGTTAAGGTGACCATTGTACTATTTTGCTTGGATTGAAGCTATCTAGATTTCCGATATAATCGAACCACGGGTCTGACCAGCTAACAACGGAGGCTGTAGTGATTAGTGCAATCTTTGAGCGGTTTGTAGAAACAACGCCC
>JAAUSA010000236.1 GCA_012031975.1 Alkalinema sp. RU_4_3 | reverse complement strand
TCTCACCATTACAAAACCCCAACACCTCCGCCACAGGCACCGCCTGCGTCAACTTCTCATTCCGAAACAACACCTTCCCCGGCACATTCTGAAAATAAAACACCGCCAAATCCTCCACCTGCGCATCCTCCCGCACCGTCTCCACCACATCCCGCGTATACCGATGAAACGGCACCATCGACCCCAACTGGTCCACCAACAGCAACAGCCTCACATGATTCACCGCCTGCCTACGATAAATCGGACGCAAAAACATTCCCTGCTGCGCCGCCAAATTCACCGTCGCCATCACATCCAGCTCCGCCATCGGCCCATCCACCCGCATCCGCCGCAAATATCGCCAGTTATAGGCCAGCATCCGACGACTCAACGGCGAATAATACCGAGACTCCCAATCCGACGACTCACCACCCCGACGCGCAGGCGGCGGAGCCTTAGTCCCATAGGGCGTCAGCGTCGGCACAGTCGCAGATTCACTGCCCTTACTCGGCTCGATCGCCCTCTCCTGCGACAAATCCCTCTCCATCTCTTCCGAAACCCGATCGTCATCCACCATCCCCGTTTCAGACCCGTCTAGCGATCGATCCGCTTCCACCCCCTCAGACCTCTGAGCTGCTGCGATCGCCAGCCGCTCCCGATCCTCCAGCATCCCCAGCCGCTGACGATCCTCCAGCCCCCGACACCAAAGCAACCGCAAAATCTGGAACAGCCGCACCGCCTCGTCCCCAGAGCGATCGTCCGGCAAAGTCTCCACCGCATCCAAAGCCGCCTTCAACTCATCCACGCCCAGCCCCATATCTTCCCGCACCTCCAGGAAGATTCTCTCAATCATCGCAATGACCTCTGGGCGCAAGGACTCACTCATAATGGAAATGTCCCAAACTCCTGCCAATCCCGCTGTACCTTGAATAATACCTCGCGAAACGGCACCCGCTTATCGTTTTTATCCAATTCAATCTGCCCGATGAGATCAGCGATCGATCGCCGCCCCTCCACCACACTCACCCGCATCGCCTCAATCCAATCCAAAAACTCACTCGTCCCCGGCTTTTTACTCGGCTCCAATTTCCGTAGCTCTACCAAGCGCGCCGCCGACCGATCCACCAATGTCATCATTCCCTCAGAAATCGGCTCTGATCTCAGCCCATAATGCATCTCCACAATCCGATGCAACGTCTCCGGCTCAGGAAACTCCAGGTAAAAATAGACACAGCGCCGCAAAAAAGCCTCCGGCAAATCCCGCTTCTCCCGATTACTCGTAATCACCACGATCGGCGGATGCTCCGTCCTCACCATCTCCCCCTTCTTCTCCCTAATCCGAAACTCCCAGGGCCTATCCAGCACCGTCAGCAAGTCATTCGGAAAATCCAAATCCGCCTTATCGATCTCATCGATCAAGACCACCGCCCGCTTCTTAATCTGCCGCGACACATCAAAAGCCTCCCCCAACGGCCCAAATCGCACATAATCCATGGGATTCTCTGGCTGGCGATCGAGCCCTGGCACCTGCACATCATACAGCCGCAACAATGCATCAAACTCGTACAGACCTTCGTCTACTTTACTGGTCGATCGCACATTCCACCGATAGAGCGGCAGCCCCAACTCATAGGCCACAGCAGTCGCCAGCCGCGTCTTCCCACAGCCTGCCTCTCCCTCTAAAAGCAGTGGCCGCTGCAAATGAATCGCCAAATTTACCGCCTGCTTCAGCTCCCGGCCCGCATCGTCATCAGCGATCACATAGGGCTCCGCTGCCATTGGAGAATCTTTATGAGCCCCTTCAGGACGGCGACTCGGCTGATTTTCAAACCAATATTCATTATTCATAACTAAGCACTCTCCTTACGCCCTAGCTGTTGAATGATATCCTGAATCGCTGGCCATGCGTCAATCGGTATCCCACCAGTATCCTGAAAAACCTTATCCGCAATTCCAGTACATTCCCCAAGACTTAAGGTTGGGCGGGCATAGCCTCGCAGCCACTGTTTAATGTCTTTCTCTGTCCAAGCTGAAATAGGCAAATCAAAGAACTTCCTGTCACTACCACCCACATCACGGCAGAAAGTCTGGCCAAGCTGCTCCTCCGCCAGATACCTATCTGTAGATAGGATACCCACAATGATGACCTCTTCACCCTGTTGCTGCATTTGCTCAAGGCGATCGCTCAGCGGGCTCCAAAATTCGTTCAAAAACCAGTCTAGAAAAGGATTTTGCTCATCTTCCTGCTTGATTTGAATGGACAAGATGCAGTAGGAATAATTCAGCGCATTTTCGCACAATTTATTGACGACATCAGCGATTAGGCCTTCACTCCGACAGTCCACCTCTAGATAGTCCGCCAGCTTGTGACTAAAGGTTTCAACATAGTCGCCGCCCATATCAAGGGCACCGATCTCATACTCCCGACGCTCTGCACCCAGACCCTCCAAACAATTTCTCAAATAGCGCAAACACAAATCTCCGCGCACTTGCTTCTCATTTTGGAGCAGAAACAATGCTGGACCCGTAGAATCTCGACGCAGCCGACCCACAATGGCATCAATCCTTTCGCGGGCATCATGGTAATCAATCTGGTAGAGATTTGGCTCTAGCTTAAAACAGCAGACTACGCTTTGTCCGATAATCCGCCAGCATAATCTCACCACAGCCACCCGCCTGCCGCACAGGATCTTGACTAATCCCCGGCGTTTTCTTACAGGCTTCGCGAACCCTATGCAAAATATGTTTGTAAATATCCTCCGTGGTCACAAAAGACTGTTTTGATTTCCCAACAGCAGCGCCTTGAAGCCCCTCAATGAAATAATAGCTATACAGCCCATACTTTTCCTTAGCTAATTCTTGGGATTTCTGTTGTCCTCGACTAGAGGCGATCGTAACGAAACCCTCAGCATTCTCAAATACGTTTTGAATAAACCGTTCACTCTCACCATCCTCACCCGCTCTCTCCACTGCCGCCCCGCTATAGCAAGCATCCAACGACAAAACTAATTTATCCGAACCCGTAGCACTCATCCATTTCTTCAAGTCAATAATAGACAACCCCTGATTCACCAGCTTCGTCGTTTTCAAAATCAGGACGGGCAAGTCTTCGTGAAGTTGGCCATGGCAAGAAAAGTGAACCAACAGCGTGTCTTCCTTGGCCATCACACCAGACAAATACTGCAACTGACACTCAACATTATCCTTTGTCGGCTCTTCCAATCCGCCATCATACAAGCAAATAACTTCACAATAGCCAAGCTTTGTCAAAATATCTTTTAGGGCCTTTACATCATTGACACAACCCGACAGCAAAGGAAACCTTCTCTCATCAGCATACTTATTGACACCAACTAGGAGCGCAAAATACTTCCCGCCCTTGGAGACTTGATCGATCGTTCCTTGCTCACCCATAATTCGTACGTATAATTAGAAACACATTATCCCAGATACAATAGGATCGCAACCAATTCCAGAAAATTTTCACCAGAATCGTTTCAAAGTCCCCCAGAATTGGGGGACTTAGGGGCGAATCACTGTCGCAACAATAGTTTGATCTGGTATTACTCCTCCTTAAACCCCGGCAACCGCATCTTCTTCATCGCCTTCCGTCACCGAATCCCGCGTCACCTCCGCCCCAAACCCCCAACCTAACAAACTCAATAATCCCCGCTCCCCCGCCCCAAACGTCACATTCCCTGCATACAACTGCTGAAACCCCGCCCCCGTCAGCATCAAGAGCGCGATCGCCTGCCCCGCAATCCGAAACAGCCTCAACTTAGCACTCGCAACCCTAACAATCCTGTCTGGATCACTACTCGAAAGCGAAGGCGGCTCCCCAACCACCCCACTCGCCCGAGAAACACCCCTAGCACCCACCTGTCCAGCCATAGCAGCAGCGCCGAGGTCCCGTATTGCCTCAGCACTCTTTTGTTTCGCCTCGGCGATCGCCGCCTTCAACTGACTCTTCCCCGCCTCATCCGTCGGCTTCAATTCATCAAGCTGGTCAAGGAACTCAACCTTATTCCATCCTTGTGCAGCCTCAGAATCAACCATACCAACAACATCCCATTGCTCACCCAACTTATCCAAATCCGCCCTCACCTTCTGGTAAAAAACAATCTGCTCCTGCACCTCCCCCAGCTGCCCCCGCCAAACCTCCGGCGTCTCACAGGTCGCCATCTGATTGGTCAACCGCTCCAAACTCACCTTCAAAGCCCGACCATAGACTGTATCAGGAGCAATTTCCTGCTTCAAACATTTATCAAGCTGTGTCGTCTTATACTCAATTTGCTTCAACCAATCCGATCGCCACTGCCGCCAGCGATCCCAAATCACCTGCACCTGGGCCGCCTGCTGCTGGGCATTCTCCCAACGCTTCTCGGCGATCGCCGTCTCAATCACGATCAGCCCCCGCGCAATAGTCGCCCTAAAAGACTCAGGCAGATCCCCATCGGCCTTCATCTGCAACCCCACCCGCCCCATCTGCTGCAAAGATCTCATCGCGCTCCATCCCCTCCGACTGATACCAAGCCAACAGCAAAGCAACCCCCACCCCCAATCCCAAACACAAGCCAGCCAACGGCCAGTCATCCTTTACCTGAACCTGGAGCGGAATCATCATCTCTCCGCCCTCATACTGAATTAGCAGGACGCCACTAAAATCTCCACTGGTCTGCAACTTTTCCAAATTAAAGGCGATCGGAATCGTCACCGGAGCCCCTGGTTTCAGCTCCATCAACTCTGGAATAGCTGGCTTCACCCACTGCGCCGCAAAAACCTCCTTCCCATCCTTACTGCTCAAATCCGTCGGAATCACCTTCAGATTATCAATCTTACTATCCGTCCTCAGAACCAGACTGCGCGTCGGTTTCTCGTTTTTAATACCAGACACAGATAGCCGATCGGCAGGCACAATCTGTAACTTCGGCGCAGCGATCGCCGCACTCGACTGCCATACCAAGGCTCCCCCCAAGATGAAAGCCATGAAAGCGACTTTAACGCCACTCCTTAAGGGTTGAGCAGCAGAGATTATTGCTTCCATAGAACCATTCATAAAGTGAGGCATCCATATTAATCGCGCCGACTAATAATACCACGATCGACTATTTACGCCGATAACTCCAAGGTCTTTTCCATCAGAGCGTAGAGATTATCTGACATTTGGGTTTCAGTGACGTGGATCTCGTGGGATTGGTCGTGGTTCTTAACCTTAATGCTGTATTGGAAGCGATCGGGCTCCTGGGTCAAGGCATCCTTGAGATTAAAAAAGTCAGCGGCCCCAAGCAAGGTTTCGAGTTCTATGGATTGCTGCTGGCTCACCTTTGTTGTGTCCAACTCTCGCGTCATCGGTACGCCAATGAATCCACCACTTCGCTCGACTGTGATATGCATGGCTTGATCTCCCCAGGGAAACAGGTTGAAAAAAAAACGGATTGTAATGACGATTATAAAACATCGCCCTCACAATCCCGAAACTTCATTAGGAATGATTGTTACAAAACACCGACCGTTTTCCAGCCTTTCTCAACGGCCTTGAATTCTGCACTACTGCCGCCATAGAGCTCCGTCGCCACCGATAGGGTGATCGTGGCCATCCTGCGGAAATTGGCCCGAGAACGCAGGCGATCGCGCAGGGTGATGTACCAGATCTTCCCAGCCTTCTCCCAGGCATAGCCGCCCATCTCTGTGGCGGCAATATAGAAGGCCCGGTTGGGGATACCTGAGTTGATATGGACACCGCCGTTGTCAGCGCGGCCCTTGTACATGGTGCTGACGCTATCGGGTTGGGGATCTTTGCCCAAAACGGGATCGTTATAGGCGGTGCCCGGAGCCTTCATCGATCGAATCCCAACCCCCTTGATCTTGCTGGTAAACAGTCCTTCACCAATGATCCAGTTGGAATCCGCCACTGTCTGCTTCAAGGCATACTGCTTCACCATAATCCCGAACACATCGGACATGGATTCATTAATGGCGCCCGGTTCGCCTTGATACACAAGGGCCGCTTCATACTGGGTAATCCCGTGGGTCAGCTCATGGCCAATCACATCGATGGATTTCGTAAAGCGCTCGAACATCCGGCCATCGCCGTCGCCGTAGACCATCTGGGTACCATTCCAAAAGGCGTTATTGTAGCTCCTGTCGAAGTGGACCGTGGAATCTAGGCGCAGGCCCTCTCCGTCAATGGAGTTACGCTCAAAGATCTCCTTGAAGAAATCGTAGGTCGCCCCAGAGCCATCGTAGGCTTCATCGACAGCGGGATCGCCCGAGGGAGGTCCGCCCTCCGACCGGACAATCGTCCCCGGCAGTTTTTGGCCCTGTTTGGCATCATAGACCGTACGGCGCTTTTCGCCCGCTGGCGTGACCAGCCCTCGGAACTGCGCCACAGTTTGGCGGCGGCCCCGGAACTGCTCGGACATCCGCAGGGTCTCAAGGGCAAAACCGCGATCGTCCGCATCGCCGTTTTTAATCACTTCATCGACCATGTGGGGGGGCAGAATACAGCAGATGGGGCATCTGTCTGCAGAGCCTAGCCAGCCCATACTGTGGTTCAGTAAATCGGAACAGGCACGGCGTAGATCGAGAGCACGACGTTTATGCATGTATTTAGGTCTCCTAAAAAATTTCAATGCACCGCAGGAAACTTCCTTTATGCTACCCTCACTTTTTTATTTGGGTAGAAAGTTATGTCTTTTGCAGCGGTTTCCTGGGTTCGGAATCGCGAAAGTGGTAGCTTGGGAATAGGTGAATCGGGATTTACCTTGGATCTTCGACCCCATTCATGCTAATTCGTTCCTTCATGGCTGGATGTTGAAGAATTATGTCCATGGCTGTTGGACCCCTAGGATGCTGTTTGAGACCCGCGCAAAGGCGGGATTGTCAGGCCATTCGGCGGCTGACGCAGCAGTTGTTGCCCGATCGCTGGCGCGGTTACAAAACGTTATTGGGGTTGGGTTTGTTATTTTTTATGGCGCTGCTGGCGGGCTTGGGCTGGGCCTATCCAGGGCTGTTTTGGCCTTGGTTGATGGCGATGGTGCCCCTGCTGGTCTTGCTGATCGTGGGTTTGGTGGCGGCGGCCCTAGATGATGGACTGCATTGGGAGCGCTATTGGGTGCTCGATCGGCGGGGGGTGATCGTGGGCTGTGGGCGGGTGGAGGACTATGATCTGCATGGGGAGCTGTATGATCTGGTGATCGATCGATCCCTCCGGCGCCAGGGTTTGGGGCAGTTCTTGGTGGAGCAGTTGGTGAAGAAATGTCGGCGGCCCCTGTATTTGGCTAGTCTGCCGGGGGCGATCGCCTTCTACCAGCAATTGGGCTTTGTGATGGTGGATGAAAGTGAGCTGATGCCTTGGGTGCAGAGTCGGCTAAGCCTGACAAATCCTCGGTTTCGGCAACTAGGGTTGCAGCCCATGGTGCTGCGTTAGGGCGCGGTGTAATGCATGCCGGGGGTCTGGGTGATCAGGCCGAGGAGTTCGAGTTCGAGGAGGCCGCTGGAGGCGATGGCGATGGGCAGTTGGGTGGTTTCGAGGAGGCGATCGAGGCTGGTGGGGTGGGTCCGAGGGCACGCCAGAGCTTT